>NZ_JBFRLG010000008.1:0-113935 GCF_041469785.1 Vibrio sp. 10N.286.48.F5 | reverse complement strand
GTTTTTGTTTAATCTGTCTTAGCTATCTCAAAGAAAGCTAATACATTAAGCGATAAAAATCTGTGCCAGTGCGTAGCCTAAGCAACATGCGCCTACTACACCGATTAAACCCACCGACATGAATGAATGGTTGAAGTACCACTTACCAATCTTGGTGGTGCCAGAGACATCGAAGTTCACCGTTGCGATATCTGATGGGTAGTTCGGGATGAAGAAGTAGCCGTAAACTGCTGGCATTAAGCCGATCAACAAGGCTGGGTCTAGTCCTAAGCCAAGGCCAACAGGTAGCATCATACGCGCAGTAGCGGCTTGAGAGTTCACCACAACCGATACGATGAATAGCGCTAGTGCGAACGTCCATGGGTAGTTGGTCACCATTTCCACGATGCCAGACTTGAACTGAGGCATTGCGTATTGGAAGTAGGTATCCGACATCCAAGCGATACCGAAGATCGCAATCGCCGCCACCATTCCCGATTTGAATACCACACCGTTTGGCACATCTCGCGGGTCAGTTTTGGTCGCCAGCAAAATGATACCGCCGAAGCAGAGCATCATCATTTGGATGATCACCGACATCTTGATTGGCTTGTCGCCGTCAACGATGGTTCTGATTTCAGGCACCATCGCCACGATAACAATCACCACAATCGACAATAGGAAAATCAAAACCGCATTACGAGCCGAGGTTGGCAGCACTTCATCCAAAGACGTCGCAGTAGTGCTTTCGATACGCTTTTTCCACTCAGGATCTTTTAGACGAGCTTGGTATTCAGGATCGTCGTTCAGTTCTTTGCCGCGTTTCAGGCTGTACAAAGAAAGCAAAAACGTACCAAACAGCGTTGCAGGCACCGTCACCATCAAAATGGAAAGCAGTGTAATAGAGTGTTGAATATCAGAAAGCTGCGCGAGGTAGTACACCACAGCGGCTGAAATTGGTGATGCGGTAATAGCTAGTTGAGACGCGACAGACGCAGCTGCCATTGGACGCTCAGGACGAATCCCGTTCTTCAGTGCGACATCGCCAATGATCGGCATGATAGAGTAAACCGCGTGGCCAGTACCCAATAGGAAAGTCATCGAGTAAGTCACGAACGGAGCTATCAGGGTAACGCGTTTCGGGTTCTTTCTTAGCACCCTTTCCGCCACTTGCAGCATGTATTTCAAGCCACCTGCCGCTTCGAGAATCGAAGCACAAGTAACCACGGCGAGGATGATCAGCATTACGGTGACAGGTGGAGAGGTTGGTGGCATCTTGAAGACAAACACCTCGATAACCAAACCAATACCCGAAACAACACCTAAGCCAATACCGCCATACCGAGATCCGATATAAAGTACGACTAATAAAAATAGAAACTCAAAATACAACATAAGCAACCCTGCTAAAAATATGGACTAATGATATTTTGTCTCTAAGCTCAGCCATTTACTTATTGCTTGGTCACACTATCATTAAAGGCTACCGCAAATTGTTTTTTATAAGATTATGGTCACGCTAACAAGCCTGTAAGTTTATGAAATGTAATAAGAAGCCAGACGCACAAGCTAGATTTGTTATGTGGAATAATCATAATTGTTTCTGTTAGATCTGGATGGCCTATAAAATATCAGGCTCATAACTGAACGATATTATTTCAACCACAACCAATCACATTTAAAGTCATGCAGAAGCATATTGCCGAGCCGATTGGATATATTCTTACTGAACGTTGACTCGCCTATCACTAGACACTATGTCAAAATACCCGCCCTCACGATGACAACACATAAAGAACCACGGATATGAATTTTCAAGCTGCTATTTTTGATATGGATGGACTGCTGCTCGACACCGAGCGACTTTGTATGCAGGTATTTGAAGAAGCATGTCACGCGCAAGGTGTTCCGTTTTTGCAGGATGTTTACCTAGGCATCATTGGCTGTAACGCAAAAACCATCGAACAGATTTTTCGAAACGGTTACGGTGAAGGGCTAGATTACCCAGCGCTGAATAATGAATGGCGCACCCGCTACAGTGCAATTGTTAAAAACCAAGCAATCCCAGTAAAAGATGGCGTGATTGAACTGCTTGAATGGCTAAAATCGAATGACATTCCAATCGCGGTAGCGACCTCCACTCAGCTTGATATCGCAAAGAAGAAGCTCGAGCTGGCTGGCCTAGATTCGTACTTCACCTCACTAAGCACAGGCTGCGAAGTGACTCACGGCAAGCCTCACCCAGAGATCTACTTACTCGCGGCAGAACGCTTAGGTGTTGCACCTGAAACCTGCCTAGCGTTTGAAGACTCAAACAACGGTATTCGTGCATCAATGGCAGCGAACATGATCAGCTTCCAAATTCCAGATTTGGTTGAGCCTTGCGAAGAAGTTAAAGCGCTTGGTCACACGATCAGCCCGTCACTGCATCATGTATTGGCGCAGCTTCAACAAGCCACTGCATAAGCTCTGATTACCGTTAATAGCGCTTTAATCAACACAGAATAACCTTTCTATTAAGCCGACTCACTGAGTCGGTTTTTTTGTGGGTATTCCTTTTATAAAAGATAAAAAATCGCGCTAGAAACTGTTACAGTCGATGTGAAACGATGGAAATCGAGAAGCAATATTGATAATGGAGAAAGAGACGCGTGAAGGAAAAGTTTGAAGACCAACTGCTTGATTTTGCACAACGAGAAATGACACAAGATGCAGCACACGACATTAGCCACATTAAGCGCGTAGCCAAAACCGCTAAGGCTTTGTGTGCTCAAGAACAGGCTAAGCTTGAAGTCGTTTTACCCGCCGCTTACCTTCATGATTGTTTCACCTTTCCTAAGAACCATCCAGACAGAGCCAAAAGCTCGCAAATGGCAGCAGACAAGGCGATCTCTTTCCTCAAATCTATCGACTATCCCGCGTCCTATCTTGATGAGATCCATCATGCGATTGTCACTCACAGTTACAGCGCCAACATCACTCCAGAAACCTTGGAAGCTCAAATCGTCCAAGATGCTGATCGCCTAGACTCTCTCGGTGCGATTGGCATTGCACGCTGTCTGTACGTGGGGCAGAGCTTTAACGCAGAACTCTATAACCACGAAGACCCGTTCGCCAAGCAACGTGACTTGGATGATAAGCATTACAGCGTCGACCACTTCTACGTGAAGCTGTTTAAGCTCGCTGAAACCATGAATACAGAATCCGCTAAGTTAGAAGCCAACAAGCGCACCGACTACATGCGTGGCTTTCTTGAGCAGTTGGGCGCGGAAGTTTAGCGGTTTAGAGTTAGCAGCTTAGAAAAAGAGACTCGCGATAAGGAAGAGACAAGGATATGGAAATAAACCGCTTTAAAGCCTCCGATGCCAATGAGATCGTCACTTGGTTCACATCACTCGAAGACTATGTACTGTGGGGCGGACGAACCTTTGGTTGGCCGTTAGAAGCCGCCTCCATCATTGAACGTTCTCAAGAGCCCCATGTCGAGCTTTACACATTCTCCACATCTAGCACTAACTCGAATGCTAATGACTTGCTCGGTTTTATGGAGTTTCAACGTATGTCAGACAGTGAACTTCGTTTCTGCCGAGTTGCGATTCACCCAAACCAACGAGGCAAAGGGCTTGGGCAATCAATGATAGAAAGTGCATTAGACGCCGCGAAACAAATACCTGATGTCACCACCATCAGCTTAGCGGTATTTCAGCAGAATATCGGAGCAAAACGTTGCTACGACAAAGCTGGCTTTCAAGTGGTCGACAAAGAACCCAAGTTCAAAGAATTCAATGGCAAAACCTGGCCCTTGTATCAGATGGAATTAAAGCTCTGCTAGTTTGTTTTGATCAACAAACTGGTTTTAATTGCTAGATTCAACCCCATATCATTAAGCATTGGCTACACAGATGTAATTTGGAACCTTCAATGACCCAAGAAAAATTCGATACTATTTACCAACGTGCAGCTCACCGCAAAGGCGGAGCGGCCGAACTCGAAAAAATTATTCGTGCGCCCCTTTCACAAGCCGAGCTATCACAAATCACCGACGATCGTTGGCTAGCCGCCTTTACTGAAAAAGTATTCCAGTGTGGTATTTCATGGAATGTAGTGAGGAAGAAATGGCCGCAATTTGAAGAAGTGTTCTTTGAATTCAATATCGAAAAAATGCTGATGCTGCCGAATGAAATGTGGGAACAAAAAGCGCAAGACCCGCGCATTATTCGCCACCTCACTAAGGTGATGACCATCCCTGCCAATGCCACCATGATCCACAATGCTAAGCGTGAGGCGGATTCCTTCTCACAAATGGTTGCCGACTGGCCATCAGAACGTATCACTGAACTTTGGGATTATCTGAAGAAACACGGCAAGCGATTAGGTGGTAACACAGGTGCTTACACCTTGCGCCAAATGGGAAAAGACACGTTTATCTTATCTTCTGACGTTGAAGCGCACCTGCGCAGCACAGATGTGATTGATAGCGGTCGTAACACCAAACGAGCACAAGTCGCGGCAAGTAAGGCTTTCAACGAGTGGCAGCAGCAATCAGGTCGTACCCTGAGCGAAATAAGCCAGATCGTCGCCTACAGCTGTGGCGATAATCGCGTCTAGTTTTAGGGCGAATGACTTAAAGCTCAAGATTGCACACAGTTCCCTGCAAACTAAATGTTATAAGTCATTAACAAATAAGCGTACATCGCACTTTCAGCCAGTGGCATTGTATAGATAAGTGTATACAATGTAAGGTAACACTCACGAATCATGCTCAACCCACCCTACTCGACTAAACAAGGGCCCTTATCTCTATGACAGCTCTCAAAAACTCTGTCTCCAAAGGTATAAATACAAAAGTATCAGGCCAGACTCAAGACGATGTTGTTTACTGCCATATCTTCGACGCGATACTAGAACAAAGGCTGCCACCAGCCACCAAATTAAGCGAAGAAGCCCTCGCAGAAATCTTTGGCGTTAGCCGTACTATTATCCGTCGTGCCTTACTACGACTCTCTTTGGAGCAAGTTGTGGTGATCCGCCCTAACCGAGGAGCTGTGATTGCGGCTCCAACAGTAGACGAAGCCAAACAGATATTTAAAGCACGTGAAGTAATGGAAATTGCTATCACCGAGCTAGCCGTTAAAAACGCGACCAAAGCTCAAATCGAAGAGTGCAGAAAATTGGTCGCGAAAGAGAACAGTGCTTTCGACCAAGGTGATTACGGCTCTGGCTTACGTTTGTCTGGAGAGTTCCACATCAAACTGGCTGAAATGGCCGAAAACGCTCCACTGCTGGCTTTCCAACGCAGTTTAGTATCGCAAACCTCACTGCTGATCGCTCAATACGAAACGGGCAACCACTCAAACTGTTCTTTAGACGAACACTCCGGCTTACTGGATGCAATAGAGTCAGGCAACGAACAACAAGCCGTCGAGTTGATGCAAGAACATCTAAGCCATATTCGTTCTAAACTCAACCTAGACAGCAGCACAGCTTCTAGTGATCTACATGTGGTATTCTCCGATCTGCTTAAGAAGAAATCATAGTCCTTTAAACAACAATTTTTATAAATCGACAGAAGTGAACCAATTGTGTTCACTTCTCTTCTTTATACCTGAATCCCTCTTTTTACCTTATAAAATCAACGCAGCTTTGCCCGGAAATTTTGCTCTCTATTACCTCAACACTTGAGAAAAGTTGAATAGTAACGATACTTCACATCACAAAAACTCCTCTTAATTTGTATACATAGTCAAAATTCAACCTTCACCAAAAAACTTCTAAATAACCAGTCAAGTCCATATAAAACAAGTCACTACAATAGAAACTAAATTGTACACAATCCACCAAAGCGCCATATTGTTGCGTTTTTGTAAATAAATAGTTGACCCTTAGGTCAGGATGGATAATTATTGACCTAGAAGTCAAAAAGAATACACATGGAAATATGTCGATTTACAAGGAGGTCTCTTGATTACTTTTTTGCTCAATCAGGAAATAAGACGTGAAGATAATCTGTCGCCAAATATGACAGTGCTCAACTACCTTCGTACCAAAGTTAATAAAACGGGTACAAAAGAAGGTTGTGGGTCGGGTGACTGTGGTGCATGTACGGTAGTTCTGGGTGAAGTGGTTAATGGACAGCTGCAATACCGCTCGGTGAACTCTTGCCTAACTTTCGTTTCAGCGCTGCATGGCAAGCAACTGATCACAGTAGAAGATCTACAAAACCGAGATCGCTCTTTGCACCCAGTACAGAAGGCGGTGGTAGATTTTCACGGTTCACAGTGTGGTTACTGCACACCGGGCTTCATCATGTCGATGTTTGCACTAGGCAAGAACAAACCCGATGCAAGTAAAGAAGACGTCATGGAATCACTGGCGGGTAACTTATGTCGCTGTACTGGCTACCGACCAATTGTTGATGCTGCGATGTCACTTTCAACAGACCAGCCTTTGATCGACCAATTTGCTGAGCTTGAACGCAACACCATCAAGAAGCTAGAAAGTATTCAAGACACCGAAGCCAACTTACGCCTTGGTCACCTCACCGCTTTTTCCCCGAAAAGCACCGATGAACTGGCCAAGCTTTTTCAAGCGCATCCGAACGCTAAGCTGGTTGCTGGCGGTACGGATTTAGCACTGGAAGTGACGCAATTCCATCGCGAGATTGAAACACTGATCAGCGTGAACCTTGTTGAAGACATGAAGGTATGTGAAGAGACCGACACCGATTTAATCATTGGTGCCAACCTGCCTATCAGTGATTCTTACTCACTACTGAAAAAGCACTACCCAGATTTTGGTGAACTGTTGCATCGCTTTGCTTCACTGCAAGTACGCAACCAAGGCACCATCGGCGGCAATGTAGCCAATGCTTCACCTATCGGTGACACCCCTCCTCTGCTGATTGCCCTGAACGCGAAGATCAAACTTCGTTGCGGTGACGAGTCTCGCACAATGCCGATTGAAGATTACTTCATCAGCTACAAAGTGACAGCGCAGAAAGAGAGTGAGTTCATTGAACAGATCATCATTCCTAAAACAAGCAACGACAGCTTTCGAGCTTACAAACTGTCTAAACGTTTAGACGATGACATCTCTGCGGTGTGTGGTGCGTTTGATATTCAAATCGAAGATGGCAAGGTTTCTTACGCTCGTATCGCCTTCGGTGGTATGGCTGCAACACCTAAGCGCGCGGCGCGTTGTGAAAATACGTTATTAGGTAAACCGTGGACAGACGCTAATATTAAGTTAGCGATGCAGGAACTGTATAACGACTTTGAGCCGCTATCTGATTTCCGTGCCAGCCAAGAATACCGTTCATTGTCGGCGGCCAATATGTTGCGCCGTTACTTCATTGAACGACAGAACAAAAACAACCAAATCGAAACAAGGGTAACGTCTTATGTCTAAATCAAATTCCTCTGGTCACAAGAGCAATGCGATGACCCACGAAGAGATGGTTACCATTGCAAAACAAGACCTAAAAACTGGCGTAGGTAAAAGCGTTAAACACGACAGTGCAGCCAAGCAAGTCACAGGCGAAGCGGTGTACATTGATGATCGCCTAGAGTTCCCGAATCAGCTGCACGTATACGCACGCCTAAGCACGCAAGCGCACGCCAACATCACCAAAATAGACCTATCTCCGTGTTACGAATTCGAAGGCGTGGCGATTGCCATTCAAGCCAAGGACGTACCGGGTGAACTGGATATCGGTGCCATCCTACCGGGTGACCCACTGCTCGCTGATGGCAAAGTAGAATACTACGGCCAACCTGTGATTGCCGTGGCAGCCAACGATTTAGAGACGGCACGCAAAGCCGCACATGCAGCCATTATTGAATACGAAGAGCTACCCGCCATTCTTGATGTAAAAGAAGCGCTAGAGAAAGAGCACTTCGTAACAGAAAGCCACACTCAACAACGTGGTGACTCGAAAGCCGCGCTGGCAAAAGCGAAACATGTGATCTCAGGTGATCTAGAGATCGGCGGCCAAGAGCACTTCTACCTAGAAACTCAAATCAGTAGCGTGATGCCAACCGAAGATGGCGGCATGATCGTCTACACCTCGACCCAAAACCCGACAGAAGTTCAAAAACTGGTTGCGGAAGTGATTGGTGTACCAATGCACAAAGTCGTGATTGATATGCGTCGTATGGGTGGTGGTTTCGGTGGTAAAGAGACTCAAGCAGCCTCTCCAGCGTGTATGGCTGCGGTTATTGCTCACCTTACAGGCCGACCTACAAAAATGCGTTTGCTGCGCAGTGAAGACATGCAGCAAACCGGTAAACGCCACCCGTTCTACAATCAATATACGGTCGGTTTTGACGACAACGGTGTGATTCAAGGTGCCGACATTACCGTTGCAGGTAACTGTGGTTACTCACCAGACTTATCAAGTTCTATTGTCGACCGCGCGATGTTCCACTCAGACAACGCTTATTATCTAGGCGATGCAACTGTGGTCGGTCATCGATGCAAAACCAATACCGCATCGAACACCGCTTACCGTGGCTTTGGTGGCCCGCAAGGCATGATGACCATCGAGCACATCATGGACAAGATTGCGCGTTACCTGAAAAAAGATCCTTTGGAAGTACGTAAGGCGAACTACTACGGCGAAGAAGGCCGTAACGTGACCCATTACTACCAAACCGTTGAAGACAACTTTTTACCTGAGATAACCGAACAGCTTGAACGCAGCAGTGACTATCACGCACGTCGTAAAGAAATCGCTGAGTTCAACAGGCAGAGCCCTATCTTGAAGAAAGGCCTTGCTATCACACCAGTGAAATTCGGCATCTCGTTTACTGCGACTTTCTTGAACCAAGCAGGTGCGCTCATCCATATCTACACCGATGGCAGTATTCATTTGAATCACGGTGGTACGGAAATGGGGCAAGGCTTGAACATCAAAGTGGCACAAATCGTTGCACAGGAGTTCCAAGTCGATGTCGAACGTATCCAGATCACCGCTACAAACACAGACAAAGTTCCGAACACATCACCAACCGCAGCCTCATCGGGCGCCGACCTCAACGGTAAGGCCGCGCAAAACGCCGCAATAACCATTAAGCAGCGCCTGATCGACTTCGCTTCTTCGCACTTCAAAGTGTGGCCTGAAGAAGTGGTGTTTAAAAACGGCATGGTGCAGATCCGCGATGAGATCATGACCTTCAACTCATTTGTTGAACTGGCTTGGTTCAACCAAATCTCGCTATCAAGCACTGGCTTCTATCGCACTCCGAAGATCTATTACGATCACGAGAAGGCGCGTGGTCGTCCGTTCTACTACTACGCCTATGGTGCTTCTTGTTCAGAAGTCATCATCGATACCCTGACTGGCGAGAACAAGATTCTGCGTGTCGATATTCTGCATGACGTAGGCGCTTCATTGAACCCGGCGATTGATATCGGCCAAGTCGAAGGTGGCTTTGTACAAGGTGTCGGTTGGTTAACAACGGAAGAGTTGGTGTGGAACCAGCAAGGCCGCTTGATGACCAATGGCCCTGCAAGTTACAAGATCCCTGCGATTGCTGATATGCCAATTGATTTCAGAACGCACCTTTTAGAAAACCGTAACAACCCAGAAGACACCGTCTTCAACTCGAAAGCCGTGGGTGAACCGCCTTTCATGTTGGGTATGTCGGTATGGAGCGCACTGAAAGACGCCATTAGCTATGTCGCCGTCGATGGCGCGATTCCTAAGCTCAACACACCTGCAACGCCAGAGCGTATTTTGATGGCGATTCAGGAAGTCTCTGAAACAGCCCCGACTTCGGTCGATGCTCAATCAGAAACGGCTTAGAGCTGACAGATATGGCATAGGGCGTAATAAACAGCTTAGGAAGCACAGAAGGGATTTAGGAGGACATATGTTTAAGGATAATTGGATTCACGAACTGGCAAAGCTGGAAGAGAGCTACGAACCATGTGTCATGGTGACAGTGCTTGAAGACAGAGGCTCAGTGCCACGTGATGCGGGCACCAAGATGCTTGTCACTCGTGACCGAATCATCGCTACGATTGGTGGTGGTCACCTTGAACATGTGGCCACTAAAATGGCTCGAGAGATGCTGATTGCCAGTGAAAAGTCGCTCAAAGTGGAACGTTTTAACCTAGGCGCTCGTTTGGGCCAGTGTTGTGGCGGAATGGCAACATTAAGCTTTGAACCGATTGGCACTCAGCAAAACCACCTTGTGCTATTCGGCGCAGGCCATGTTGCCAAAGCGCTGCTGCACATTGTCGCAACCCTGCCCTTCCGTGTGACCTGGATTGATGAACGTGAAGAAGTATTCCCTGAAGCGCTGCCACACGGTGTGAAGAAGCTTGTCTCAGACGATCCGGTTGGCGAAGTGAAACACATGCAACCAAACAGTTATTACCTTGTGATGACGCACAACCACCAGCTCGATTTTGACCTAACCAAAGCCATTATTGACCGTGAAGACAGCCGTTACTTTGGCATGATCGGCTCGCTTACCAAGCGTAAGAAGTTCGACTTCCGCTTAGAGCAACGTGGCTACAGCCAAGAACAAATCGAAACCATGCTTTGCCCGATTGGCATTAGCGCCGTGAATGGCAAACATCCTGCCGAAATTGCGGTATCGGTTGCGGGTGAACTGATCGCACACTATCAAGGCCAAGCGCTTGAACAAAAGCGCCCAACCAAACAATATCGAAATCAGGGTTTGACCGATCAACACAGTCAACCAAGCGACGTAGGCGAACCACCATTGGAAGAGAAGATCGCCTAACACAAGTCGCAAAGCTTCAGTGGCCATAACGTCGCTGAAGTCATTAAAAGGAAGTAAACATGACAACGCAACGCAAAGCTTATCGCGCCAGTATTTTACACAGCGTCGCCGACCCAAAAGACGTCGGCATCGATGAGTCTTACGACTATTTTGAAGACGGTGTTTTAGTGGTTGAGAACGGCCATGTCGTCGACTTGGGCCATGTCGACGAGGTATTGGCTCGCCAACCTAAAACACTCGAAGTCAAAGAATACAAAGACAAGCTGATCACCTCTGGCTTTATTGATACGCACATCCACTACCCTCAAACAGGGATGATCGCGTCTTACGGTGAGCAACTTCTTGATTGGTTAGAGAACTACACCTTCCCAGAAGAAAAGCGCTTCAAAAACCCAGTCTACGCACACAAAGTGGCGAAGCTATTCCTAGACGAACTAGCAAGCAACGGCACAACCACGGCACTCGTGTTCGGCACGGTACACAAAGAGTCGGTTAACGTTTTCTTTGAAGAAGCTGAGAAGCGCAACCTACGTATGATTGCGGGTAAGGTTTTGATGGATCGCAATGCGCCTGATTACCTCACCGACACGCCAGAATCTGGCTACGCCGACTCCAAAGAACTGATTGAGAAATGGCACAACCGCAGCCGTTTGCTTTATGCCGTGACACCTCGTTTCGCGCCAACCAGTACACCAGAACAATTGGCTACCGTTGGTAAATTGCTAGAAGAGTACCCAGATGTGTATATGCACACGCACCTTTCTGAAAACGAGAAAGAGATTGAATGGGTAAAAGAACTGTTCCCAGAGCGCGACAGCTATTTGGATGTGTATGACCACTATGGCCTACTGCACAAACGTTCGGTTTTCGCCCATGGCATTCACTTGTCTGATTGCGAATGTAAGCGCCTAGCCGACACGGAATCTGCCATTGCTTTCTGCCCGACCTCTAACCTGTTCTTAGGCTCAGGTTTATTCCGATTACCAGAAATGGAAGAGCACGGCATTCGTGTTGGTATGGGGACTGATGTCGGCGCAGGCACTAGCTTCTCAATCCTACAAACCATGAGTGAAGCCTATAAGATCATGCAGCTTCAACATAAGAAATTGCACCCAGCTAAGTCGCTATTCTTAGCCACATTAGGTGGTGCACGTTCACTGCATTTAGAAGACAAGATTGGCAACTTGGAAGTAGGAAAAGAAGCCGATTTCGTGGTGTTGGACTTACACGCCACACAATTGATGCGCTTTAGAATGGAACAAGCGACCAAGCTTGAAGAGAAGCTATTTGTATTGATGAGCCTGGGTGACGACAGAACCGTCAGCGAGACTTACATCTACGGCGAGAAAGCCTACGATGTGAATTTCAAAGATTATCAAAAGCTCGTTAGCTAGACTGAAAACCGAGTAACAATCGCTAGACAGCGACAGCCGTCGTTAATTAAAAATCCGTCCAGATTTATCTAGCCTTGAAAGACCAGTTGCTGATGCCACTGGTCTTTTTTGTGCTTCATTCAAAGAAATATAAATTAACCGTTCACAAACAACGATCTTCGGTGACGCCAAGTCATTATATTGATAGGTTAATGTTTATACATATCGACTTCATACTTCACTTTAGCGTCTCTCTAAAACATTCGTTTCTCAGCTAAATGGAAGCACTCAATCTAGAAAGGAATTCTATGTTCGAACAGGTCGTCAGCATTCTGTTTCCCGTTTTTGCTTTAGCCAGTGCTGGCTTTGCGGTCGGTCGTTGGCTCAAGCCCGATTTCAAACCGATCAATCGCATCAACATGGATGTTTGTATTCCTGCTTTGGTTTTTGCATCGCTGACCACCATGCCCCTCGACACCGAACAACTGCCACTCATCACCGCCTCTTTGGTCGCGGTGTTGGTGCCCGCTTTATTGATGATACCAATCTGTAAGATCTTTAAGCTCAACTTCAAAGCTTGGGCGCCGCCACATATGTTCCGCAACAGTGGCAACCTGGCCATTCCCCTGTTCACCTATACCTTTGGTGAGAGTGCATTAGCCCCTGCGGTATTGCTGTTTGTGGTATCGGCATGCGTGCACATTAGTGTCGGTTTAGCGCTACTAAGCGAAGGTAATCCGATCAAACAGATCCTCAAGATGCCGATATTCTTAGCCGCAGCATTAGCGATGACGCTCAACCTATCTGGCATTGCAGTATGGAATCCAATCTACGAAGCCACTTCACTGCTTGGACAAGCTGCTGTCCCAATTATGCTGTTGTCGTTGGGTTCGCAAATGGTGAACTTGAAGCTAAGCGGACTCAAAGTTGGCTTGCTGTGTACGGCTCAATCGCTGTTTACTGGTGCCATCGCCTTCGCCATCATCTACTTCTTTATCCCGCTGCCAACGCTGCACCTACAAATGATGGTGCTGTTCACCATGCTGCCACCTGCCGTGATGAACTACCTGTTCGCTGAACGGTTCAATGTCGAGCCGCCTAAAGTCGCGTCTATGGTGTTGTTCGGCAACTTCCTAAGTGTGGTTACCTTGCCTATCTTGCTGTCGTTCGCGCTGTCTATGTCGAGTTAATTGTTTACGCACTTATCCAGTTTAAGCTCTGCCGTCACTTTAGTAAGGCGCAGAGCAATAGCGAAACAGACTAAGTAAGGACTCACATACCAGAAGAGGCTTTCTAATGGCTGCTTCACCTGCGCTTCTCTGGTTTTTATGTATTGGTTTTTCTGCATCTCATACTGACTCAGCATACCATCCACCCACACGGCATCACTTTCCACCAGCGATACACTAGGCGCAGGAACTGTAAAATCCGATGCGTTGGGTAACAAGGTGAAATCAACGTCTTTGAACGTGATCGCCGTATTCAAATACCACAAACACGCTTCATGGTGCTGAGCGTGATTATCCAAAGATGGTTGACCTGTGCAGGTATCACTTCGCAGCTTATCCAAAGAAAACTGCTGAACCGATTCTAAAATCGCCACCGCTCTGGTTTGTTCGGTTTCAACCCAATCGCCCGCTACTTTCGCACGAATCTCAGACACCGCACCCAGCATCCCGATACCCGCCAAGAACGGCCATAAATAATCCATGAGCTTCCATTTTCGTCGGCTCAAGTTGAACCCACACCAAATCGGAAGATGAAAAAGGAGCGTTAGCCCAAGCGATAGCAAAACGAAATTCAAAGAGCTAGAGAGCATGAGTTCGCTATCAAAGAAGTTCTTCATAATGAGAGACTTGCCTGTATAACAAAGAGAAATTTGATACTAGGTTCGATATTTGAAAAGAGTGTAAGAGGAAAGTAAAAACAGCATTAAGAATTGGCGTTAGTGCTGTTTATTTGAGCGTATAGCTACCGATGGCAAGGCTCAACCACTCATTACTCAGCGAATGCTCAGTTGTTCACGATAGACAAGATGCTAAAGGTTCTCACGCGCCAGACTTGAGATAGATACCGACTTCTCTTAGCTGTGCTTTAATGTCTAGCATTTGGACGTGAGACAATATTAATTGGATCAAATTAAATACTGCCACCGCAAACATCAAACCCGCGACGTAGCCAGACCATGCTTGGTGAGTAACTTGATACAGAGTATTGAACGAAAGAACGAAGAAGATGAGACTGGAAAAACCAATAGCATATTCATTACAGTTGTAGACGTATGAATTCGTCGCGTAGTCGTATTTAATTTTTACCTTTCCACCAGCTCTGCCTAGCTTAAGGTTAAGAACATTTCCGCTCACTTCATATTCCAACCCGTTAATCGAAGCAATATTCTGAACTTTCTCAAGCATGTCTTTTTTGTCCGTATTATTTTGAATACTATCCATGGCCACACTCTATTCCGTCGCCTAAAAACTATTGAACACACCAATTGCTAACAGAAACAATACGATGCTAATCGCCCCGACATAAGAAATTCTGGTTCGCTCTTTGTCGGTTGGAATCAATGGGGGAAAGCGCCCTAGTGTGAATACTTTACAGACTATCCAGCCAGCTCCGTAACCAATGAACTCAATCAAGATCGACTGAAACAGATACCTAAAGAATGAGCTCAATGCCCTAAAATACGCGACTATCAAGTCTTCCATTTTTTGTCCTAAGTAAAGTCAATTTGGACTAAAAATGCCATGGGTAGAGATTCATATCAAGAACCTTATACAGGACTGCGCACGCAATGAATCAGTTTAAACGTAAGTACTTACTATCGACATGCAATGATTCACAGAGTCTTCTTTCTCACCAACAGGCGCAACATAGTGAATTGCAGCTTCGGCATGTTAGACAGCTAACATCGAAGTGTTAGCTGTCACGCATCTGAATACTAGGCTTCAGTCTCGCCTTTTAAGTCCTTTAGAGACTGCAGGTTTTCATTAATTTTGAAGATAACTATCATCAATTCACACCAAATTCTCGCACCTATAGCGCCGCCTAATATCGTAAACGCACCAAGAATAAACTTCTCAAATGTTACGCCTCCATATCCTCCAAACATGGTTGCTAGTCCTGAAACTACAGCGATTAGCAACAACAACCAATATAGGCCAGTAACTAACTTAGGAGTTAACATTGAGTCGAACGAAAAAACTGATTTCATTACTATATTTCCTTATTTTTTATGAAATTTATACTTGGGTATCTAACTAGTTCTTTGTGAATATTCGCAATCAAAAGCTTTGAATTTCAACAAGCTTTCCTTTCAGAACATACACATACCAAACATACAGCCTAAATTTCATGACCAACAACAATTTATATGCAACTAAATATGTCATGTAACGCAAATATCGAACTCACGTCGGTGGGTTCATAAAACTATTAAGGATGCATACTAATAAAGTTTCTAATATGCCTTTGTCCAAAAACAACAAAAAGCCCCGGTTATAGGAACCGGGGAAACAGGGTGGGATGAGTTTGGCGCGTGCCCGTAAACCAAACTCTCCCCAAGCCTTACCTAAGACTCATGCTCTTAGGTAAAGGATTTACATCATTATTGAAGCGTAGCGCCTTGCTCTACCCAAGTGCCGATGAGTGCGCGTTCTTCGTCGGTCATTTGAGTCATGTTGCCGAGCGGCATCACCTTGGTTGTTACGGTTTGAGCAACAATCCTTGGGACGTTGGCTTTAATCTCTTCAGGGGTATCAAACATCACACCGGCTGGCGCAGCAGCAAAAGCGGCGTGGCTCGGGGTTGATGAATGACACACAGAACAGCGCTCTTGAATGACTTTGTTGATGGTTTCAAAGCTTACGCCTGCGCTAGCCGTTTGCATTGCGTGGTCTGCAGGTACAGCTTGAGAACTAGTCGTCGTTGACGCTGTGTCGTTTCCAGCAAGCTCTTCTGTCGCTGATTCAGTCGCGCTGACTTGCACTTCTTGAACCACAGGTGCTTGCACAACCGGAGTCATCTGTTTTTTCGCGTAAGGTGAGGTCACAAACGCAAGCGTGATCATACCCAATGCCGCGACTGGCACTGTCCATGCAAACTTCTGACTACCGTGACGGGTATTGAAGTAGTGGCGCACCAAGATACTGAAAATCGCTAGCCCAGCAAGGATCAGCCAGTTGTATTCCGAGCCATAAGTGCTTGGGAAGTGGTTACTGATCATGATGAACAGCACTGGCAGTGTCATGTAGTTGTTGTGACGAGAACGCAGTAAACCCTTTGCTGGCAATGCCGGATCCGGTTCGCGTTTCTCTTCAATCGCTTTCACCAAATTGCGCTGCGCAGGCATGATGACGCGGAATACGTTACCCACCATGATGGTACCGATAATGGCACCCACGTGGATGTAAGCACCACGACCACTGAACACTTGAGTTAGGCCATATGTCACAGCGACGAGCAGCACAAACAACACAACACCAAGTAACACGGGGGTTTTGCCTAATGGCGAATCACACAGTAGGTCATAGATAAACCAACCGGCAATAAGAGAACCAATACCAATCGCGATTGCCGTTGTTGAATCAAGGCCAGAGCCCGGTGCAATCAGGTAGATTTCTGCGTTGAGGTAGTAAACCACACCCAGTAAACACACACCTGTGATCCATGTGAAGTAAGCTTCCCACTTGAACCAGTGTAGGTGCTCTGGCATTTCCGGTGGCGCGAGTTTGTACTTCTCTAGGTGATAAATACCACCGCCGTGAATCGCCCATAAGTCGCCTGAAAGGCCCGTTTTAGGGTTAACTCGGTTAAGGTTGTTCTCTAACCAAACAAAGTAAAATGATGCGCCTATCCACGCAACACCAACAATCATGTGAATCCAGCGAATCGCTAAATTCAACCACTCTGTAATATGCGGATCCATAATAAACTCCTGTATCACAACGCTTTAGCTAAGCGTTGCTCTTCCTTGTTGTCTTCCGTTGGCATATCTTCCAAATGCAATGCCACTAGGTCGTTCTCAAAATAAACTTCGTCACAGTTATGCCCCTCGCCGCCTCTATCGACGATCAAGAACTGGTCTTGATCGGTGAGGGCGAGAACTGGGTGATGCCACACCCCTTTGTGATAGTTCACTCCTTGACGGCCGTTGCTCAAGAAAGCTCGGCTATTGGCTAATGTTGGATCGTCGCCTTTTGGCGCAACAACAATTAAATAGGGTTGACCAAGTAATGGAATGAATGCCTGAGAGCCAAGTGGATGACGCTCTAACATTTTGATGGTCAGTGGGTAGCTCAGCGGTGTGGCTTGGAAGATGCTGATGATGGCTTCTCCATCTTGGTCTTGCACATCCGTTGTCGCTAGTTTGTGGTAGCGACGTGTTGATCCACTGTTGATCATGAAGAAATCACTATTATCGGACTCGATAACATCGCCAAACTCTGCAAAAGCCTGCTTGGTTAACGGTTCGATGGATAAACGACGTATTCCATTACTCATACTCATTTCCTTACCTATTTCGCTTTCGTACCAAACAGACGCAAACGGCTGATACCACCATCTGGGAATATGTTTGCACGTACGTGGGTAATCGCACCAAGGTCGTTTACCTCAGAAATGAATTCGTGAATTTCGTGCGCTTGCAGCTTTTGTGCTGGCAACAGTTCACGCCAGAATAGGCTTTGTGTTTCTACTTGGTCGTCGGTACCGCCCTTCACATAAGCCGCTTGAATCGAGCAGCTATCTGGGTAGTTACCTTTGAAGTGGGCTGTATCAACAACGATGCGTTCGATGTTACCTGGGTGGCCTAGTGCCACGATAACCCAGTCGTTACCCGGTGTACGACGACGTGCTGTTTCCCAGCCATCACCCATGTTTTCACCACGGCCTGGGCCTAAGATGTTGGCTTTGTTGCCATAGTGCTCATCGCTACATGCGAGTGCTCGGCCACCGTGTTCAACGGCTGCTAAGTCAACTTGTTGCTGAGAATCTATTGCGTCCCAATCGACACTTGGTCGGCCATAAACACGTAAGCGCGCGACACCACCATCTGGATAGATGTTCAAACGTAGGTGCGTAAATACTTGGTCACTTTCGATGGCTTCAAGATGATGATGATCACCTTGTAGTGCCATTGAAGGCAGAATTTCTTGCCACTCTGTTGAGTCAGTTGGCTCACCTTGTGGTGAATAACACGCGTCAATTGATGCCGAAGGTGGGAAGTTACCTGTGAAGAATGAGGTATCAATATCAACGCCAGCAATGGTGCCAGCTAGGCCAAGGCGAACGACACAGTAGTCGTAACCTTCACCACGTTTACGTCTGCTTTCCCAACCGTCCATCCACTTGCCGTTATCGTCGTATAAGTCGTCTTTCCACTCTGCCGCTGCGTGGCTGAGTAGACGGCTTTTATCCGCGAAAAAATCGTCTGTTGCGAAGGTGGCTTCTGCACCGAGTTTTTCGTCTGCAAGGTTTATGTATTGTTCAAATGTTTGGGTCATGTCCGTGTAATCCTATCCAATTAATCAAGTAATAATAAAATGAGAACTCAGTGGCTTATGCTTTATTCAATAAGGCTTTGATAAATCAAGTTCTTAGCGCACTAAGACTGGGCTGAGATAGCTGTTAACTCCGTTAACTTACATATCCCAGAGACGAAACATCGCGATCTTGTTGATCTCTTGAATCGCCGTAGCAAACTCAGTTTCACTATCATTTCCTAATCGCATCTCGAACGACTCAAGAATTTGGTAACGATTGGCTCCCTTCACCGCCATGATAAAAGGGAAATTGAAGCGACTTTTGTAGCTGTTGTTGTAAGAAGTGAATTTTTCAAATTCTTCGGCGCTGCACTGGTCGATGCCCGCCCCCGCTTGTTCTTTGGTCGACGACTCGGTGAGTTCGCCGTTAACTGCTGCTCGACCGGCTAAATCCGGGTGAGCGTTGATCAAAGCCAACTGTTTGCCTTGGTCTGCACTTAACAAAGTCGATGCCATTTTCAGATGAAGATTCTCGATATGATCGTCTTCGGCATTCAAACCTTGGTCATACACCACTTCTGCAACCCATGGGCTGTGCTCGTAAACATCAGCGAAGTGAGCGACAAAGGTATCGCGGTCCATGGTTGTTGGTTGGCATGATCGAAATTCAGTCACGTTAAGCCTCCTTGCTTCACTGCTACTTCTGTTGTTGATGAACGTTGTTCGGTTGATAAGGGTGGTGCTGGTGCCAGTGGTTGGCAATATCGATTCGACGACATAACCACACGCTGTCGTGTTCTTTGACGTAATCTAAGAAGCGTCTTAATGCAGCAATACGACCGGGGCGACCAATCAGACGACAATGCAATCCAACCGACATCATTTTCGGGGCGGTTTCGCCTTCCATATAAAGGGTGTCAAACGTGTCTTTCAGATATTGGAAGAATTGCTCACCAGAGTTAAAACCTTGCGCCGTTGAAAAACGCATGTCGTTTACATCGAGTGTGTAAGGGATCACCAATTGCGGATGACCAGTTTCGGTGTGCCAATAAGGCAGGTCATCATCATAGGCATCGGAGTCGTAAAGAAAGCCGCCTTCTTCTGCCACTAAGCGACGAGTGTTCGGCCCAGTTCGACCTGTGTACCAACCTTGTGGGCGTTGACCCGTCACTTGTTGGATGATCTCAATCGCTTTGGTCATGTGGTCGCGCTCTTCAGACTCATCAATGTATTGATAGTCTATCCAGCGATAACCGTGACTACAGATTTCGTGGCCCGCTTCGACCATGGCTTTGGCAACATCTGGGTGACGCTCAATCGCCATTGCGACCGCAAAGACGGTCAGTGGGATTTCATATTCATCGAACAAGCGAAGAACACGCCATACACCCGCACGGCTACCATATTCATAGATGGATTCCATGCTCATGTGACGTTCGCCTTTGATCGGCTGTGCTGACGGGATCTCTGAAAGAAAAGCTTCAGACTCGTCGTCTCCATGTAACAAACAACGCTCACCACCCTCTTCATAGTTCAATACAAAAGAAACCGCGACGCGCGCATTACCTGGCCATTGAGGGTTTGGAGGGTTAGCTCCGTAACCGATCAAATTTCTTGAATAATCCTTATTCATCCAAGTACTCCTAACATAAGTGGTTGGCTTAGCCGCTCTTTCACTGGTTCATCAAAATGAATCAGTGAATGGATTTTCCAAAAACCGAGCAACCTTACCCCTGTACATTTATTGTATACAATTATTTATCTCAATGTAAAGATTTTGTTACTCAAGTTAATTTTCATCATACAAACCATTTAAAAACAGGATCTTAACGATGAATCTCTCGACCAAAAACCAATAACACACATCTTTAAAGGCAGAAAAAACGACTAAATAGTTAACATTTCTCCAACAATTTGCTTTACTAATTGTATACAGTTCGTACATAGTTAGTGATAACAAAGTGACCAGTTGCATTCTTTGCAGGGTCGAATTACACAGATAAACCACGGAACAGAGGAGCGCCAAAAGCGCTATTAAAGGACTATGGGAAGACTAACAACACACGTATTAGACACTACTCACGGCTTACCGGGTGCAGAGATCAAGGTCGAGCTTTATAAGGTCAACGAAGGCTCAACAGAAAAACTGGCGACGGTACTCACCAACTCCGATGGCCGAACCGATGCGCCGATTCTGGCAGGAAATGATTTCCGACCGGGGAAATACCAATTGGTGTTTTACGTCGCCGATTACTACAGAAGCAAAGGCGTGGAGCTGGATGGCGTACCCTTCCTAGATGATGTGGTTATTCGCTTTGGTCTAGATGATCCAGACGCGCACTACCACGTTCCTCTTCTCGTCTCGCCTTACAGTTTCTCAACCTATCGGGGCAGTTAGTCCCGTGACCTAGAACTTCGAACTAGGCTCAATCACCAAATATTAAACAGATTCACGTGTACACCCCAAAGGTGTGCACCCGCTAAACACGCTCATATAAAAATACTAACAACGTTATTAGTTAGAAGTTGATGACTAAACAACAGATAACTAAAGAAATAACGGCTAGGAAAAAACCTTAAAACTTAATATTGAAATCTCGCTGTATTCAATAAATGGATCACAACATAAAAGGACTTGCTGACATGAGTGAGAGTAAAACAGAAATACTCAACCAAGATGCGAACAACGGAATTTTAGAGAAGTTTTTTAAAATTAAGGCCCACGGAAGTAGCGTAAAAAATGAGTTAGTCGGTGGTGTCACTACCTTCGCAACCATGGCTTACATCATCTTCGTGAACCCACAAATCATGGCCGCTTCAGGCATGGATTCAGGCGCGGTATTCGTCGCGACCTGTATTGGTGCTGCGATCGGTTGTTTGTTAATGGGGCTATTTGCGAATTGGCCTGTCGGACTTGCGCCGGGCATGGGCTTGAACGCCTTCTTCTCGTTCACAGTAGTAAGCGAAATGGGCTACAGCTGGGAAGTGGCACTGGGTGCGGTGTTTATCTCCGGTATCTTGTTCGTCGGGATGAGCTTTTACAAAGTCCGCCAATGGATCATCGAGAGTATTCCAGAGAGCTTGCGCTATTCAATGACTGCAGGTGTTGGTTTGTTCTTAGGTCTAATTGGCTTAAAAACAGCGGGTATCGTCGTCGAAAACCCAGCAACTTTGGTTTCATTGGGTGACTTCACGAAGCCAGAAGCTCTGCTTGCTGCGATTGCATTCTTGATCATTGCGGTTCTGAGTGAGCGTAAAGTGTTTGGCGCGGTGCTTATCGGTATTTTGAGTGTAACGCTAGTCGGCATGATGCTTGGCCTAGTTCACTACGATGGCTTCTTCGCTGCACCACCAAGCTTAGCGCCTACCTTTATGGCAATGGATATCGCCGGTGCACTAAACGTATCGATGATCAGCGTTATCTTGGCTTTCCTTTTTGTAAACATGTTTGATACAGCTGGTACCTTGATGGGCGTAGCTGAGCGTGCAAACCTGACCAACCCTGAAACGGGCAAGATTGAAGGCCTAAGCAAAGCACTGAAAGCCGACAGTATTTCAAGCGTGGCAGGTGCGTGTGTAGGCTGTCCGCCAGTAACCAGTTATGTAGAGAGTGCAGCCGGTGTTGCAGCAGGCGCACGTACAGGTCTTTCAGCAATCGTGGTTGGTGTGTTGTTCTTAGCGGCAATTTTCCTATCACCGCTTGCAGGCATGATCCCCGCTTACGCTACCTCTGGCGCGTTAATTTACGTCGCATTCGTGATGATGAGCAGCATGCAGCACGTCGATTGGAAAGACTTCACTAACGGTGCTCCAGCCGCGATTACCGCACTAATGATGCCACTGACCTTCTCTATCGCGAACGGTATCGCATTGGGTTTCATTACCTACACAGTGCTTAAGTTGGCGACAGGTAAAACCAAAGATGTGTCTATGTCGATGTACTTCCTAGCGGCTATCTTCATCGCCAAGCTAGTGTTCATCGGTTAACCCTAAAGCTCCTGAGCAGTCATTTCTTGATTGCTCACAACGTTGCTTGGCTGGTTCGCAAGCCAAGCAACAACATGATTTTTAAGAAAGCTAATTGCATTGATGACGAGAGAGCAGAAACCCTACCGATTCAGTGCACTTTTTTATGACCCTACGCAGTTTGTAGAAGTCATTATTTGACCGCCAATCGCCTGTAAACGGAAACGCAGGCAGAGGAATATCAAATGAAACTTCTGTACACCCTAAATGAAAGACCGCCTCACGGCTTAACCTTCCTACTCGCATTACAGCACATGCTCGCCTCGATTGGTGGCATCGTCGCTGTTCCCCTTATTGTCGGCGCGTCAATTGGCTTGCCTAACACCGAGATCGTTTCGCTGATCAATGCTGCGCTGCTGGCGTCAGGTATTGTGACCGTCGCTCAATGTCTCGGCTTTGGCCCTGTAGGTATTCGACTGCCCGTGGTGATGGGTTCGAGCTTTGCTTTTTTAGGTGTGGCTATTTCGATCGGTAACGAAGGTGGTGTTGCCGCTATCATGGGCTCGGCGCTTATCGGCTCGTTTGTGGTCATTGGTGCCAGCTTCTATATGGACAAGGTTCGCAAGCTATTCCCGACCGTGGTAAGTGGTGTGGTGGTTACCTTAATCGGCTTAACCATTTTACCGGTTGCCATGAACTGGGTTGGCGATTCTCCTGCCAACACGGAACAATTCGCTACACTACCTAAACTGTTTCTAGCACTGGTCTCTTTGGGGATCGTGATTGGCGTATCGGTTTACTGTAAAGGCGCGGTTGCGGCCTCCGCTATCGTGATTGGCCTAGCAGGCGGTTACATTGTGGCGCTGTCACTCGGCATGGTCGACCTTGAACAAATTAGCTCTGCTGCTTGGGTCGGTGGCCCAGAACCTTTCAAATATGGCTTTACCTTTTCTGCGAGTGCCATCATCAGCATGAGCTTGGTGTACATCGTAGTTATCGCCGAAGCAACCGGTGACTTCATGGCGCTTGGTAACAACTGCCAAACCCAAGTCAGTGGTAAAGATCTAAAACGTGGACTGCTAGGCGATGGCCTTGGTAGCACCTTATCTTCGATTTTAACAGCGATGCCACTAGCATCATTTAGCCAAAACGTCGGCATTGTGGGTATCACTGGTGTAGCAAGTCGCTATGTAGTAGCTGCAACAGGTGGTTTGTTAATTTTAGGTGGTTTATTCCCGAAATTAGCCGCTATTGCCGTCACAATCCCTAAACCCGTTTTAGGCGGCGTGGGCTTTGTAATGTTCGGAATGATTGCTTACGCGGGTATCCGCATGTTGATCAAGGCCGCAGACACCAAGCGAAATGCCTTAGTAATCTGTGTAGGTTTAGCGTCTGGCTTAGCCGTCACCTTCGAACCAAGATTGCTTCAACATTTGCCACACGATTTGGCCAATTTCCTTCACTCTGGCATTACGACTGGCACCATCATGACGGTTGTTCTTAACCTTGTATTGCCTAAATCTTCACGCGCAGAAGAACAAGAAGCGTTAGCCGAAAGCCAAGCGCAAGTTGAGCTAGAAATGAAAGAACAAGCAGAAGAAGAACTACACTCAAACGAGCAATTAGAAATTCAACAAGCAACAACAGAAACTGAAGTTCAAACGGCATCAGATAACCCTGAGCCAAAAACGAACTAGATAAATCGCTAACGAGCGTAAAACCGATTTCCGTAGAATCACGGGCGTAACGATAACAGTGAATGTCTCATCGCCCTTGATTTGAATTTATCTTTCAACAACAAATACCAAATAAAGACCCTCTTCCCTGAAAAGGCTGAGATGGCTAAGGACTACTATGAATGGAAACCATCTGGATTAAGAATCCTCTCGCAATCTACACTGGCTCGCAGGCTGATGCAGAAGGCGGAATCGTCATAAAAGGTAATAAAATCATTGAACTGGTTGGCAAACACAAAGAGCCGACCTTACCCGTAGATTACAGCGTCGACGCCTCTCGTCATGTTGTGACTCCTGGGCTTATCAATGCGCACCACCACTTCTATCAAACCCTAACGCGAGCCTACCCCGGCGCACTCAATAAAGAACTCTTCCATTGGCTACAAAGCCTCTACCCAGTTTGGGCCAACCTCGATTCGGAGATGATGAGCCTCGCAACAGAGCTTGCTCTGGTTGAGCTGATGATGTCGGGCTGTACCACTGCTTCCGATCACCATTACTTGCTACCAGACGGGCTTGAGCACGCTATTGATTTGCAAGTCGAGGCCGCAGAGAAACTGGGCGTTAGAGCGATATTTACCCGAGGTTCCATGAGCCTAGGGGAAGATGAAGGTGGATTACCTCCACGACACACCATTCAAACCGAACAGACCATTATAGATGACAGCCAACGCTTGATTCGCGATTACCACCAGCGTGATGAAGGCGCGATGATTCAAATCGCACTCGCGCCTTGTTCGCCGTTCTCAGTCACTACCGACCTGATGAAAGAGACCGCCAAGATCAGTGAGCGTGAAAACGTGATGATGCACACGCACCTATGCGAAACGCTCGATGAAGAAGACTTCTGTATAGAGAAATTTGGCCTACGCCCTGTGGATTACCTAGAAGATGTGGGGTGGCTGAATGAACGCACTTGGCTTGCTCATGGTATTCACTTCAATCCAGAAGAGATCAAACGTTTGGGTAAAGCGGGCATTGGTATCAGCCATTGCCCGACGTCCAACATGATGCTGGCTTCCGGTATTTGTAAGAACAACGATCTTGAAGCAGCAGGCGTAAAAGTCGGGTTGGGTGTTGATGGTTCCGCCTCAAACGACGGTTCAAATATGATTGCCGAAGTGCGCATGGCAATGTATCTACAACGCCTGCAATATGGTTCCGCCAACGTTTCACACTTTGATGCATTGCGCTGGGCGACATCCGGTTCTGCCGCGGCAATGGGCAGAACCGACATTGGTACACTAGAGGTCGGTAAACAAGCCGACATCGCGATGTTCAAGCTCGATGACATTCGTTTCTCTGGCAGCCACGACCCACTGGCAGCACTACTACTCTGCGGCGCTCAACAAGCGGATAAAGTGATGGTAGCCGGAAAATGGCGAGTTAATGATGGCGCCGTTATTGGCGTAGACATGGAGCAACTAATGCACCGCCACCATGCAGCTGCAATGAAGCTAGGTAAACTGGCGATGAATAATTAAATACTCTCTAACTAGAAAAGCGAAAAAAGGCCGACGTGATGTCGGCCTTGTTCATTCAGTTCGATTTTTAGAAACCGATTTACATCTTAATCCATCAAGCTCTTCGACTTAATCGCCTTCTTAGACAGTTCTTTGGCAAACTCGGTAATGTCGGCTTCAAACTCATCGACGCTTTGGCGGATTTCATCCAGTTGAACGGTTTGCATTACACGGTTTTCCATTACGATTTGGCCGTTCACAATCGTCGTGTCGATGTTGCTTGGGTTCGCTTGGTAAACCAAGGTCGCGTAAGGGTCGTAATTTGGCATCATGTTCGCTGATGTTGTCTCTACAATCACGATGTCTGCCTTCTTACCCGCTTCAAGAGAACCGATTTGATCTTCCATGTGTAGGGCTTTCGCGCCACCTAATGTCGCCATCTCGATAACTTGCTCAGGAATCATGATAGTGCGGTCAGAATGCTTTAAACGTTGCATGTTCGCTGCGTAGCTTAATGTGCGCATGATATCGACTTGGTTAGAGCTCATTGGGCCATCTGTTCCTAAGCCTACTCGCATGTCAGCACGGTACATATCCCATGCTGGTGCGATGCCAGTTGCACCTTTAGCGTTCGCCATTGGGTTGTATGAGATCCCTGCGTCAGCTTGCTTTAGAAGCTTTTGATCGTTCTCCGAAAGATGGATACCGTGAGCAATGACTACGCGCTCGTCCAGCACACCAATTTCATCCATGTATTCGACTGGCGATGTTGCCTTAGTTTCATCTTTGATGCGTTTCTCTTCATTTGGGAATTCAGCAACGTGAATCAGCACCGGCACATCGTATTGAGCAGACAGCTTGTTGATTTCTTGCAGCTTATCTTTGCTCACGGTGTACACCGCATGTGGCGCATAAGCAGGCGTGATTAGCTCATCGTTTTTGTATTGTTCGATAAAGCCTTTGGCGTATTCAATGCCGCCGTAAGGTTCTTTGGCATCGACCACTGGGAACTTAATCACGGTTTCGCCGAGCACAGCGCGTAAGCCGACTTCTTTGGTCGCCTTGGCCATTTCATCCATGTGGTAATACATATCGGCATAAGTGGTTACACCGCTTTGTGCTAGTTCGATAGAGCCAAGCTTGGTTGCGTTGTAAATCAGTTCACGGCTTAGCTTTTCGGCTTCTAGAGGGAAGAAGTAAGCGAACAGACGATTCGAAATACCCTCTTCCCCTAAGCCACGAAACGCGATCATCGGTAAATGGTTGTGCGCGTTCACCATACCCGGCATGACGATTCCATCTTGAGCATCAATCACTTTTTCTGCGCGATATTGAGTCATTAAATCCTCGGTACCGACTGCGATGATCTGGTCGTTTTTCACTACAACAACACCATCTTCAATCACATCCATTTCTGAATTGATGGTGAGAACCTGTCCGTTGGTGATGATCAGATCAGCGTTGTATGTTTGCGTCGCGACCGTTGAACCGCAACCTGCAAGCAGAACTGCGCTGATGGTGCATGCCAAGCTTTTAAGCGTCATTGCTAAACCTTAATGTTGTGCGTGTAATATTGTTAGCGGCTTCATCTATAAGTTTCCAGCTTTTCGCTTTTCAGAAGAGTAAGTGCCGCCAATTTTCGCGATACTATAACCTGTCATTTAAATAAAATGGCATACCTAATCGAACCGAATTCAAGATAAATGAGTTATTGCACAACAGGTCACAAAAGAGGTTCTGTGCTTATAGTCACTCACACACCTAGATAAACGTTCAAACAACATTAGCTTTTCACACCACAGCCTTTAATCACTAACTGTGTGATGAACTCAGCGGCATCTTCATAGTCTTTATGATCGAGCTGGTCTTTCTGCATTACGCTGCAAATCTGCCAACCAAAATCGGCGTAGGTTTGGGTGGCTGCCCAGATGGTAAACATCAGGTGGTGTGCAGGGACGTCATCCATTAAGCCTTGTGCTGACCACGTTGAGAACTTATCAAGAATCATCTGGGATTGCTTATACAGCTCATCACCGATCTCTTTCGGCAGCACTTTCGCGCCCGACATCACTTCATTGGCAAATACTTTAGAGGCATGTGGATGGTCGCGAGAAATAATCAGTTTAGTTTGAATATATTGAGACAAGGCTTCAACAGGATCGCTCAGCTCTTCAATCGGACGAGATGCTTCTAGCAAGGGCTGAGTGACGGTTTCGAGTACAGCATTGTAGAGCTTATCTTTAGAGCTGAAATAATAGAATACGTTAGGTTTGGGAATGTCGGCCGCTTTTGCGATATCAGCCATTTTTGTTGCGGCATAACCATGAGTGGCGAATTGTTCACACGCGACTTCGATGATTAAATCTTGATTCTTTTGTCTGATCCTAGACATATTGCATCCTTTACAGCTCGTTACTAAATTCATAGTAATCAACGTGCTTCATTAGTCCAGAAGATAATCTCAGAACTCAAGGTCACCGCATTGATAACAATAAAATGGCCGCTCTATTTGTTAAGAAGCGACCATTCCATACCGTGTTTTTGAACTGTTCAAGTTAAAGAATCAATATTGCGCGGAAGTCATTCACATTAGTCAGCGTTGGCCCCGTGGTAAGAAGCACATCGACTTGCTTGAAGAAATCGTAGCTGTTGTTGGCATCGAGGTAGTCTTGCGCTTTAAGCGACAAGCTCGAACCTAGTTGCTATGTTTGAGGCGCGATCCATGCTCCCGCATTGTCTTCAACACCATCAATCCCGTCGGTATCAGCAGCCAATGCAAATATGTTGTCTTGGCCTTTAAGCTCGTTATATAGGCTCAACAAGAACTCACAGTTACGCCCACCGCGACCATTGCCTTTAACGGTTACTGTGGTTTCGCCACCGGAAAGTATCACGCAAGGCGTCTCAAATGGGTGCTTGCGATTGGCCACTTGCTTAGCCAACGCAGCGTGCACCTTCGCAACATCTCGCGCTTCTCCCTCTATACAATCACTCAACACATAAGCCGGAATGCCAAAACCTTCAGCTTCTGCAGCAGCGGATTCCAATGCCGACATTGGTGTCGCGATAATATGGTGCTCCGCGTTCTTCCAACAGGCATCATCTGGCTTAATGGTCTCTGACTCTGGATTATTTAGCCATTCAAATGCCGAGCGTGGTGTTTCTATTTGATAACGTTCTAAAATGGCCATCGCATCAAAACGCGTGGTGGTGTCGGGTACGGTTGGGCCCGATGCAATCACACTAATGTCATCGCCCGGCACATCAGAAATCGCCAGTGACACAACCCTTGCAGGATACGCCGCTTTAGCAAGTCGACCGCCTTTTATCGAAGATAGATGTTTGCGAACACAGTTCATCTCATCAATGGCGGCGCCTGATTTAAGCAACGCTTTATTGATTTGTTGCTTCTCTGCCAAGCTGATGTCGCCACCGGGCAGACTTAGCAAAGCAGAACCACCGCCAGACAATAGGCAAATAACCGTATCGTCAGCACTCAAACCACTCACTAATTCCAGCATACGTTGGCTCACTTCTAAGCCCATCGCATCTGGGACTGGGTGCGCCGCTTCAATCACCTCAATGTGTTCGCAAGGGGCGGTGTGCTCATAACGAGTCACCACCAAGCCTTCAAGGTCACGCAGTGCAAGGTCTTGCTGTTTCTTTGCCTGCCAAACCGCTTCCAGCTCGGCGGCCATCGACGCGGCTGCTTTACCTGCTCCTATAACGACAGTTCGCCCAGCTTGGTTAGCAGAGCGATAAAAAATGTCTTTAGGAAGAAAAGGTTCGATGTGATTTTTAGGTAGCGCCTGATTAACAGCACTTGAGAAAAGGGTTTGCAGAAACTGCTTAGCATCAATGTCCATCAGCCACTCCTTAGTTGACGGAGAAAAAAAGAACCCCGATACAAGGCCAAAGGGTGCCTGCTAAGATCAAGTTGGAAAGGAACAACTTCAACCTCTGCCTCGTATCAGGAACGCGTATAAAAGGAGACGAAACTACGCGATTTATAAACAAACTGTTGGGCTACGAATCGATAGCAGCCTTAATTAATTAGCGAATCGAGTGGTCAGAACGTTTCTCAATCGCTTGGATAAGCGCAGAGTGGTCCCAACCTTCACCGCCCATTTCGGCACACTCGCCAAACAGCTCTTGTGCATTTGCCGTGTTCGGTAGCGCAACCCCTAGCTCCTGTGCGCCCGTTAGCGCAAGATTCAGGTCTTTCTGGTGAAGCGAGATTCTAAATCCAGGATCAAATGTACCTTCAACCATGCGCTCGCCATGCACTTCCAAGATCTTAGAGTTAGCAAAGCCACCTAATAGCGCCTGACGTACGCGTGCTGGATCGGCACCGGCTTTCGAAGCAAATACGAGCGCCTCAGACACGGCTTCGATATTCAGAGCAACGATGATTTGATTTGCGACCTTACAGGTTTGACCCGCACCGTTGTCGCCTACTAGCGTAATGTTCTTACCCATGATTTCGAACAGAGGTCGTGCTTTATCAAAGGCTTCTTGCTCACCGCCAACCATGATAGTCAGCGCCGCATTAATCGCGCCTACTTCGCCACCTGATACCGGTGCATCGAGGTATGAAGCACCGCCTTCGTTGATTCGTGCTGCAATCGCTTTGGTTGCGATTGGTGAGATTGAACTCATATCGATAACCAGTTTTCCAGCAGCGCCACCGGCGTTAAGGCCTTGCTCGACGCCATTGTCACCAAACAGGACGTCTTCTACTTGAGGGGTATTCGGCACCATTAAGATAATGATACCTGCTGCTTCAGCCGCTTCCGCGGGTGAATGACAGACCGTTGCACCCGCTGCCACAAGATCGGCAGGTGCTGCATTAAAGTGATCCGACAGAATCAAATCGTGACCTGCTTTTTGAAGGTTACTCGCCATAGGTTTACCCATGATGCCAGTTCCGATAAATGCAATTTTAGACATGTTGTTCTCCTTAACGTTTGAGGGTTACCAGACGCAATTAACGGTACTGGTGTAGCCAACCAAGGCCTTCTGTCGTCGTTGTTTTTGGCTTGTATTCGCAGCCAACCCAGCCTTGATAACCAAGCTCATCAAGATAATTGAGCACGAATGGGTAATTGATTTCTCCAGTCCCCGGTTCGTGTCGACCTGGATTGTCAGCCAATTGCACGTGTGCGATTTGACCAATGTTCTGCTGCATGGTCGGCGTTAGATCGCCTTCCATAATTTGCATATGATAAATATCGTATTGGATAGAAAGGTTATCGCTCCCTACCTCTTTAATGATCGCTTTGGCTTGCTCTGTGGTATTTAGGAAGAAGCCCGGAATATCACGGGTATTGATCGCCTCTATCACTAAGCTAATGCCTTCTGCTGCTAGCGCGTTCGCCGCGTAATGCAGGTTAATCACAAACGCCGATTGCGCATCTTGTTGGGTCACACCTTGCGGAACAATCCCGGCCAAGCAATTCACTTGAGTACAACCGAGCGCTTTTGCGTAAGCGATAGCTTTAGGTACACCCGCTTGAAACTCTTCAACTCGTGCTGGGTCGACCGCGATACCACGGTCGCCAGCGTCCCAATCACCCGCAGGCAAGTTAAATAGCACTTGCTCTAGGTTATTAGCCTCGAGCTTTTGTTTAATCTCATCCGCATCAAAGGCATATGGGAAAAGGTATTCGACACCTTGAAAGCCCGCTTCTGCGGCAGCTTCAAAGCGATCCATAAAATCAACTTCCGTGAATAACATTGACAAGTTTGCTGCAAATTTTGCCATGACTCTGTCCTTATTCTTTATTTGGTGAAACTATGACTGTTTAGTGAAGCAACGGTTATTTGATGGAGCTACGGTTGCTTAGTAAGGCTCCGATTTCTTGGAGACTTTCCGTAGAGCTAAACCTCAGCTCTACGTATACACATGACTTAATGATTACTTGTACGCTAACGCTGTTGGGGCATCGCCGCGGCTTTCGGCAAGTGGCTCAAATTCGTTGATGGCATTGATCTCTACGCCCATCGCAATGTTGGTTACTCGCTCAAGAATCAGCTCAACGACCACTGGCACCTTGTGCTTGTTCATCAGCTCTTTGGCTTGCTCAAACGCTGCCGCAATTTGCTCTGGTTCACGAACTCGAATTGCCTTACAACCTAGGCCTTCAACAACGGCAACATGGTCAACACCGTAGCCTTCAAGCTCTGGTGCATTCTGGTTATCGAACGCCAGTTGTACACAATAGTCGATATCAAATTGGCGCTGTGCTTGGCGAATCAAACCTAGATACGAGTTGTTCACCAACACATGAATGTATGGCAGATTGAATTGCGCGCCGACGGCCAGTTCTTCAATCATGAATTGGAAATCATAGTCACCAGAGATAGCGACAATATCGCGATTTGGATCGGCCGCTCGTACACCCAATGCGGCTGGTGTTGTCCAACCCAATGGGCCAGCTTGACCACAGTTGATCCAGTTACGCGGCTTATAAACATGCAGGAACTGAGCGGCAGCAATTTGCGACAAACCAATGGTGCTCACATAACAAGTGTCACGACCAAATGCCTTGTTCATCTCTTCATAAACACGCATCGGTTTCATTGGCGCTTCATCGAAATTGGTTTTACGCAGCATGGTCGACTGGCGTTCCTGACACTCACTTGCCCAAGCATTTCGGTTCGGCAGTTTGCCAGCGTCACGCCACTCTTGTGCCACTTCAACCATTAGCTCTAGCGCTGCCTTGGCATCAGAGACTATGCCTAAATCAGGACAGAACACACGGCCTATTTGGGTTGGTTCAATGTCTACATGTACGAACTTTCGGCCTTCGGTGTAAACATCCACAGAACCGGTATGACGGTTAGCCCAGCGGTTACCAACACCAAACACAAAATCAGAATTAAGCATGGTTTCATTGCCATAACGGTGAGAAGTTTGTAGCCCTACCATACCCGCCATTAGCTCATGATCATCTGGGATTGAGCCCCATCCCATCAAGGTTGGAATCACTGGTACACCTGTGATTTCAGCAAACTGCTGCAACAGTTCAGATGCGCCTGCGTTGATCACACCACCACCGGATACAATCAAAGGTTTCTCCGATTGAGACATCATGGTTAATGCTTTCTCAACCTGAGCGCGGGTTGCTTGTGGCTTGTAAGGTTCAAGTGGCTCATAAGTATCAATATCGAACTCAATCTCAGCCAGCTGCACATCTAAAGGCAGATCGATCAGCACTGGGCCGGAACGTCCAGAACGCATCAAATGAAAGGCTTTTTGAAATGCGCGTGGCACTTGTGCAGGTTCCAGCACCGTGGTTGCCCACTTAGTGACTGGCTTGGCAATCGATTCGATGTCGACCGCTTGAAAGTCTTCTTTATGAAGGCGAGCACGCGGAGCCTGACCAGTGATACATAGGATAGGGATCGAGTCAGCGGAAGCAGAATAAAGACCCGTGATCATGTCCGTTCCTGCGGGGCCAGAAGTACCAATACACACACCAATATTATCCTGATTAGTACGTGTGTAGCCTTCAGCCATATGTGAGGCACCCTCTACATGTCGAGCTAAGACGTGGTCGATTCCTCCGAGCTTTTTCATAGCCGCATACATAGGGTTAATTGCTGCACCGGGAACACCAAATGCGATGTCTACACCTTCACGTTTAAGCACCTCTACCGCTGCTTCAATCGCTTTCATAATTGCCATTCGAACCTCCAGTTCAGATTGTATACAATTAAACTAACTTTTGTGTACTATGAACCATCCTCGCTATTTATCAACCCCAGAATGAAACAATTTTGTTACATCAACCCATCACATTAAGTACGCACTCATCCTGAAAAGCTTACAATTCATTGCTTTACATAAAATATCTTTACGTAAAAATAAATTACAAAAAGACCTAATGATAAATAAATGTTAAATACCGTTTGCTTGTTTACAATTTCTACAATATAAATATCCTTAAAAAGAGCATTTTGTATACAAAGTTACATCGTATTGTTCAAAGGAGACAACAATGATGAATGACGTAAAAGAGAGAGAAGAAGTACAGTGTATGCAGGTACTCGGGAATATGGACAACTCCGAGTACAAAGAGATCTTGTCTAAAGATGCATTAAAATTCTTAGAAGCTCTCGTCAATAAATTTGGAGATCGCCGTCATGCCCTGCTAAGTGACCGCGACACAAAACAAGCTCAATATGACGAGGGTGAGCTACCCAATTTCAGAAAAGACACCATTTCCATTCGTCAGAATAAAGAGTGGAAGGTAGCAACACCGCCGCCAGAGCTACTCGATCGCCGCGTAGAGATCACCGGCCCTATCGAAAGAAAGATGGTGATCAACGCGCTAAACTCAGGCGCGAAAGTCTTCATGTGTTGCTTTGAGGATGCGTCTTCCCCGACTTGGGCCAATATGGTCGAAGGGCAAATCAACCTAAGAGATGCCAACCTTGGAACCATTAGTTACTTCGATGAGAAAAAGCAGAAGAGTTACCAGTTAAACAACGATCCTGCACTGCTGATTGCCCGCCCACGAGGCATTCACTTGCCAGAGCAGTCCATTCAATTCAACAATCAGCCTATCGGCGGTTGCTTGATGGACTTCGCTTTGTACTTTTTCCATAACTATCAGTCACGTGCAAAACAAGGCTTAGGTGTTTACTACTACATTCCCAAGCTTGAGAGCATGGAAGAAGCACAGTGGTGGGACGATATTTTCAGCTTCACCGAAAACTATTTCCACGTACCCAAAGGCACCATTCGTGCGACCGTGTTGATTGAAACTCTGCCAGCCGTATTCCAAATGGAAGAGATCTTATACGCCATGCGTGATCATATCGTAGCGATGAACTGTGGCCGTTGGGATTACATCTTCAGCTACATCAAAACGCTGAAAAACCATAAAGACCGCATCTTGCCAGACCGCCACGGGATCGGCATGGATCAAGAATTCCTCAACGCCTATAGCCAACTGTTGGTGCGCACTTGTCACGCTCGTGGCGCATTAGCAATGGGTGGGATGTCAGCCTTTATTCCAGCAAAAGACCCGCAAGAAATGGCACGTGTAACCGCCAAGGTTATCGAAGATAAACAAAGAGAATCTCAGAACGGACACGACGGCACATGGGTCGCGCACCCTGCACTGGTTGATTTGGCAATGTCGATCTTTGATAAGCACTTAGATGGCAAAGTAAACCAAATGGATTTTCAAAGCCCGGAGCATGTGATCAATGCAGACTCGTTGCTAAAACCTTGTGAAGGCAGCCGCGACGAAGCCGGCGTGCGCAAGAATATCCGTATTGCGCTGTATTACATCGAAGCTTGGATTCAAGGCTACGGCTGTGTACCTATCTACGGCCTTATGGAAGATGCCGCCACCGCAGAGATCTCAAGAGCCAATATTTGGCAATGGATCCACCACGGCGTCACGCTTGATGACGGCCAAACCTTTACCAAACAATTGTTCCACTCTTGGCTTTACCAGGAGTTAGACACGATAAAACATGAAGTCGGTGACTCGCGCTATGCAGCAGGTCGATTTGAAGAGACAGCTGATCTTTTCTATCAACTTTCTACAGCCAAAGAGTTCGCTGCCTTCCTAACTTTACCCAGCTATGGGCTATTACAAGAGTCCAGTTAGGACTCTTGTACCGAGCTGAATCAGTCAATGATATTCACAACAAGCGTAATGATTGGCTGACTTAGCTTGGTACACGGCCCCTTGAAAAACTAGGAGATAACATGGGAAGTTTGACTCTACAACAAGCGTTAACCATCATTGATGGCACCTTAAAAGCAGGAAACAAGATCCACACAGAACCTTTGACGGTCGCCGTCTTAGACAGCGGTGGCAAGCTGATTTCTCTGCAACGTCAAGACGGCTCTAGCATGATGCGACCAGACATCGCGATTGCTAAAGCGTGGGGAGCACTCGCACTGGGTTGTTCCTCTAGAAAACTCGCCCAAGATGCTGATAATCGACCAGCATTTATCTCCGCCGTAAACGTACTCGCACACGGAAACATGGTGCCAGTGCCAGGGGGCCTACTGATTCGAGATAAGGATAAAACGGTACTTGGTGCGATTGGGGTCAGCGGTGACATCTCAGACATCGACGAAAGTTGCGCCATCAACGGCATTGGTTGTGCAGAACTGTTCAGTGACGAGATGCTGCAAGCTTAACTCGCCAATTCGCTGTACTTGAAGTTCTTAAACAAGCACAAAAAAACCGAAGCGATTAAGCTTCGGTTTTTTATTGAATCTAAAGGAAGATCAGAAAAACTACTCGTACGCGCTCAACCATGTTTTCAGAAGTTGGTTGGTGTTCTTCTTCTGACTCGCAGACAATGATTTAACCAGTTTTTTCTGCATTTCGACATGTTCAGTCATCATTTGGTCAATCAGAATAAGACCATCTTTAGTTAACTGGACACTCACGCTGCGTCTGTCTTCTTTGCTGTGTTCACGACTGATCAGCCCTTTGGCTTCTAGCTTATCAAGGCGATTGGTCATCGCGCCAGATGTCAGCATCATGGATCCAATCAGTTCAGATGGCGTCAGTCGGTAAGGCTTCCCAGAACGTCGCAACGTCGCCAGCACATCAAACTCACCCAGCTTCATGTCGTATTTTTTATGAAGCTCGGCAACTTGCGTCTCCATATACTTGGCAATACGCATAATCCGACCCATCATTGCCATAGGCTCAGTATCTAGTTCGGGCTTTTCCTTTGCCCATTGCTCTACTACGCGGTCGATAGCATCCATTTGCAATCTCGCTCCGTTGTTAGTCTGATTACTTCAAACTAGTTTAACATAAAGATACTTTACAACCACTAGTTCTCAGTATACAGTTCACACAATAGTTATCTTAACGTAAAGATATTTTAAATGAACATATTATTAGCAATGATCCCCGCGTTCTTTTGGGGAACAACCTATGCAGTGACGCAATTTACGCTACAGGAGTGGCCACCATTATTATTGGGTGCTTTGCGTGCGTTACCTGCTGGTTTGTTATTGCTAGCAGTAAAACCAACACTGCCTAAAAAAGGCGAGTGGCAAATCATTTTCACACTGGGCCTTATCAATATCGCGACCTTCTTTGGCTTGATCTTCGTGATGGCGCTAACGCTGCCTTCGGCAATCTCTGGCGTGGGTATGATCTCTGTGCCAGTGTTCGCGATGATCTTCCACTGGGTAGTGAAAAAACAGCGCCCGCATCTGATTCAGGCCCTTTCGGGTATTGGCTTGATCACCTTAGCGTGGATACTGTTTAACCCAAGCCAAATTGCTCTGAACCCAATCGGTTTAGGCGCAATGTTCGCCGCAATAATGTGTATTGTCATCGGCAGCAGCATTACCAAGTCACTGGGTAACCGCATGCACTGGTGGAAGGTATTAACGTGGCAGTTGATTCTGGGTGGTACGATTTTGTCTGTCGCGTCTGGCGTTCATGCATTCATCGACCCGCAGCCTTATGTTAATGCCGTGACTCATTTCGATACTCGTAATGCTATGGGACTCGTGTGGGTGATTGGCCTAAACACAGCGCTGGGTTACGGCATGTATGTGTGGTTGCTACAGCGTATGTCGGTGGTTGATTTCACCTTCGGTGGCATCGCAAACCCAGTAGCTGGCATCGTGACCGGTATGGTGTTGATGGGTGAATCATTCACTGCAGTACAATACTCACTAATGACCGGCATGATAGTGATGTCACTGCTACCACAACTTATCCTTGCGGTAAGACAATCCAAACAAGTCAAGCCTGTTACGCAGTAGACGCAGCCTCTTAAACGTATTGTTCAAAAACGCGCCTCATTGAGGGCGCGTTTTTTGTTGCTACGCTAACAGCAATAACCCAACAGCCATACTCGTTGAGTTGACCATTCCTTAAGTTAAATTAAACCTCACAAAGAACAATGACTTTACTTTAACTATCTAAAGCGAATTTATTTTCTATAAAATAATCATACTAGAGATTTAATTTCCACAAAAAACTCAAATTAGAGATAAAAAGACAAAACTTTTCTCCGACTACCTTTCTATACTGTGCCATGTCATTAAGGCGCTACAAGCCTATGATTTAAAATAATTATTAATGAGTAGTCACCATGAATTCGAAGTCGCTAACTATTTTGCTTTTTGTCTCTGTTTGCTTAATTTGGGGAACCACTTGGTTCGCTATGGAAGTAGCATTGCATTCTATCCCACCTATTTTTGCTACTGCGTTGCGCTTTTTACTTGCAGCACCTCTGCTTGCAGTATTGGCGAAAGTCTTCAACCAACCACTGCTGTTCCCTAAAGGTAAGCGCCAATGGCTGCTTATTGTTGCGTTGATGTATTTCGCGATTCCGTTTACGTTGATGATCTATGGCGAGCAATACATCTCTTCAGGTTTAGCGTCGATCATCTTCGCCAACATGCCTGTGGCTGTGATGTTGATGTCTGGCTTATTCTTAGGTCTACGACTAGCGAAGCACCAGATATTCGGGTTGATCGCTGCTGTTGTGAGCCTATGTGTAATCCTTGGTAATGAAATGCAGATGGGTGGCGATGACTACCTAATTGGCACGGTTTGCTTAGGCCTTGCTGTTGCGATTCACGCAGTGATGTATGTGCTGGTTCAAAAGCACTGCAAAGGTATTGAAGTACTGACCTACAACGCCGTACCAAGCCTAATTGCAGCTCTATTCTTATTTGCTGTATCAGCTATAGGTGAAAACGTGAATATTGAATCTTTCACTTGGGACTCAATCTCTGCTGTGGTTTACCTAGGCTTTGTGGCGAGTGTTGGCGGCATTGTGGCTTACTTTAAATTAGGTCAGGTTTCGACACCTTTCCAAGCGTCTATCTGCTTCCTAATCTTCCCAGTGGTTGCGCTGCTGATCTCTTGCTGCATCAATGGTGAGGTTCTATCTGAACAGTCACTTGTAATGATGATTCCTCTACTTTGCGGCATCTTACTGACCAAAGCACCAAAGGGAATCTTCAAGCTGCGTACCGAATTAAAAACCGTAAGAAACTGATCCTCGTGAAACCTATTTTGCGGATTAGATATACATATCCCACATAAACAAAAAGCTCCAATATCACTATTGGAGCTTTTTGCTTATTTCATAATATCGAGACCAACATTAACGCCAGCTAAACATTCGCACTTCATTACCTTCTTCAGGTGTCTTCGGAATGTTTAAAGACAACGCCAAAGAAACCGCCGCCATCGCAGCACCAATATAGAAAACCGTTGCAGGAGAAGACAACCAAATCACACCAAACACCACTGGAATAACGACCGCTGCAATATGATTGATGGTGAAAGAGACACCAGCAGTTGATGCCATGTCTGCCGGGTCTGCGATTTTCTGGAAGTAAGTTTTGATCGCCAGCGCCAATGCAAAGAACAGGTGATCGATCACGTAAAGTGCCGCCGCCCATTCCGCGCTTTGCACCAAACCATAACCGACAAACACACCAATCAAGCCAACATACTCGAAGATCAACGCTTTACGCTCACCCACCACACCGATAAATCGACCAATGCGCTTCGCAAACAAGAAGTTAAATAGGTAATTAACCAAGAACAACAATGTGACGTCGGCAGCCGAGTAACCAAACTTCTCTACCATCAAGAAGCCTGCAAACACAGTGAAGATTTGTCTTCTCGCACCGCTCATAAACGTTAGCGCGTAGTAGAGCCAGTAACGCTTCCGCAGTACCAACTTCTTATTCTGTGGCGTCTTGGTTTGAAACTCAGGGAAGCCAAAGGTCATCACCAAAACTAAAACAAAACCAATTCCGCCAGTGATGCCATACACCCAAGCAAAGTCGAGTTTGAGTTGCTCTAACATCACCCAAATAGAGCCATAAGTGATTAAAGATGCCAACGCGCCAACGGAGATCATCTTACCTAACATCTCTGGTGCTTCTTCTTTACTCAACCATTGCAGTGACAGAGACTGCTTCAGCGTTTCAAAATAGTGAAAACCCGTCGACATCAAAACCGTAGTCAGCAACAATCCAGTGAGTGAAGGGAATAAACCGGTTATCGCCGTGCCCACGGTCAGCATCGCCAGCGATATCAACATAAAGCGTTGCTCTCGAATGAAGGCTAAAACAAACACCACGGTAAACGCTAAGAAGCCTGGGATCTCACGAACACTTTGCAACAAACCAATATCGGCGCCATCAAAGTTCGCCTTCTCAATCACGAAGTTATTAAGCAGAGCCATCCAGCTCGAAAACGCGATCGGTACAACAATCGAAATCAGTAATAAAAAGTTTTGCGGCGTTTTCCAGCTCGCGGTTCTATCGAACATTGACGGACTCCTGTTCGTCTAATTGAGTGAGCACTCGTAAGGTCAACTGCTCAGTATAAGGGTTAATCTTCCAATGCTCTGGGCTCCAGCCTTTTACGAAACGTTGGAAATCGGCCCACGCCACGTAAAACATTGGTCGCCATGCTGCTTCTACCTCATCAAATGAAAGGTGTGGCTGATAGTACGCCAATGCCTCTTTCAAGTAGTGGAAGTAAGCATCTAGTACTTCTGATTCAAGCTCTGCGCAATCTTGTGGCCTAATCGCGCTGCTCATGAACAAGGCGACGTCTTTCATCGCACAGCCGTAACCCACATATTGGAAATCGACCGCAGCTGCTCGCTCGCTTTCAGAATCAAAACAAAAATTGGCGAGCTTGGCATCGCCATGGACTAAGGTTTGATATGGACACTCTTTGAGTAAACGGTCGATGTGCTTGGCTTGATTCTTCAATGGTAAATCAGCCAAGGCATTGAGCTCATCAGGACGTGTATCTAGATGCCAATAAGTACCGACTTGCCACAATGATGACAACTGCTCTTGATTGATATTGATATGCTTTGCGTGAAAGTTAGCGAGCCATTTAAGGCAAGCATCGCGTTGTTTTTGCTCTTCTCTTGTGTAACTAGATGCCTGATAGTCAGAAGCAGCAAGCACATCAAACTGAGAGATCAACGGGAAGCCAATATCCGCTAAGTCTTGCATCACTATCAGCCACTCATTCTCTTCTAGTTCACATTGCAGCCCAACAGGTACAGGGCAGCGCTCGTCCCATTGTTGGGTGAATGACTGATACCAAGCTGTTTCCACTTGGTAAGAGTGTACCTTTCGTTGGTGAGAGAGTTTGGTATTCCAACCCTTTGGGTGTTCAGCTTTATCTGGCAACGCGACATGTTTAACAATCACACTCTTGAGTTCCGCACTGCTTTCTTGAGAAAAGACTAAGCGAACTAACTCGCCATATCCACCCCATAGGCGTTGAATCACTTGGACATCAAACCCTTCATGACAACCCAGCGAGGTCGCTATTTTTTGATAAAGCTCATTTTGATAAAACTCTTGTTGATAAAGCTCTGGCTGATTTTGACTTGAACCCGCTTCAGGTTGAGCTCGATTATTCGACGATATTGATTGAGACATATTACTCGTTGTTATGCTTTATCGGATAGAAGGTGTGACCACTGTGGCTGCCTATTCATGTAGTGAGCCACATAGCTACAAACCGGCACAATTTTGAAGCCCGCTTGTTCAATTTCAGGCAATACCGACTCCATCATCACCTTACCAAAGCCCTTGCCTTGCAGTTCATCAGGAATGCGTGTCGACGTGATATGTAGTACATCTCCGTCCTTTTGATACTTAACGACCGCGAACTGGTTGGGTTCTAACTCTACCGTGATCTGGTTCACTTCTTGATCCCATTTTACTGCCTGCATTCTCAACTCCTGCAAATAATTGATACGACAAACAATAAAAGTTTGAAGTATGAGTTCCTTGTAATAGACTAGCGCAAGTGCATATAAATAAAACTAAGTACTTACAAACACAGCAAATAATTCAGTGCAATCGGCTTAATATAAAATCAGCAATGATAAAAGGCACTCTATAAATCTATGTGAGTACGTCCACTAAATCTAGCACGTAATAACCCCTTGTTAGCAAGTTACCAATATAACTAACAGACGCATGTTGGCGCATGGAGAACATATAATGAACGCACCCCTGAAGAAGCCTTTGGAGCATAATCAGGCACTTCAAGACCCTCGTAATCGCACCGTTTCCACTATCAATAGCACTGATGCACTGGCCATGATTGAGCACGGCAGTGAGCTGACATTAAATGTCTCGACTCCCGTTGGCACGAAGTTTCTCGCCACCACCAGGTTTATCGGAACGCACAGTGATAACTGTATTGTGGTTGAGGTTCCCGAGGTATCCAATGAAGATCTGAACTTTTTCTTTCAAGAAGGTTTTTGGATGACCGCTCGTGCGTATTCTCTACGAGGTGAAGGCGCGCTTATCCACTTTAGAAGCCAAATTCACCATAAGATTGGTGAACCCTTCCCTATTCTTGTACTTTCAACACCAAGCACGATGCAAGTGACTCAGCTGCGTAAAGAAACACGCTATGAAGTGAATCTGGCTTCAAGAATCATCTTCAACGACCAGCGAGCAAACTGTGAGATAAGAGACTTATCGAAAAGTGGTTGTCGTTTCGTTACCTCACCAACCTCTCGTGCGATTCAGATTGCCGATCGCGTGTCTATTGAGATAACCCCTGAGAACTACAACGGCCCACTGATTCCGCCATTGCGAGGCATCGTCTGCAATCTACAGAAATCGACACACTACGCTCGATACGGTGTCGAATTTGATGATATTGGCCGAGCTAACGCCAAACACTTGTTGGCAAAACTGAAGTTCGATGGCACCAAGCTTTGCTTACGAAATGGGTAACGCCTTTTAACACGCGACTTTCACCGAATACAGCAAGCTGACCAAATACAAATAGCTCACTGGTAAACCAAATCGTAACCAACAAAAAAGCCATCGACTCTAGAATCGATGGCTTTTGCGTTTTAGCTGTTTATCTGTTTGTTTATCTATCTATTTAGCTTAGCTATTAAACTGTGTATCTAGATATTCAAACTATTTGCGCAGTGCGTTCAGTTTAGCTTGGGCGATACCAAATATAGTATCAATTGGATAACTACCCTCATCACTCGCCTCACCTGCGGCTTTGCCTGTGAACAGTTCAATCGCTTCTGTTACATGGTCAATCGCCCAGATATTAAACTCGCCCTTTTCAACCGCTTTCACAATATCGCTACGCAGCATCAGGTTGTGAACATTTGAACGCGGGATGATCACCCCTTGTTCGTTTGAACGCCCTTTGATTTCACACACATCAAAGAAACCTTCAATTTTCTCGTTCACACCACCAATTGGCTGAGACTCACCAAACTGGTTCATCGAGCCTGTAATTGCGATATCTTGACGGTTTGGTTGCTTAGAGAACGCTGATACAACCGCACAGAACTCGGCCATACTCGCACTGTCACCATCGACGCCACCATACGATTGCTCGAAGGTGATGTTAGTGGTGAGCGGGACTTTGGCTGTCTTACCAAATACGGAAGAAAGGTAAGCCGACAAGATCATCACGCCTTTTGAGTGAATACTGCCACCTAGGTCTACGTTTCTTTCAATATCAATCACTTCACCATCACCGTAAGCGGTGGTTGCCGTGATTCGGTTCGGCGCACCAAACATATGATCCGTCGTGCTGAGTACAGACAGAGCATTCACTTGCCCAACCGCTTGACCATCAACATGGATTAGCGTTGTGCCGTTAGTGAAGGTTTCCATCACGCTGTCTTGCAGTCGTCCGACACGCATCTGTTGGTTAGATAACGCTTGGTCAACGTGCGTTGCACGAATCAGGTTCGATTTTGAGCCTCTCGCCACGTAGTTTGATTCACGAAGCAGATTAGCAATGTGAGCAGAGTGCAGAGACAATTTACCTTGGTCCCCCGCCTGACGAGAGCTGTGCTCAATGATGCGAGCGATCGCTTTACGGTCACAATGCAGCATGTTGTTGTCGTGCACGATGCTCGAAATAAAGCGCGCGTAATGCATTTCAGAATCGGGAGTACGCTTCATCTCATCTTCAAAATCGGCCGTTACACGGAACAGTTCACCAAACTCTGCATCGTAGTGTTGCAGCAGTTGGTAAGTTCGGTAATCGCCAAACAGGATGATCTTAACATCCAATGGAATCGGTTCTGGATCAAGCGATACCGCCCCCGTTAAGGTCACCTCTTTTTCTAATGAAGTGAAGCTCAATTGACGTGAACGCAGTGCTCGTTTCAAGCCTTCCCAAACGTACGGCTGCTCAAGTACCTTCACCGCATCCATCAGTAATACGCCACCGTTGGCTCTGTGTAAGCTACCTGCGCGAATCAATGAGAAGTCAGTAAAGACAGTACCCTTGAACGTCGCCGTTTCTACATAGCCAAACAGAGAGTGATAATTTGGATTCTCTTCCACCACGATCGGCAGAGTCTCCTCCTTTTGGCTCACAATCACATTAACCTTGTAGCGACGCGGCATTTTCTTATCCAAAGAGGCCGTTGCAACTTCTGCTTGCTCCGTGCTCTCTTCTAAGAAGATGTCAGCGTTGTCGACAATGTCTTTACGCAGTGCCGTTAGGTACTTTTTGATGTCTGGATATTGGCTGTAATCCTTCTTCAATTGCTTGATGAAGTGCGTGATCACATCTCGCGCCGTATCATCATTCAGCTTTTGAATTTTCTCAGTGTACGTCTCTTCAAGTTCCGTCAGTTCACGAGAGATGGTTCGTAGGCCGACTTCCAATCCATCAATGGTTTTATCGAATTGATCTTGCTCTTCCGGCGAAAGCAGATCAAAGCTCTCTTCGGTATGAAGATCATCGCCATTCATTGCCACAAACTGGTAATCACCCTGAGTGGTGATCGTCAGGTTAATGCCCTTGTCTTTCGCTTCTTGGCTAATGCTTTCTAACGCGGCTTGTTGCTTAGCTGCTAATTGGTTTTTAAGCCTGTCAGCACGGCTAAAGTACATCTCGTTATCAAACGCTAGAGGCATACCTTTCAGCAGTTTACGCATCAATTTTTCAATATCTTGCTTTAAGCTGCTGCCAACGCCACGCGGCAATTTCAGTACCTTAGGTGTACGAATATCTTCAAAGTTCGCGATATAACACCAATCAAAAAGCTCCTGCACTTCTTGAGGGTGACGGTTCAGATAGCGCAAGATCATGGTGCGTTTACCCAGACCATTTCGCCCTATCGCATAAATGTTGTAACCCTTTTCCTTGATTGACATCGCGAACTCAACGGCTTTTTGTGCCCGTTCCTGCCCGACGATTTCGTCAATTGGAGCCAGTTCTTTGGTCGACTTACATGGTAGCTTATCTAAATCCGCTACCTGATACAGCTGTTCTGTATTGAGTCTTTGCATCGCCATCGCCGCCTCCTTAGTCCTTCATTACTTGGGTGTAGATAAAATCAGTGTAGATGTAATTTCCTACAAATTTAGTGACTTACGCTACACAGCTGTTCAACTGAACAAATAACACACAATTTAAGCCATTTTTAGGAATAGCTCGTCATTTAATTCACCAACTTAACATGTGAATGATTTTAATTTGCAATTGATAATAAATATCATTAACATTTTCTGATATTATAAATTGAGGATGTGGATATGGAAATTGAACGATGCTGGATGCACTACCTAAAAGCTGAACAGTTAATGGAACAAGGTCACTGGCCAGAAGCACAACGCCTTTATGGTGATGTTCTAACCTCACTTCCTCATCACATCCAAGATGCAGCATACCAAAGCGATATCAAGCCTTGCCAATTTGCCTGCTTGCTTGCCGGGTTAAGAGACGCGAGCGTCGCTCAATCAGAGATACTCAACCGATTAGGTCAGCACCAACAAGCCTTCGATACCTTGAATCAATCTTACGCTCTGATGCAATTTATCTCTCTGGAGAACACTGAGCTGATTCAACGTACCTTTGGATTATTGGAAAAGCAGAGCGAAGGTTTGCTCAATCACCTGATCGCTTTTTGCAGCGCTCAGCGCAGTTCGTATTGGATGCTCGAACTAGAACAAATTCAACGTGCTCATCACCATTTTGGGCAACTTAAAACCACGTCAGAAGTGAAATCTTCACCTAATGTCTTAAATTGATAAGGATATATCATGTCGGACCGGGCCATTCTTAAAGTCAATAACCTCTCCGTTAGCTTCACAACCAATGATGGAATCATTGATGCGGTAAAAAAGGTTAACTTTACCCTTAATTCTAGCGAAACCTTGGCCATTGTTGGTGAATCAGGTTCAGGTAAATCAGTCTCTTCTAACGCACTGATGCGTTTGCTCCCTGATAACGCCATCATTGATGCTCAATCTGAAATAGAATTTGAGGGGCAATCAATACTTGGCAAGACTGAACGAGAAATGCAGTCGATTCGTGGCGACAGAATCGGCATGATCTTTCAGGAACCGATGACCTCTCTCAACCCATACCTGCGCGTGGGCACACAAGTGGCAGAAGCTATTATGTGGCATCGTAAAGTGTCAAAGTCTCAAGCCAAACAGCGAGTGATTGAGCTGTTTAATCTTGTGCACTTGCCAATGCCAGAAAAGTCGTACACCAAGTACCCTCACGAATTTTCGGGTGGTCAGCTGCAACGCATCATGATCGCAATGGCGCTGATTAATGAACCGGATATCCTGATTGCTGACGAGCCTACAACTGCATTAGATGTAACGGTTCAAGCTGAAGTGCTTGCTCTTATCAAAGAGATCCAAGGCAAGATGGGAATGGCAATTTTGTTCATCACCCATGACTTAGGTGTGGTGAAACACTTTGCAGACCGCGTGCTAGTGATGTGTAAAGGTGAGCTCGTAGAAGAAGGGATGACTCAATCTTTGTTCGATAGTCCTAAACATGATTACACAAGAATGCTGATTAACTCGATTCCGAAAGGCGCTAAGATTCCTGTCCATGAATCAGCCCAAGAATTGTTAAACGCTGAAGACATACGGGTCCAATTCTTGGTTAAATCGCACTTTATCAAAAGTAAGAGTCAGTACTTCGAAGCTGTAAAAGGCATCTCATTGACCCTTAAACAAGGTGAAACGTTAGGCATTGTGGGTGAATCTGGCTCAGGCAAGTCAACACTGGGACGAGCGTTAATCGGTTTACTACCAAGTACCGGACGCATTGTTTATAAAGGCCAAGATGTCAGTTTATTAACCGACAGAGAACGTCATAAGCTCAAGAAAGATGTACAGATGGTGTTCCAAGACCCTTATGGTTCTTTGTCACCACGCATGACAGTTGGAGAAATTATCACCGAAGGCTTAACGGTGCATCAACCTCATCTATCCAAGCAAGAACGTTTAGAAAGAGCGCGCAAAGCATTGATTGAAGTTCGCTTAGAGCCGAATTCAATAAACCGTTATCCACATGAGTTCTCTGGCGGGCAAAGACAACGTATCGCGATTGCTCGCGCACTGATTCTAGAGCCCTCTTTCATTTTGCTGGATGAACCGACTTCAGCACTCGATCGCTCAGTACAACTGACCGTGATTGACCTGCTGAAAGACATTCAAGCCAAGCACAATATCGGCTTCCTGTTCATCAGCCACGATCTCTCGGTAGTGAAAGTACTGTCGGATCGCGTACTGGTGATGCAGAAGGGCGAAGTAATGGAAGAAGGGTCTGCAGAAGAGATTTTCAATGCGCCGAAAAACAACTACACCAAGAAATTAATCGCTGCGTCATTCGACTTAGAAGATAAATCGAAAAAAAATGCCGCATAAAGGGAACTAATCAACATTAACAGCGTCTTATAATTACATTCTGAATAATCTCCTAATGGATTGAAATCTAGAATGGATATAGCAAAACTGGTTTGGCCGCCAAAAGAGAAATGTCGCATGGATGCGACATTTTTCGTTTCTGGCGTATATGAAAAATCAACTCAGTGATTCGCGCCAGTGATTCGAACCAGTGATTATGAAGGTTTGCTAAAATTAACGGACTTTAAACAGAGTTCGCTGGTAGTCGTCATAGTCGAAGAGCGGCTTAGTTCAACTCGTTTTTGGACAAAAGTGTTTTAGTAACATTGTTAACCTAGCAATCAATAAGTTAGCTAAAAAGCCACAAAGATGACTAAGTTCATCAATTGAATTCCTCTACTCTGGAGCACCTATCATTGTGTTGTTAAGTTGACGTTCTATTTTTCTGCACCTACGACGTCTTTTTACTTAACTCATCATCTACCGGGTTATAGAGTTCACCGGCCAACACTTTCTCACGTTCAGTCTTTTTTTATTCTTTGCTTTTATGAAAGCGCTCGAAGTCATAATATTAATGATTTTACTTTTTGGTCAAAAACGAGCTATTGACATTTTTTGCAATAGCTCGCTTGATTTTAAGCGGGGTATTTAAGGCTTTCCCCTCGACTCGCTATAATGTCCTTATACCAATGGAAAGAAGCTTTTTTCTTTCTGTCTAGGTTGTTTTGATGGTCTACATAAATGAAGCCATATTGCTTTTTATAGCCATTCAGCCAACTGAGTAAGTCAATTGCAGACCATGCATAATAACCTTGAATGTTCACACCTTCATCAATGGCTTTTTTTACAGCCACTAAATGGTCATTAATGAAGTTAATTCGAGGAATGTCGCATATCTCTCCCTCAATGATTGGGTCTTCATCACCGAGGCCATTTTCAGTGATGTACATAGTGACATCACCATAATAGTCTTTGAGTAGTCTCAAACCATCAACAAAGCCTTCCGGTGAAATCTCCCAACCCCACTTGGTGTAACGCTTATCTTTCATTGATACGCTGCGGTATTCACCATCAAAGCTTGGGTTGCCAGGAGCACCTGTGGCATTTTCTCGTGAATGCTCAACGTGTTCTGCTTGGCCTAGAATTCTTTCTACTCGTACGGGTTGATAGTAGTTCAAACCAATAAAATCGTTGAGTGGAGCAGCTTGGGTTAATGCGAGTCTTTCTTCCTCAAGTATTTCAGGCATCCAGCCACGCTCTTCAAGAATCTTCAAAACATAGTCAGGGTAGTGACCTTTCAAGATAGTGTCATAGTACCAGTTGATGCCGAATTGATTTGCGTGACGCTCTGCCCATTTGTTGTCGATGCTATCGTCCACTGAAAAAGCAGGAGAGAATACGTGGCTTAAGCCGATATCACCATATTGATTTAGCTCTTTGTATGCGAGTACTGCTTTCGCATGTGCTGAAAATACATTATGAGTGGCTTGAAAGTAGAGCTTAGGCTCATCCTTAATACCTGGTGGATGGGCGCCAGCAAGGTAACCATGACCACAGAAAACAACGGTTTCATTGAAGGTTATGAAGTGTTTAACACGGTCCCCAAATGCTTCAAAACAAACTTTGGCATAGTTAACAAACGCATCAATGGTTGCTTTATTCGTCCAGCCGCCTTGTTTCTCTAGCTCCAATGGTAAATCCCAATGGTAAATCCCAATGGTATAAAGTCACAAATGGTACAATGCCGTAATGTAAGCATTCATCAATAATGTTGTTGTAGAAATCGATGCCTTTTTGATTCACCTCACCAGTACCGTTAGGAATAATTCGAGGCCAAGCGATAGAAAAACGGTATGACTCTAGCCCCATTTCTGCCATGAGTCTAATGTCTTCTTTATAACGGTGGTAGTGATCTACAGCTAATTCACCCGTTGTATTTTCAAAGGTTTTGCCTGAGATTTTAACGAATTCATCCCAGTTACTCGGGCCCTTACCGTCTTTATCGATTGCGCCTTCTATTTGATAAGCGGCAGTGGCTGCGCCAAACAGAAAACTGTTGGAGAATTTCATAGTCTTTTCCTAGTTTAATTGAATGCTTGGAGCGTAGGCTCCAAGCATTCAGACTGGTTATGCAGTGTGTTTAGAGATAAGAGCGTTGTACCAATGGAAGCTTGCCTTTTTAGAACGTTTCATCTCTTTTAGGTCAAACTCTTCACGGTCAACATGAATAAAACCATAACGTTTAGCACAACCTTGGTGAGTACTGACTAGGTCAATTGCAGACCAAGGACTGTAACCGAAGACCTCAACACCATCAGTGATAGCAAGCTGAACTTGGTCAATATGTTGCTGTAGATATTCGATGCGGTAGCTATCATCAATTGAACCGTCAGCTTCGACGGTATCAAAAGCACCTAGACCGTTCTCAGTCACAATAAGAGGTAGAGCATAACGCTCGTAAATTTCACGCATTGTGGTACGGAAACCAACAGGGTCAATCTCCCAACCAAACTCGTTTTTCACTAGGTTCGGGTTCTCAGTACCACGGTAAGCACCGACTTCACCAATCGTGATTTGTTGGTCGCCCGTTGAGTTGATGTCGCTCTCATCACCAGTACTTTCAGCAACGGTTTGCGAGTTGTAGTAGTTAAAGGCGATAAAGTCAGGCTTAGCTTGAGCCATAATGTCCATATCGCCGTCTGCAATCTCTGGTGTTGCATCACGTTCTTTTAAGAATCGCATCGCTGTTGGGTTGTAGCGACCATAAACTGCCATATCTAGGTATAGCCAGTTACGAATTGCCGAGAACGTGTTCGCTGCAAGAACATCTTCTGGTTTTGAAGATGCAGGGTAAATCGTTGAAATATTTGGCGCAGGACCAATTTTAGCTTGAGGAAGCATATCGTGACAAAGTACCATTGCTTTGGCTTGTGCTAGCAACATGTGGTGGTTTTGTTGGTATAGATCTTTCACCGGGTTCTCACCGCTAACACTCTTGGTACCAATGGCATCACCGTGCAAGATCATCATATTTTGTTCATTAATTGTTAGCCAGTACTTAACACGGTCACCGTACAGCTCGAATAGTGTTTTAGAGTACAGTGCAAACGCATCAACAGTGTCACGATTTGACCACCCGCCTTTTTGTTGTAAAGCGTATGGTAAATCAAAGTGATAAATCGTTAGGATAGGCTCAATATTGTGCTTGATCAGTTCGTCGATTAAGTTGCTGTAAAACTCCACGCCTTTCTGGTTAATTTCACCGTCACCATTAGGGAAGATACGCGTCCAAGCCACAGAGAAGCGGTATGCTTTCAAGCCTAGCTCTGCAAATAGTGTTACGTCTTCTTTGTAGTGGTGGTAGTGGTCACTGGTAACTTTAAAATCTGTTGTACCCTCGACAATTGGAGCCATATCGATAACTGATGGTCCTTTACCGTCTTCGTTCCAAGCGCCTTCAACTTGGTAAGCTGAGGTTGACGCGCCCCAAAAGAAATCGGTAGGGAAAGGAGTTAGATTCTTAGGTTTCATGTTTATCTCTTTATTTTAATCTGTTGTTATTTTATTGAATTTTACGGTGTAGGTTGATTAGCTCTTCAATCAACTCACGAGCAAGCATTGCAGTCATAATGTGGTCTTGAGCGTGAACCATGATTAGGTTCACTGGCACTTTTCCTTCACCTTCATCCATTCCAATGAGCTCAGTTTGAACCTTGTGAGCACGCTTTGATGCCTCAGTAGATTGTGTTAGTAATGAGTCAACTTCTGCCCATTCACCTTTCTTTGCATTCTGTAGCGCTTGCATTGCTAGGCTTTTTGACTCGCCAGCATTGATGATCAATTCCATTACGGTTGATTCTAGTTCCATGTGGATATCCTCAATATTTTTGATGAATAGAGTGGTAGTACCCACTCTATTGAGTTGGATGAATGTTACGCGAAGCTTTGTTCACTAGATTTGTTATCTTGAGTAGAATTTGTGTCTTGAGGCTGCTCTTCTGCAAGCAACTGTTTTTCGTAAATTTTGAAGAATGGGTAGTAAACAACCAGATTTACACCAATTAGAATGAACACCAATACAGCATTGTTTAGCTGCCATCCAGCTCCCCAAGCTGCACCTATTGGTGCTGGTGCCGTCCAAGGAACCAGTGAAACCATTTTGCCAATCCAGTCCATACTCGTCGCGAAGTAAGCGATGATAGCGTTGATCATTGGAGCGCCGACAAATGGAATGAACATAATAGGGTTCATAACGATTGGTGAACCAAAGATTACAGGTTCATTGATGTTGAACATTGCAGGAACTACACCAAGACGACCGATTGTTTTAAGGTGAGCAGATTTACTTCTCAGGTAAAGTAGAACTAATGAGAATGTTGCACCAGAGCCGCCTAATACAATAAAGAACGACCAGAATGGTTCAATAAACACTTGAGGCAGTTCCATTCCTGCAGCAAGAGCTTCTTGGTTTACACCTAGGTTGTAAAGCCAGAAGGGTGCCATGATGCCAGAAACGATTGCTGAACCATGAATACCAGCAAACCATAGAGTATGTGCAACAAGTACAGCAAGTAAAATCGCCGGCAATGTGTCAGATGCTGATACCAATGGCTGGAATAGAGCCATAATTGCACCTGGAATTAGCATATCGAAATTGTTTTGAATTAGAAGGTTTAGTGGATAAATCGTAACTATCACGATCATTGTTGGGATCAGCAGGTTAAATGACTGACGAATTTTATCAGGCACCTGCTCCGGCATTTTAATGCCAATATTATGAACTTTTAAGAAACGAGTCAGTTCAGTAACAAAGATCGCAACAATGATTGCAGTAAAGATACCAGTGCCACCAAGGTACGTTGCAGACAGAGCACCATCTTTCATCGGTGCTGCTATCAAAAGAAATGACATCAATGAAAGCATTGCCGTTGGTAGGGCATCTAACTTGTAGCTATTTGCTAGGTTATACGCGATACAAGCAGAGATATAACATGACATAATCCCCATACTCATATTAAAAGGGGTCATGATTTCATCAAAATAGGTGGATGACATTGAAATCCACCATTGACCTAAGGCAAACGCGGTATCTTCCGAAAAAGGAGGAAAAGCAAACACAAGCAAGAAAGAACCCACGATCATGAAGGGCATTGCGCCAATGAAGCCGTCACGAATTGCACACACGTGCTTTTGAGTTGCCAGTCGGCCTGCTATCGGTGTTAAGGTGTTTTCTAGAAAATCGAATAATGCTTTCATCGTGATATCCCTCTTATTGATTTAGCATTGTGATTGCATCGTTAAGGATTTTTTCGCCTTTCATCATGCCGTAATCCATTTGATTCATTACAGAAATTGGTTTGTTAGCAGCATCAGCAATCTCTTTGAAATCATTGAGTTTGTATTTAATTTGTGGACCTAGTAAAACGCAATCGAAGTTTGGAAGGTTCGACTCGAATTCATCTAATCCCACAGCTTCAATATGCGCTTCAATCCCTTTCGCTGCCGCAGATTGCTTCATTTTGTTTACGACCATGCTAGTAGACATACCAGCAGCACAGCACAATAAAATGTTGATCATGATTTAGTTCCTTTTCTTATTAATTTATCACTTAATCTAGTAAGCGTTGTAGAGTACGAGAAAAATGTAACCGGTTACAGAAACCGGTTACAGAAACCGGTTTCACTTGTGTGAGAAATGTCATAAAATATCGTTACTCAATGCTACAATTGATGACGGGCATCACATTAGGTAAGAAATCGGGTTCGAATTTAGGGGTTACTATGTTCTAGTAGACAGTAAGATAACTTTATTTTTTGATAATTGGTCCATATAAACAATAACTTATAATAATATCCAAACGTAACGTGGGTAAGTGATGAAAGGAATAGAATGAGTACCATTGTTGATGTCAGCAAACTTGCTGGAGTCTCCAAAGCAACAGTCTCGCGTGTGATCAACGGCACAGGTCAGGTTAAACAATCGACAAAAGATAGTGTCTTCGCCGCGATGGAACAGTTGGGTTACCGTCCAAACCGGACCGCTCAAGCTTTAGCGACAAATAAAACTGATACAGTGGCATTGGTACTGTCTAACTATGACAGTACTAGGTGGGGTGTACTATTACAGCAAATCTCAATTCAACTTCAATCAGAAGGCAAAACACTAACAGTAATCGATGGTAAGAATGACCCTCAACATGAATATGAAGTAATTAGACAACTAGAAGGGCAATTTGATGCCATTTTGCTTTATAGCCGAACCCTATCTGATGAGCATATACAAACGTTAGAATCACAACTGTCCGTGCCTTTTGTTGTGTTAAACCGTGCCTCTATGGCAGGGAATTACCATTCAGTATCCATTGATCAATCTAGTCTTATCGTGACCGCAATGGAACATTTGATTTCATGCGGTCATAAGAGCATCGCATGCATAACTGGTCCAATAGACAACCCAACAGGAAAAGCTCGTATCGAAGGTTATAAGCGAGCTTTAGAATCATCTAGATTGCCTTATAATCCATCTTTAGTGTTATCCGGTGATTACCATATAAGAAGTGGATATGATCTGTGTACCAACCTCTTGAAGTTAAATGTGAAGTTTACGGCGATTCTCGCATTTAACGATAATATGGCTTTAGGAGCGATTAAAGCTTTGTCAGAAGAAGGGGTTCACGTTCCAAGTCAAGTATCTGTTATTGGTATAGATAATGATCCTTTTGGTGAGTTTTCAACCCCAGAATTAACGACCATAGACTTACCGATTGAACTCATGGCACAGAATGCTGTTAAGTTAGCGCTAAAGCTACGTGATGAAGCTGTTCCATATGAACCGAAAATCTTAAATGGAAATTTAATAAGTCGAAATTCAGTGACCCCATTCCATGCGAATAAGTCTTGGTTAAGTTTCTAAAACCCTGAGGTGTGTGATTCATACAAAGCTCTCCTCGGAAAACAGCCCCAAAACGAACCATTAAAGATGGCTGACTCGTCAGTCCTTTTTCCATTGTTGTAGCAAACTTTGGGGCAAAAGTGTTTTAGCTTACCTGCCCCGTATTGAACAATATGAACGCGCAAATATAAGCGGTGAGATCGATAGCTTTACTCAGCGGTATTCCTGCACCATGGTTCGCATTGACATCAGTACGAATCATCACAGGCGCACCACCTTGATGCTTGTCTTGAAATTAACGATACAAAGATTTGGTCGACTCTCTCACAATTAAATCAATCGGAGGCAACCTTGCTTCATGTCGCTCGCCAGATAACAAGTTCAAGATCGACTGAGCACACACTTCACCAATCTCTTCAATTGGCTGCCTTAATGTTGTTAACGCGGGTGTGAAATACTTCGACGTTGGTAAGTCATCAAACCCAATCACTGACACATCTTCTGGCACTTTATAACCGTGATCGTGTAGCGCCTTAATCGCCCCGTAAGCGGTTTGGTCGTTAGCAGTAAACAAGGCGGAGAAGTGAACCCTAGATTCTAACTCTTGGATTCGTTTTTCTAATGCTTCGATATTAGTATCAGCAGCAAAAGAAGAGAGTGAAGCAAGCGATGCCGCCACTGCGACCGTTATTGGCAAAAGCTTAAATTTTTGCATTGTATTTCCCTATTATTTTTTTGAGTTTTCATCGAACAGGGAAATATTAAGCAATGAAAGAGTTGAAAAGTTGGTCGCTGTTCACACTGATAAATCAGCTTAAATGCCATGAAACTTTTAGAAAATCCATGACGAAAACTACTGATTTCAGATCAACAGGTTATAGTAAAAAATGCGTAAAATATCAGCTTGAAATCGCTTTCATTTCATCAGTAATGGTGGCGGCTATCACGGAAAAGAGTGTCGAAAAGCAAAGAGAACGAGGTGTGAATTTGATTGGTTTTCATATATATGAAAAACCTCAAAATCTAAGGCAGATTTTGAGGCTTTTTGGTCTGAGTTAAATACCCAGTTATCTAAAATCAAGTATTCGCTACAATGAATCTAGAGACTCAATTCCCATATTGAACAGGGTAAATGCGTAGATATCAGCAGTGAGGTCGATAGCTTTACTCAGCGGCATACCTGCCCCATGCCCTGCATTAACATCAATACGAATCATCACAGGCGCGCCACCTTCATGCTTATCTTGCAGCTCTGAAATGAATTTATAAGAGTGAGCTGGCACCACACGGTCGTCGTGATCAGCGGTCGTAACCAGTGTTGCTGGGTAATCGACACCTCGTACGACGTTATGAACCGGGGAGTAACCCAGCAGGTATTCGAACATCTCTTTATTTTGCGCTGACGTGCCGTAATCGTACGCCCAGCCTTCGCCAGACGTGAAGGTGTGGTAACGCAACATGTCCAAAACCCCAACCGCAGGTAAAGCCACTTGGAACAGCTCAGGCCTTTGTGTCATGCAAGCGCCTACCAACAAACCGCCGTTAGAACCGCCGCGAATCGCTAACTTATCGCTGCACGTGTAGTTTTCTTCGATTAAGAACTCCGCAGCAGCAATGAAGTCATCAAATACATTCTGTTTTTGTTGTTGTGTACCCGCTTTGTGCCACGCCTTACCGTATTCGCCACCACCACGTAAGTTCGGCACTGCATATACGCCACCCAGTTCTAGCCAACTGCCAACCGTGCCCGAGAAGGAAGGGGTTAGGCTAACGTTAAAACCACCATAGGCGTACAACATGGTTGGAGTATTACCATCTAACACTAATCCCTTCTTATAAGAGATAAGCATCGGAACCTTGGTGCCATCCTTCGAGGTATAGAAGACTTGTTTAGACTCAAATTGATCCGACTCAAACGGAGACTCAGAGCGTTGGTAGATTTCAGAGCTTCCAGATTCAACATCAAAAGAGAAAATTGTTGGCGGCGTTACATAGTTGGTAAAGGTGTAATGAAGCTGGGTTTGCTCGTTTTTTCCACCTAAGCCGCTGGCCGTTCCGAGACCAGGTAAGTGGATTTCACGAACCAGATTGCCTTGGTAATCCAGCTGCTCAATCTTAGACACCACATCGACCATGTAGTGGGCAAACAAGTAACCACCACCCGTGCTGATATCTAACGGCTGTGGCTTTTCAGGAATGATATCGAGCCATTTCCTATCGCGAGTATCAAAGCTCACCACCTTGCCATTAGGCGCATCGAGATTGGTGTATAAAATGAAGACTTCATCTTGGTTATCGATGAGGTACGTATCGCTATCCACATGATCAATCAGCGTGTTCAGCGATTGTTCTGGTGAATTTAAATCGATATAGAACAGCCTGTTACCCGATGTCGACTCTCGCCCTAGAATGATCAAGTAACGGTCGTCTTCGGTGGTATAGCCTGATACATAGCGGTGCTGCTCAGCGTTGCTCTCACCAAAAACCACTTTGTCGCTAGCTTGTTCTGTACCCAACTCATGGAAGTAAAGTTTGTGCTGTTCGGTACGTGCAGAAAGCTGGCTACCGTCTGGCTTATCGTAACTAGAGTAATAAAAGCCACGATTACCCAACCAAGAAATGCCGGTAAATTTAGCGTCGGTGATTTCGGCTTCAAGCTGCTGTTTAGTCTCGGTATCGATAACAAAGATCTTACGCCAGTCGCTACCACCCTCTGAAATACTGTACGCCACTAGGCTGTAATCTTTCGAAAACGACACCGACCCCAGTGATGTGGTGCCATCTTCCGAGAAGGTATTCGGATCTAGGAATACTTCAATCGACTGACCTTCTTTCTGACGATAAAGAATACTGTGATTCTGCAGTCCATCGTTCTTGTAGAAGTAGGTGTAATCTCCTCGTACAAACGGCTGCGAGCTCTTTTTGTAGTCTTGCGCTTTTGCTAATCGCTCTCGCAGTTCTGCGCGATACGGGATTTGAGCAAGGTAATCGAACGTGACTTCATTTTGGCTCGCCACCCACTGCGCGGTTTCGTCGCTTCTGTCGTCTTCTAACCAGCGATAAGGGTCTTCAACTATGTGATCAAAATAGTCATCGCTGACGATCTGTTTGTTGGTGACTGGATATTGATACTCTTTTAAATAGCTCATCGTGATCCTTATTAAAAATAATGTGAAATCGTCAGGTAACGCGTTCTGATGTGTTCAATCAATAACTTAATCTTGTTCGGTGGCTGGCGCGTAAAGGGGTACACCGCATAAATACCGAGCTTCTTGCCGACTAAATCAGGGAAGATATCCACCAGCTGGCCGTTACGAATGTCGTGATAAACCAGACAGCGCGGCACATACGCGACCCCATGACCGCCCAACGCCGCCTTTCTTAATGCGGTCGCATTATCGGTAGAAAAAGAGCCCGAGACGCGCACTATGTATTTATCATTATCAGTAAAGCCATCTTTACTATGCAGAAATTGCCACTCACTGGCACCCGTTGTTTGATAAGCGTATTGCAGACAATTGTGCTCAACCAAATCCTTGGGCTGCATCGGCTTACCATTCTTGGCGATATAAGACGGAGAAGCACATACCACCCATTGAGAGTCCAAGATATGACGGGCAATTAAGCTGGAGTCTTCCAAGTAGCCGGTTCGAATCACTAAGTCGAGGCCATCATCAACCAGATCCACAAAGCGATTGTTAAGAGACATATCGACCGTTAAACCTGGGTGCATATTACAAAACTCGGCAACAGCGTCTGCGAGAATCAAATCTCCGGAGATAGTAGGCACTGACATTTTGATATGACCACTAACATTTTCACCAAAGCCTGAAACTGCGTCCATAGCCTCTTGAGCCGCCTGCTTCACATTTTTGGCTCCGTGTAACATTGCCTTACCCGCCTCGGTAAGCGTCAATTTACGCGTGGTTCGATATAATAGCTGCACGCCAATCTCTTCTTCCAAACGCGCAATTCTCTTACTAACTACCGAATTTGTAAGGTTATTTTGCTCTGCCACCTTACTAAAACTGCCCAGCTCTACTACCTGTGAAAACAGGATCAAATCGTCTGCTCGCATTTGATTATGCCAATTTCGGAATTAATTATTTTCATTATTTCCCTATATCAATAAAAAATAAAGGGGTAAATTCACGCCAAATTAACAAAACAATTACAAAAACAGCTTTTGCAATCACATCGGTTACAAATAAAGCGACTCTAATTACAACAATTGAATCCTCGAGATTCAGATTACACCTACAAAACTAATGACGTGTTATTCACTTCAAACATGAACGTTTGAAAACAAGTACGAGGAAGTACCCATGAGTGAAACTCTACTAGCATTATTGGCCTTTTCGCCAATAGTTGTTGCAGCGATTCTGCTGGTTGGCCTTAACTGGCCTGCAAAAAAAGCGATGCCAGTGGCATTTGCATTAACCGTTGCTATCGCCCTATTCGCATGGGATATGTCTAGCACTCGCGTGCTGGCTTCAGTATTCCAAGGCTTCGGCATTACCGTGTCGGTTCTCTGGATTGTGTTTGGCGCCATCTTCTTATTAAACACTTTGAAACACACCGGAGCTATCACCACCATCCGCAACGGATTTACTGACATATCAGCAGACCGTCGTGTACAAGCGATCATCATTGCTTGGTGTTTTGGTTCATTCATTGAGGGCGCATCTGGCTTCGGCACACCCGCTGCAATCGCCGCTCCCTTACTCGTTGCAATCGGCTTCCCAGCATTAGCTGCGGTACTGATGGGCATGATGATTCAATCTACGCCGGTATCGTTTGGCGCGGTTGGTACACCTATCATTGTTGGCGTAAACAAAGGTTTGGATACGCACAACATCGGTGAAAGCCTGATTGCCAATGGTTCAACATGGGATGCTTACCTACAACAGATCACATCAAGTGTTGCGATCATCCACGCCTGCGTTGGTGTGATGATTCCTGTATTGATGGCGATGATGCTGACTCGCTTCTTCGGTAAGAACAAAAGCTGGACTGAAGGTCTTGATATCCTGCCGTTCGCACTGTTCGCAGGTGCCGCTTTCACCATTCCTTACGCACTAACGGGTGTTTTCCTAGGTGCTGAGTTCCCATCACTGATTGGTGGTTTGGTTGGCCTTGCGATTGTTGTAACAGCAGCAAAACGCGGCTTCCTAGTACCTAAATCAAAATGGGATTTTGAGAGCGAAGACAAGTGGCCTGCAGAATGGCTAGGTTCTCTGAAAATCGACCTTGACGACAACAATCAAGGCCATAAGAAGATGAGCATGGCGATGGCATGGGCACCATACGTGCTGCTAGCGGTGACCTTGGTTGCGAGCCGCGTGAGCCCTGAATTCAAAGGCCTACTGAAGAGCGTTAGCCTATCGTTCAGCAACATCCTTGGTGAAACCGGTGTGAGCACTGCGATTCAGCCTCTGTATCTACCGGGCGGTATCTTGGTCTTCGTCGCGCTGGTTGCTGTTCTCATGCAATCTCGCAGCGCAACGCCACTGGCTAAAGCCTTCGGTGAATCGAGCAAGACTCTGATTGGCGCAGGCTTTGTGTTGGTGTTCACCATCCCAATGGTTCGTATCTTCATTAACTCTGGTGTGAACGGCGCAGATTTAGCAAGTATGCCCGTAACCACGGCAAACTTCGCAGCTGACCTCGTTGGTAGCGCATTCCCAGCATTGAGTGCAACGGTTGGTGCGTTAGGTGCCTTCATTGCAGGTTCGAACACAGTTTCAAACATGATGTTCAGCCAGTTCCAATTCGAAGTAGCGCAGACTCTGACTATCTCTAGTGCGGTGGTTGTTGCTCTACAAGCCGTTGGTGCAGCAGCAGGTAACATGATTGCGATTCACAACGTGGTAGCGGCATCAGCAACTGTTGGCTTGCTAGGACGCGAAGGTGCAACCCTACGTAAGACAATCATTCCAACGTTCTACTACTTGGTGATGACAGGCATCATCGGCCTAGTGGTTATCTACGGATTCAAAATGACCGACGCACTTATGTAAACCATAAGTCGTTCAAAAGCACTTGGCGTTAATACTCAATTCCCCGACAGCGACACCGTCTAATAAGACAGTTGATGAGTTCCGGGATGGATACTAGAGCACATCAACACCCATGGGTATTAACGCCATTTTCCCGAATTAAAGCAGCCCAAACCAAGCTCTCAAAGAAGAGCAACATCCCAAGAATTTAGGACTGAAATTATGATCATATCCGCATCGACTGATTACCGCGCCGCAGCAAAAGCGAAATTACCACCGTTTCTTTTCCACTACATTGATGGTGGCTCTTACGGAGAACATACCCTACGTCGCAACACGGCTGACCTAGCTGAGATTGCGCTAAAACAACGCGTACTCAACGACATGTCGGACCTAAATTTGGAAACCGAACTATTTGGCGAGAAGCTAGCGATGCCAATCGCACTGGCGCCTGTTGGTTTAACGGGTATGTACGCAAGACGCGGTGAAGTACAAGCAGCAAAAGCCGCCGACAACAAAGGCATCCCTTTTACCATGTCGACCGTGTCGGTATGTCCGATTGAAGAAGTTGCACCTAAGATTGAACGCCCAATGTGGTTCCAACTTTACGTGTTAAAAGACCGTGGCTTCATGAAGAACGTATTGGAGCGTGCAAAAGCGGCTGGCGTAACTACTCTGGTATTTACTGTAGACATGCCGGTACCTGGCGCTCGCTACCGTGACATGCACTCAGGAATGAGTGGCCCAAATGCAGCAATACGCCGCGTATTCCAATCTATGCGTCATCCTAGCTGGGCAGTTGATGTCGGCTTACTGGGTAAACCACACGACCTAGGCAACATCTCTACTTATCGTGGTTCTCCTACCAAGCTGGAAGACTACATCGGTTGGTTAGGTGATAACTTCGACCCGTCGATTTCATGGAAAGATCTAGAGTGGATTCGTGATTTCTGGGACGGTCCAATGGTCATCAAGGGCATTCTTGATGAAGAAGATGCAAAGGATGCGGTGAGATTTGGCGCAGACGGCATTGTGGTTTCAAACCACGGCGGCCGCCAGCTTGACGGCGTTCTATCAAGTTCCAAAGCGCTGCCTTCGATTGCTGATGCAGTTAAAGGCGACACCAAAATTCTGGTCGACTCTGGCATTCGTACTGGCTTGGATGTGGTTCGAATGATGGCATTGGGCGCAGACTGCACCTTGCTTGGCCGTTCTTTCGTTTACGCATTAGCAGCGCAAGGACAAGCCGGCGTTGAGAATCTACTCGACCTTTACGACAAAGAGATGCGCGTTGCGATGACATTAACAGGCGCGAGGACAATCAAAGACTTAACTCGTGAATCTTTGGTGGGGTTAGATTAAATCTCCACGATTCAGACTCATGCTTTGGTCTACTTAGGCTGAAGTTCAATCGGTGTCACAGCAATTCCACTACCGTTGTGACACCGTTTAAAAACAAATCAGTGCCAAATAAGAAGCACAAGGAAGCAAAGATGGAGACAAACACATCCCATGAGCGAGTAATAGACGCACAAGCTTATCAGCAGCTTGAAGCGATACTGGCTCAAAAAATAGAAACAGAACGCATTGTCACGCAAGAGGCAAAGCGATTGGCTTACGGCACCGATGCGAGTTTCTATCGCTTGGTGCCGAAAATGGTTCTAAGGCTCAAGAACTTAGACGAAGTCATATTCACCATTCAAAGCTGTCGCGAACTCGGTATTCATTTTACCTTTCGCGCCGCGGGCACCAGCCTTTCAGGGCAAGCGGTTTCAGACTCGGTACTCATCACACTGACCGACGACTGGCGTGGCCATGAAATTGTCGACAACGGCAATCAAATCATTCTTCAGCCCGGTGTAATTGGCGCAGATGCCAACAAATACCTCGCCCCTTTCCAACGTAAAATCGGCCCAGACCCAGCCTCTATCAACACCTGTAAAATTGGCGGTATTGCCGCGAACAACGCCAGCGGTATGTGTTGTGGTACTGCGCAAAACTCCTATCGCACCGTCGAGAGCATGAAAATCGTATTGAGTGATGGTTCCCTGCTTGATACGGCAGATAACGCCAGCGTTGAAGCTTTCAAGCAATCACACAAAACGTTGTTTGAAGGCATTATTGATTTACACAGACAGACTAGCTCAAATCAAGAACTGGCAGACAGAATCCGCCACAAGTACCGCCTCAAAAACACCACTGGCTACGCTCTGAATGCCTTGGTCGATTACCACGATCCAATTGAGATCATCAAACACCTGATGATTGGCTCAGAAGGCACGCTAGGCTTCATCGCAGAGATCACCTACAACACCGTTATCGAACACCCGAACAAAGCTTCGGCTCTGTTGGTGTTTGCTGACATCGAACAAGCAAGTAAAGCCGTTACTACGCTATCAAAAACACCAGTTGCTGCCGTTGAATTGATGGATGGCAGAGCACTGCGTTCAGTGGCTGATAAACCGGGTATGCCCGCCTTTATGCCTAGCTTGGATTTAGAAGCCGCGGCTATTTTGGTTGAATCACACGCCAGCTCCCAGCAGGACTTAGATTTACAATGTAAATCAATTTTGGATGCATTGACTGAATACACAATTGTTGAATCAGTCCCTTTCACGTCCGATCCGAAGACAGTCGCGACTCTGTGGGGCATCCGAAAAGGCATGTTCCCAGCAGTTGGAGCCGTTCGTGAAGTTGGCACAACCGTTATCATCGAAGACGTGGCTTTCCCTGTAGAAAACCTCGCTAACGGTATTCGAGAGCTACAAGAGCTGTTCGACAAATACGACTACAGCGAAGCGATCATTTTTGGTCACGCCCTCGAAGGCAACCTGCACTTTGTATTTACTCAAGGCTTCGACAGTCAAACAGAAATCGATCGCTACGGCGGTTTCATGGACGATGTTGCCGAGCTGGTTGCGGTGAAATACCAAGGTTCTCTAAAAGCAGAGCATGGTACTGGTCGTAACATGGCGCCTTATGTGGAATTGGAATGGGGCAAAGACGGCTATGCCTTGATGCAACAGATCAAAGCGCTGTTTGACCCAGAAAGGCTGCTCAACCCCGGCGTTATCATCAACGACAATCCAAATTCCCACATCACCGACCTAAAACCAATGCCTGCTGCCGACGACCTTGTTGACCGCTGTATTGAGTGTGGATTCTGTGAGCCTGTTTGCCCGTCTCGCACACTGACCTTGTCACCTCGCCAACGTATTGTGTTGTACCGAGAACTGCAACGCCGCCGAGAAGCAGGTGAAGAGATAGAAGCCAGTGAACTAGAGAAAACCTTCGAATACCAAGGCATTGATACCTGCGCGGCAACAGGCCTGTGTGCCGAACGTTGTCCAGTGGGAATCAACACCGGTGATTTGATTAAAAAGCTTCGTGTTGCCAAGTATGAGAAGTTCACACCAATCGCTAAGTGGACAGCGGATCATTTCTCGACCACCACTAAGCTGACCAAGGCTGGCCTCAAAACCAACCAAGTAGCGAGCAAAGTATTAGGCGCAAATACTGTCGGCAAGCTAACTAACGGCTTGCGCTCTATCACCAAAGGCGCGACGCCGGTTTGGATGCCTGAGATGCCGCAATCCAATAGTCACACGCTAGTCTCATCACCAGTGACGGCAGAAAACTCAAGCAATCATAAGAAAGTGGTTTACCTCCCTTCGTGTGCCAGTCGAACCATGGGGCAACAAAGTGATGCGGGCGACCAACGTCCTCTTACTGAAGTGACCATGTCTTTGCTCAACAAGGCAGGATTCGAGGTAATTCTACCGAAGAAGCTAGATGACCAATGCTGTGGTATGCCTTACGACAGCAAAGGAATGACCGACTTAGCACAGTCGAAGGCTCAGCAGTTGGAAGAAGTGCTATGGCAAGCCAGTCGTCAGGGTGAATACCCAATATTGATGGATACCAGCCCATGTGCTAAACGCAGTATTGAACAGTTCACCAAGCCATTAGAGGTGTTAGAGCCAACAGGGTTTGTGAATCAATATTTGCTTGAACATCTGACGCTTGAGCCGCTACAAGAAACCGTGATGCTGCATGTCACGTGTAGCTCTCGTCGAACGGGCTTAGAAGGCGCGATGTTAAACCTTGCTAAAGCGTGTACCGAAGAGGTGATTGTTCCAGAGCATATTCAATGTTGTGGTTGGGCAGGTGACAAAGGCTTCACTACACCAGAGCTGAATGAGGCGGCGGTACACCCACTCAAGGAACAAGTGCCGAGCAACTGCACTCGTGGCTTTAGTAACAGCCGAACCTGTGAGATCGGTTTATCACACCACAGTGGCATTCCGTATCAATCAATCTTGTACTTGGTGGACGAAGTGGCGCAGTAGATCCACTCATACTGCGAGCAACGTGCTCTAGCTTAAAACGAAAAATGGCAGCCCAATCAGGCTGCCATTTGTTTATTCGATTTAAAACGTATTACCGAGCTAGATATTGCTGAGCTAGCGGCTACTGAGCTAAGCGCACCAACTCTTCTGGCGAGTAGTGTTCTGCTTCTGCGCCTTTGGCGATTAAGTCGATCACTTGGAACTCGTTCATGTCACCAAACTCTTTGGTTAAGTAATCACGGAACGCTTTCTCGTTCGGCCATTTGCCTCGCACGATATAGCCATCTTCCTTATCGAAATCTTCCGTCTCAAAGAAAGAAAAGTCGGTCATACCAATATTGTGGCAATACAAAACGAGATACATGTTGAATCCTTTACACTTAACTAGGGCCTGTTTAACTTTCGAGCCGATCAAAAAGCGTCTCTAAAAAGCAGGGCTAAGGTTACAACATAAATGCTAAATCGAATACCCAATCGGATCGTCAATTTAGAAACCTCAGCGACCGGATCTTTACGTTAGTCATCAAACATCAAGTTAATGGCTGCACCCAACAAGATCAGCCCAACAATTGGCCCCATGACTGCTAATGGCGCGCGCTCAATGTATGGAAGGTTCTCTGCGATCATCAAACCCCATTCAGGTGTTGGTGGCTTTGCCCCTAATCCGATGAAGCTCAGCGAGGTCAGACTTAGAGTGATAACCGGTAGCCTCAACATCGCGTGTCTTAACAACGGTGGCAACACATACGGAAGCAAGTAGAAACGGAAGATTCTAAGCTTACTGGTGCCCCATAGTGGCGCGAGGTGTGTATAAGGTTGAGCCTTGGCTTCTACGATCAAGCTTGAGCAGTGTGCAGCTAGCGGCGCCCACGACACCAATACAATCGCGATTAATGCGCTGTTCGGATTCATCCCCGTTAAGCCTGCAACAAGCAAGCCTGCAATGATGTATGGGATACCCTTAGTGATCTCGATAAGGCCTTGGCTAAAGCGGGTGTTGAAACCCATGATGATGCCCGTCACCAAGCTCAAGAACGTTGCCAATATGCCGGCTTGGAAGGTCGCAATCATACCAGAACCAATTCTCGCCAGTAGGTCTCGACCAATGCCATCTGCGCCCAAAGGTGCTTGCCAACTCGGTGATGCCAAGCGTGCGAATTGGCTAGTGTATGGGTCTCGGAATGCAGCCCATACAACGATAGCAATTAGGAAAGAGAAGATCGCAAAAGCAGTGACACGCTTTGCGCGGTTCTGGGTAAAACGAAACGAAGAGTGGCTACTGATGAGCTTGCCGCTTTTCAGGCTGTGGCCAAGAATCAATTGCTGAACAAACAAGCTCATGCTGCTCACGGCAATTGAAAATAGCAGCAACACCAATAAGCCGCCTTGCAGCGTTGGTAAGTCTTGCGCCTTGGCTGCACCAAGAATCATGCGCCCGATACCAGGGATCGAGAAGATAAGCTCAACCGCGACTGCGCCACCAGTTAAGCCAATCACGATCATCGCGATTTGCGGGATCAGACTGCTCAGCGCTCTTTTCAGCGCAAAGCGAATAATTTGATTGGAATGAACGTTGGCACTGAGCCAAGTGATCACCCAAGGTTCATTGAGAACGCGTTGTAAACTGTCTCTGAGTAGGCGACTAAACAGGCCACTGGCAGGCAATGCAAGCGCTAAGCTCGGTAGCCAGATGTCTTGCCAACCTTGCCAACCATACGGCGGCAGCCAACCTAACCAGATAGAGAACACCAGTATTAATACCGAGGCCACTACGTACTCTGGCAACGATATTAATACCGTACTTAAACTGCTGTAGCTCTGCCCCAGCTTGCCCTTCTTCCAACTGCGTAAGGTGGCAAGCAGGCCTGCACCACACAGTACGAAAGTCATCACCAGTGCGCTAGACATCAAAAACAGAGATGTAGACGCTGTTTTTTGAATACCTAGTGCAACCGAAGAACCATCAATCCATGATTCACCTAGATCACCTGAAAAAGCACTTCCTACCCAGTCGAGCAGGCGCTCAATGGCTGAACGGTCAAGCTGAAGATCAGCGCGTACCGCCGCTAAAGCTTCAGGCGTAAGCAGGTGTTGTTGCCCCGCCCTAGCCCGCAGAATAGATTGGCTTGGATCGATGCCTGCAATGTCAGGCATCAAACCAACAAGAATCACCACCACAATCAGTGAGGCGATTCTTGATAGCCAAGGCGTCAAGATAAATAGAGTTCGACGCAGAGTCTCAGCAGATAACATTTATTTAGTTAGCCTGTGTTGCCGGGTTAACTTGTGTCGCTTTTTTGACCTGTGTAGTTTGGTCAACCAAGCGACGTTCACTTGGGTCACGAACGACATTGCTTACACGCTCACTTTCACCTTGAATCACACGTTCGTGAAGCAGCGGGATAGCCGCGAAATCGTTAAGGATTTTTTGCTCAGCTTCGATGATCGCTTGCTGACGCAGTGCACCTAATGGTTGCAGATCAGCGTGAGTCAGAGCTTGGTCTACCTCTTGAGAACAGAACTGGCCAAGGTTGAATGAACCCTTACAACCAAAGTCACTCATCATGTAAGCCACTGGGTCACCAGAATCTAGAACCGTTGCACGAGAAAGGATGAACGCATCGAACTTGCCTGATAACGCATCGTTCTCGATCTGAGCGTACTCACGGATATCCAGCTCAACGTTAAAGCCAGCCGCTTCAAGTTGCTGTTTAAGTAGTGCAGCCACTTCTGGAAGCTCAGCACGGTCGGTAAAGGTACCGATAACAATGCTTTCACCGTTTGCTTTTAGAGTCTTTTCGATTGCCTGACCTTCAGGTCGAATTGGTTCAGCCCAAGCAAGAGCAGGACCTAATAGACCTTGTGCAATATCCGCGTGGTTTTCATAAACGGTATTCACGATTTGCTCACGGTCTACCGCAGCAGCCGCTACCTTACGCAAGTTAATATCGCTGAATACGCCTGACTTGTTGTTTAGGTAAAGCGTATTGGTACGAGGCATTGCCACTTCATAAAGTAGGTTCAGATCAATGGTCGCGATTTGTGAAACGGGCACTGCTTCAACGATGTCTGCCGTGCCTGTTCTTAGAGCCGCAGCGCGCGCAAAACCGTTCGGAACGTATTCTGCAATCACAGATTCAACCTGTGCTTTTTGACCCCAGTAGCCATCAAAACGTTTCAGTTTCGCACTGGTTGTACCGTTAATTTCAGTCAACTCAAACGGGCCCGTACCAGCACCCATTGGGCTAACACGGCCATCTTCTTGGTAAGCACTTGCTGCAAGAATCGCTAATTGAGGGCTTGATAAACGGCTTGGTAAAAGAGGGTCATCAAAGCTGGTCTTGATCTCTACGCGGTAGTTGTCCATCGCTTTCACTTCGAGATCGACACCATCTAGAATGCGTGGTTTAGGTGCAGCCTCAAGCGCTTTCTGCAAAGAGTTCACTACGGATTCTGCGGTTAATGTAGAGCCATCGTGGAATTTAACGCCTTGGCGAATCGTGAACTGCCAAGTCAGAGGATCAAGATGTTTCCAATCAGTCGCTAGCATCGGTTCTGCTTCTGAGGTTGGGCTCAGGTTCACTAACGTTTCAGCCGTGCTCCAACGTGATAGTTTGAACGCATCATCAGAAAGTGGCGATAGGCCCGTTCTTGGTGGCTGCATCATCGCAACACGAATTTCAGATTTGACCGCCGCATCGCTCGACTCTGGTTGAGAGTCAAAACAGCCCGTCAAAGGCAGAGCCAACGCAAGCGCGCAAGCCAGTTTGATTGAATTAAAACGCATAGTTATTTTTCTCTGTAAGCAGTGTTGTGTTAATAAGCAGTATTTCGTTAATAAGCAGTATTTCGCAATAAATAAGGTTGTGTTTAACAAGTAGATTTCGAAAGTGGCTGAGATTCGATCAGCAACTGAGTCGCAGGGTGAGCAGGTGTGCTCGTCACTTGAGGTGTCGGTCCATGCTCCACCATCTCGCCATGGTCAAGAACCAGAATTTCTTCACAAAGCGCCTTTGCCGCACCGAGATCATGCGTCACCAAAACGATTCGCATGTCGCGCTTATTTTTCAGTGAGTTAAGTAAATTCAGCAACCTTTGACGGTTCACAGGGTCAAGGCTGGCAGTCGGCTCATCGGCCACCAACACTGCGGGTCTAACGACAAGAGCCCGAGCGATAGCCACACGTTGAGCTTGGCCAGTAGAAAGCTGACTAGGTTTCAATGAGAGCAAACTGGCAGGTAAGCCCACGTCCAATAGCGTCTCTTCAATAATGCTTTCATGATTACCAGAAACATCTAAGTTGCTTAGCGGTTCGGCTAAGACCTGTCGAACGGTATAGTAAGGATTGAGGCTTGTGTGCGGTTCTTGTGGCACTAACTGGATCAAGCGACACACCGTTGCTTGCGTTTTGCTATTGCGAATCGGCAGCGAATGGCCAAATAGGCTGATCCGACCAACAGTCGATGACTTTAGGCCAAATAACAGCTCAATCAGTGTCGATTTTCCGGCACCAGAACGGCCAACAATGGCTAAGCTTTTGTCTTCAACATTGAGGTCGATGTTCTGTAGCGCTTGGAACGCCTTACCACCCAGCCAACTTGGCACTGAGTAATAATGAACTCCGACATTCTCGAACTTAATCTCGATCGGTGTTTGTGTTTCTGAATCTATCACTGGCATTAACGGCGAGACTTCTGAATTTAGTGGTAAGGTCGGGCTCATTCGATTAAGTCTCTCAATGAACAACAGAAAGCGTGAGAGCTTGATTCAAGCGCATGTTTTGGTGCGCCGTAAGCCACCACTCCACCATCATCGATGACCAACAACTTGTCACACGCTAATGCGCTGTGCAGGTCATGAGTAATCAACAAGCCACCGATTTGTCGCTGTTTAACATTGTCTCGAATCAACTTAAGTATCTCTTGCTCTGTCACCGGATCTAACGCGCTGGTTGGTTCATCGGCGATGATGAGATCGGCGTTACTCAGCAAGCCAATCGCAATACAAATCCGTTGACGTTGCCCTCCCGAAATTTGGCTCGGATATAACGGCAAGATGGTTTCAGGGTTAGGAAATCCAAGCTGCACTAACAATTCAGTGAGTTTGATCTTGTCTTGTGATTTAAGCTTAGTGCGCGTCCCCGTCAATGCCAAACTGAGTTGACCTTCAATGGAAACCAGAGGATTTAATGCTTGAAGCGCATCTTGAAAGATAACTGCGGGGCGCTGTGCTGCGGTTCTTTGCAACATAGGCAAGCCACACACGGCATCGCCAGAAAGAGAAATATGACCTTCAACCTCAACCGTATCTGGCAGAAAACCCGCAATCGCGCGTGAAAGCATCGACTTACCAATGCCTGATGGACCCATGATCGCCAACAGCTCACCTCGATATACATCGAAATGAATATCTTGAAAAAGTGTTCTCGAAGAGGTTTTGATCGTTAATTGGTCAACAGACAGAAGTGAGGCGTTCACGCAGATACTCACAGACAGATGTTATAACATAACAACATTATCATTTAGCTGAGGCGATGAAAAGCGGACATTGAACTGTATCGCGTTTTACTTACAATTTTATTGACCATTTATAGTGAGTCATTACATACAAAAAAGCGCTCACCAAATTTATCGTATAAAAATAGTAAAGCGCTTTCATAAAATATTAATAATGTATTAAAGATGGCAAGTAGACAGCTTAGTTAATGGCACCCTGTACTGCATCTTTGACTGGGTAACACTTCTGCTTAACTTGTGCGATGAACGGATACAGGAACGCAATACGCCCAAGATAGAACAGAGTAAACGCAAGCCACAAACCATGATTGCCCCAAATATCGATGGTGAATGCCTGTACTGCTAAGAATACCAACAAAGTAGCTATGCTAGAGTCCCTAACTGGACGCGTGGTACCCGTTCCGGTAAAGATGCCGTAAACCGTTAAGCCAAAGCCAGACACCAGCGGGAACACAATCAACCACGGAGCCATCTCTTGATATAGAGCGACAAGCGTTGGGATATCGGTAAACAAGAAGACAATGCTGTCTTTGAATACCAAGGTGAGGAAGGTCAGTACGGCAATAAAGCTCGCCGTCCATTGGAAGTTAAGTCTTAATACACGATCCAACATTGAAGGGTTTTTCTGACCTACCGCTTTACCCGCGAACACACTCGATGCATTGGCAATGCCGTCAAACATGTAACTGACAATGAAGGTCACCTGCATCAAGATCGCGTTGGCAGCCAGAACATCGGCACCCAGTTTAGAACCAGTACGCGCCATCATGTTGAAGAAAACTAAAATACAGATGGTACGAAGTAAGAGATCGGTATTTGAAGAGATGATTGTCGATAGGTCTTTCTTAGTCATCTTCGAACCTTGTAGGAACTCAGAGATCGAGATATGGCTGGTCTTAATCACCAGTGTCATACCAATAGCGAAAGTAGTGACTTGTGCAATCAAACTTGCGTAGGCCACACCCGCAACACCCAAGTCGAAATAAAGTACAAACACCGCATCCAATACAATATTCAACACGTTACCAAACACTTGTGTGTAAAGAACTTCTTTGGCTTTCGCCTGCCCCATTAACCAACCAATAATGGTGTAGTTGAGCAGTACAAAAGGTGCACCATAAATCAAAATACTGAAGTAGATATGCGCGTGCTCGGCTACATTGGCTTCAGGCTCTATCACCCACATTGCGCCTTGCCAGATGAGTGGTTGTATCAAGATAAAGATCAAACCCACTAAACCAGACAGCACAAACGGACGCATCAAGCTACCCGCCAAATCAGTGCGGTTTCCCTTACCCAGTGCCATCGCACTTTGGCCCGTGGTACTGACACGGAAAAAACCAAACAACCAATACATGGTGTTCATAATGATGGTGCCGATCGCTACGCCACCAATCAATTCAGCAATACCAAGTTGGCCAATAACAGCGGTATCCACAGCACCTAACAGAGGTTGTGTCACCGTTGAGATGATGAAAGGGAAAGCGATTTTCAGATAATCTTTGTGGGTAATGGTCATATTCTATCGAGTGATATTAAGAACTATTTGCAATTAGAACGAAATGCTATCGTTTAATCCGTACGTTGTCATCATTTACTTAGAGTAGATTATCAACAAAGCATCTTTATCTTAGGCCAACTGCATAAAATCGTTAGCTGCTATTGGTTGTGCTAATTTGTCTCAACAAAAGATCAAAGTCTGGTTCAACAAAACAGCACAACCATCGATTAGTAAAAGCTCACGGGAAGGTAGAAATCGAGTTCGAACACTTCATCGGTGTTGAGAAAATGATTCTGATGATAATGCACATACGCGGGAGTCGAGCGCTGTTTGAAACCAGATGTGGGTAGCCACTTTTCTAACACCATACTGATCTGTGGTAGCAGTTCTCCATAGCGGCCATTTAGTCGAAACACAGCGTGTAAGCCGCCCGGAATCACCATCTGATTAACTACGCTACGATACTTAATCGGCTCATCAATCGCGATACACGCGACATAACGACACTGATCCATTTCAACCCAAGCAGGGTTTGAGTGATGCAAACCAAATTGGCTCGAAAAATCACGCTGTTCGGAATTCGCCCACGCTTTCAATATCAACCACGCATTGCGAATAGAGCGGTTATAACCCGTATGTCGAACATAGGCCGCCATGCGTTCAGGCACTTCAACGATCTTGGGTTCGGGCAATACTCGCTGCGCCACATTCAAATAGCCCGCCGCCACTTCGGGATCTTTCAAATAGGGTTTTTCTGCTACTTGTAAATCGTGTTTACGCCACTCGCCCGGAGACATATTAAAGGTCGCTTTAAATGCTCGACTAAACGAAGACACCGAGCTAAAGCCACATTTATGGGTGATCTCGACCACTGACGAGCTGGTATCAAACATCAATTGGTTGGCTGCATACTCCATTCGAGTGCGTCGGATATATTGATGCAACGACTCCCCGACCACGCTTTTAAAGGTGCGATGAAAGTGCTGTTCTGAATAGGCCGCTATCTCAGATAACTCTTTGGCAGACAAAGGCTGACTGATGTCTTGGTGAATATGGAACAGGACATCATTGATTCGCGATATGTGTTGACGTGACATCGTTTAAATAGCATAAATGGACATGTTTAAGAGCATAAACGGACACGCTAGTTTTTACAATTGCCGTGTAATATCAAGCGATAGAATAAAAACGATAAACGACGAGACACAACACATGGAAATCGCACAGTCATTACAACAGATTCAATCTTCATACATTCGAGAGATCCTCGCAGCCGCAAGTGATCCAAATGTCATCTCATTGGCCGGCGGTTTACCGGACGAGAAAACATTCCCAATCGATTTAATGAAGCCAACGCTAGAAAACCTAGCGAACATGCCTGAAGTTTTCCAATACGGCTCTACTGCCGGTTACGGCCCGTTGCTTGACCACCTAACACAAAGCTACCAATTGCCAGAGTCACACACGGTAATGATTTGTACTGGCTCTCAGCAAGGTTTGGATTTGATTGCGCGTGCGTATGTCGATCCAGGTGATGTGGTTGTGATGGAAGCGCCAAGCTACTTAGGTGCGATGCAGGTGTTTGGCCTAGTTCAAGCAAACATTGCGACCGTGTCTCAAACCGAATTTGGGCCGAATCTAGATGAATTGGAAACATGCTTTGCACAGCAAGCGCCAAAAATGTTCTACGCGGTGCCTGATTTTCACAACCCAACCGGTGTGTGCTGGGCAACAGAAACTCGTCAAAAAGTGGCTGAGCTGTGTATCAAATACAACGTGGCATTCATTGAAGATGCGCCATACCGTGAGCTGCGTTTCACAGGTACAGAACTGCCGTTGGTTTCTTCGTTCTGCCCTGATAACTCTATCGTTCTTCGTTCATTCTCTAAGATTGCATCGCCAGGTCTACGTATTGGCGCGGTAACAGGTAAACGCAGCTACCTTGAACCACTGATCAAAGTGAAGCAAGGCGCTGACTTACACTCAAGTGTACCCATGCAAGCACTGCTTGTTGGTCTTCTAAAACATGAAGACTTTGGCGTACACATGGAGAACATTCGCACCCTGTACAAGTCTCGTTATGAAGTGCTGTTCTCAGAGCTAGAGAAACAACTGCCTGCAGATTGCGTGTTAAAAGCCGTCGATGGCGGGATGTTCATTTGGGTTGAGATCCCAGAGCGCGACACCTTCGAATTGGCTAAAACTCTATTATCGAATGGTGTGGCGGTTGTACCAAGCCCAGTATTTTATCCAAAGGCTGATGAAGCAAAAGCTGCACTGCGCTTAAACTTCACTAACGCTAAACCAGAAGAGCTGACTGAAGCGGTGAAACGCTTAGCGGAAGTACTTAACCAAGCGTAATCGCTGATTAAGTAAGACAGATTCAACACCAAGCCCTGCTGTATTTGTACAGCAGGGCTTTTTCGTTCCTCAATCCATAAATCCACAATAAAAAAGGCGTTATATAGCCCTACGTTTGGTTGGTTTTTGTCCCGCACCGCCTTGGTTATACTGCGCCTGATTTTAATAAGCCAACAAGACAGAACTAAGTTGAAATACTCAGTTCTGATCAAAACAGGCAACCGCTCTGGATTTACGTTCCAGCTCGCAGAAAGGAAAAACCATGTCTCAATATGTTGTATGTGCTCTGTATAAATTCGTAGCACTTGATGATTACCAAGAAATTCGCCAGCCACTAACCGACGTGTTAGAAGCCAACCAAATCCGCGGTACTTTGTTACTTGCGAGTGAAGGCATCAACGGTACCGTTGCAGGTAAGCGCGAATCTATCGACGCCCTTCTTCAATGGTTCAAACAAGATTCTCGCTTGGCTGATGTTGTTTACAAAGAGTCGTTCAACGAAGAACAACCATTCAACCGCACCAAGGTTAAGCTTAAGAAAGAGATCGTAACCATGGGCGTTGAGGGCATCGACCCACGCCACGTTGTCGGCACTTACGTGAAACCAAACGAATGGAACGCATTGATCTCTGATCCTGATGTGATTCTGGTTGATACTCGTAACGACTACGAAGTGGACATCGGCACCTTCAAAAATGCTGTAAACCCAAACACAGAAACCTTCCGTGAATTCCCTCAATACGTTGAAGACAACCTTGATCCTAAGAAGCACAAGAAAGTTGCGATGTTCTGTACTGGCGGTATTCGTTGCGAAAAATCAACAGCCTACATGAAAGAGCAAGGCTTTGATGAGGTTTACCACCTTGAAGGCGGCATTCTTAAGTACCTAGAGGAAGTACCAGAAGAAGAGAGCATGTGGGAAGGCGACTGCTACGTATTTGATGGTCGTGTTGCAGTAAACCACCAGCTAGAAAAGAGCGGTTACGATGTGTGTAACGCGTGTCGCCTGCCAATCACTGACGAAGACAAAGCCTCTAAACACTTCGAGAAAGGCGTAAGCTGCCCTAAGTGTATTGATAAGCACAGCGACGAGCAGAAAGCCCGTTTCCGTGAACGTGAAAAGCAAGTTCAACTGTCGAATGCTCGTGGCGAAACCCACGTAGGCGGCGAAGCTGCTCACCTTATCGAGCAACGCAAAAAAGAGAAGCTTGCACACAAAGAGCAGCAACGCTCTGGTAAGAAAGCAAAGTAAACTTTCTGCTTTAAACTCTTATAGTTCTAAACATATAACTATAAATAGTTAGCTATATACATACAAAAGGGCGCAATTTCGAGGATAATCCCACGAGTTTGCGCCCTTTTTTGATCGCTTTACGGCTTTGTGTTTTGAACCACATTTCTTTCGAAAAATTACTTCTATACTGTTAATAATTCGACTAGAGAGGAAGTGCCAATGCTCAATGAAAACCATGCCTTTATCTTAGATTTCCCAGATCTTAAATTAGACATTGTTCAGCTCAACCACGACGACGAAAAATTCAAAGCAGACATGCAGAAATACCACCAACTCGACTACGACATCCGCCAACTAGAAATCTCTGGCAGCCCAATCGAAGACGACAGCATGCACAACCTCAAAGTAGAACGCATGGCATTAAAAGACTCGCTACATAAGCAACTTACTCGACATCACGCGCTTAAGATCGTATAGAAAAATCAATCCAAGACTTTATTCTTAGCCATGCATCACGCATGGCTTTTTGGTTTCATCACTTCGCAAATCTAAGCTAATTCGGCTTCTTCAATTATGTTACTGTTTGCTTATTCAAAGGCGTTTGATAAGGAAGCGGTAAAAGTGGCAATGAAAGAAGAGAACATACAACTCCAACTCGCTTCAAATTCTGAATTCGATGAACTGTTTGCGTGTGTTAAACAAGGTATCTTCATACACGTAGATAGCGTTTTCGGCTGGGATGACGACTTTCAACGTCAACGACTTTTAAACGAATACCATCCATCTTGGTTTCATTGGGTATATCGCGAAAATAAAAGAGTGGGGCTCGCCTGCTTTAAACCTTATGACAACGCATACCATATTCATTTGCTGATCATTTTCCCCCAGTACCAAGGTCGTTCGCTTGGCAAGCAAGTCATGACTCTCATACATAAAAAAGCTATGGCAGAGCAACTTAGTCAAGTCACTCTATCGAGTTTTAAAAGTAATGCTCGTGCTATTAACTTTTATCAATCGCTTGGCTATCACGTTGTTGATGAAGGAGATGATGATTTTGTGGGGATGGAGCTCAATCTATACCACAAACACCATCTCTAATTAAACGCCCTAGCCACTCGCCCATTACTGCTCAGTACATAATGACCAATATAAGCTGGGATAAATACCGATTGCCCTTTGGTGAGTGTTAGGTGTTCACCTTTCTGACTCATTAACGTTAAATCATCATCTATCGCCATTAAAATTTCAGCACCGCTTGTGATGACTTCTTCTTGCTTTGGGCGATGAAAAATATTGAAATCAAAGTCACTAACTGGGATATCATAGCGATCACATTGACCTAACTTTGAAGGTGCTAACAACAAGCGTTCGAACGGGATTGGTGTAAACTCTGTGCAGGCAACCAACTCAGCGACATCAATGTGTTTTGGCGTTAATCCAGCTCGCAGCACATTGTCTGAATTGGCCATAATCTCGAGCCCAGTCCCCTTGATGTATGCGTGCGGAGTGTTTGCATTCAAATACATCGCTTCACCCGGCCGTAGTGTGATCAAGTTAAGCAGCAGAACGCAAAACAAACCGATATCATTCGGGTACTGGTGGCTAAGCTCAGTAACCAAAGCAAACTCAGATTGACCTTGGTGAGCGGCTGCGTAAGCCAGAAGTTGCTCTAATGCTCGGTGTTTACGTTGGTCGTCCAGAGTTAATAAATCACGGAAAAACGCCTCTAAACCTAGAGAATCAAGGTGGTTGCCAAACTCTTCAACTAAACCAGCCAGCTCGCTCGAATTCAACTTTCTGAACAACCCTAATATTTCATCGAATTCTCGAAAGCCATTCATTGCTTGATATTCAGTGATCGCGTAAACCAATTCAGGTTTGTGGTTAGAGTCTTTGTAATTACGATGTCCTGCAGTCAGAGGGATTCCTGCTTGCTCCTCTCTTGCAAAGCCAACCTCTGCTTGGCGCTTGTTTGGGTGAACCTGAACAGACAACGCTTTTTCTGCTGCCAAGATCTTAAACAAGAACGGCAGCTCACCAAACTCCTGCGCAATATCGCTTGATAGATAGGCCGGTTTATTCTTGTTAATCAGCTCAGAGAGAGGCACCAAGTGCTGGTCAAGCTTAACCATTGAGCAACCTTTTGGATGCGCTCCCATCCAAACTTCCGCTTGCGGCTCTTGTGACTCATTCTGAAAGCCAAACAGTTCACGTATCGAAGAAATGCTCCCCCATGCATAATTTTGGATGGTGTTTTCCATTGGGAAAAATGAGTGTTCTGAGAGGTGGCTGAGTGACATGGCGTTTTCCGTAGTGAGCCCTTTGAACACAATTCAGAGAGCTGATTTCTAATAACGTAAATAATTAGAAAGACTACAGAGCTCGGCTAGAACCCACATGAGATGAGGTCTTAGACGCAATAGGAAAAATTCTTAGAAACAGGTGAGACCGATGAAAAGCGTGAAAATAGTCACATTTGAATATCACGAGTAGAAAGCGCTGAGAATAAGATAGCGGCTTGTATCGCACTGATTACAGCAGCGATACAAGCATCTGAATACAAACACTAGTGACTATCTTGTTATCGTTCCTTAAAAACCAGAGCGAGCTTCTGCACTTTTCTGAGGCGATTGAGCTTGTAGGAAAGGCAGTAACAGCAAGCCAATAACGGCCGCACAAGTAGAGATGGTAATGAAGAACCCACTCCAGCCGTAAGCTTCTAGAACGAGCGCTAATGGGTAACCAGAAAGTGCTGCTCCCATATAAGCAAACAAGCCAACAAAACCTGTCGCCGCCCCGGCAGAGTCTTTATGTGAACATTCCGCCGCCGCCATGCCAATAAGCATTTGAGGGCCAAAAACAAAAAAGCCAACGCAGAATAGCCCAGCCGCTTGAAACACAAAGTTGGTTAAAGGCATAAGCCATAAAGCCGAAACCGAAAGGAAGATGCCAATTGCAAACAGGATGTTCATCGGGCCACGGTTACCACCAAACAGCCTATCCGATCCCCACCCAGCAACAAGTGAACCAACGAAACCACCAATCTCAAACAGAGACAACGCAGCGTTGGCGTTGATCAAACTGTAATTGTGTTCTTCGGTGAGATATAAGTTGCCCCAGTCGTTAACTGCCGTTCTTACGATGTAAACCAACACATAGCTAAAGGCGAGCAACCAAATGTACTTATTGCTGAACACATAGGTTTTCAGGATCTCTCGATAGCTTAACCCTTGCCCATGGCTCTCTTGCGCTAATTCCAGGTGATCATTACGCCACTTCCCTACCGTCGGAAGTCCCATGGTGGTGGGCTTGTCACGTAAGCGCCAGCAGACAATAAGACCGATAAATACACCAATCACACCCGGCCAGATAAACCCAGCTCGCCAACTGAACTGTAGCGTTAGATAACCCACAAGAATAGGGATAAGCGCTCCACCCACGTTGTGCGCTGTATTCCAAATTGCCCAACGAAAGCCTCTTTCGGAGCGAGAATACCAAGTCGTCAATAACTTGGAACACGATGGCCAGCCCCAACCTTGGAACCATGCATTCAGTACCCACAGCGAGATGAAAGCTGCTAACGAACTCGAAAAGCCAAACGCGATGTTTATCAGACCAGTCGCGATTAGGCCAAGCCCCATGAAATAACGAGGGTTCGACCGATCCGATATCGTACCTGAGATAAATTTCGATAAGCCATAAGAAAGATAAAAGAGCGTGCCAATTAAGCCGATATCGCCTTTGTCCAAACCAAGATCGGTGATCATTGCAGGCGCGGCGTAATTAAAGGTTTTACGAGTGAAGTAAAAACCCGCATAGCCGACATACATACCTATCATGATGTGAAGACGCCAGTAGCGATAACTCTGATTAACTTCATCATCGGTTAAAGCATCACTCTTTGACGTTGTTGAGCGCAGAAATCCAAACATATTCGTTCTCACACTTTAGGTAATGTAACGCTGATATTGGTACCCGAAGATGAGCCATTAGCGTTGATTGTCATCTTGCCGCCGAGCGCCTGAACACGCTCTTGCATACCACGAACACCCATTCCTTTGAGAAGATCTTGCGCTGTAAAACCAATGCCATTATCTGTGATCTGAAGGTAAGCCTGGTCACCTAAAATCAGTTCAATTCTGATCTCGCTCGCGTTGGCGTATTTAGAGGCATTATTTAGAGACTCTTGGCACAGCCTGAAGATAGTGACCTTAAGCGTGTCACTCAAACACGAGTAATCTCCTTGCCAATTTAACTGGATATCAACGCCGTGATCCGAGAACTCCATCTCTCGAATAAGCTGTTCCACGGAATCTTTTAAGTCCAGATCGTCCAACATCTTAGGTCTTAGTTTTGTAAGTAGACGTTTGGTGGTGTCATAAACATTCAAAGATAATGATTCAATGATACCCGCACAGCGAACGCTCATCTCAGCCGCGTCGACGCGTTTAATAATGCTTGCCTGAGTACGAATTGCCGTGATGTTTTGGCCGATTTCATCATGCAACTCACGCGCAATATCACGACGAACTGACTCTTCAGCGGTAACTAACTGACGTGAAAGGTTTTGATTTCTGGAAAGCTCACTGCGTAATTTCGAATTGAGATCTTTCTGCTTTTGAACCGCTAAACCAAGCAATATACCAGTGATGGTTTGAGCAGATAGAGACAAGAGCAAATCGGTAATTTCGAGTTTGGACGTTCCACTATGAGCAGCAATCAGCGCGACACTATTTAGCATTGTTGCAAGCAGAGCGCCTTGCCATCCGTAACGAACGGCCAGCAAGATAATAGGGATCGCCATACAGAATGGGGCAAAGCGCCTTAGCTCATCAGGCAAACTGGTTTGTATCAAAATACTGGCGACCAACAAGACGCTATATAAAGCGATGTGACGGATTTTGAACTCTACAACATTATGGATTAAGTAAGAGCCCAGTGGTGACCACTTGTTTTGGAATAGATAGTTCCAGACTAGATAACACATCGGCACCAGCATCAGTCCGCCAGTAATACTCACCAACCACACCATGTAAACAGCCGGAACATGAGAACCCACAACGGCAACATTAATGAATGCTGTGACCATGATTAAGCTCGCCATCACTAACAAGTGACGATTCTGGTCACCAGAATAATAACGCTTGGCAATTAGCGTGACAGGAATACTCAATCCACTGGCGATGAGTATCGTCAGCCATTGAGGTTCATCAAGTAGCAGAGCTAAAGCGATCGCAAGCCCCCACTCGGCAATATAGATAGCAGGCCAATAGTGAGTGCGAGTGTGCAGCGTCATTCCCAATCGAAGTGAAAACGGGAAAAGCAGAATGGCTAACTCAGGGTCATTAATAAAATAGAAGGCAATAACCCACAAACAGAACCATGCACAACCAGCCATAAAAACCCCACACAGGGAGGTGGCTAGGTAAGAACGCATTAATACTGGTCTTGTGTAAACAGTTTCGCTAACTCGACGTTGTTCTTAACATTGAGTTTGTCCATCGCATTGGCTCGATGTACATGCACCGTTTTATGGCTAACCCCTAGCTCTACGGCGATAGATTTTACATCGAGCCCTGTTGCCAATAACTGGCACACTTCGCTTTCTCTGCGGGTGAGCTGATTTAAAGTGGCTTTGTTCTTCATGGGTGTCGCAAGCTTTATGGCGATATCGGGCGTGAGATAACAGCCACCATTTGCGCTCGTGTGTACGGCTTGAATTAACTCATCAGGGCTACAGCGCTTGCTGAGATAACCTTTGGCTCCTAACTCTAATGACTTCTCAACCATCGCCGGAGAGTCATGAACGCTCAACATGATGCTGGCAATGCCAGATGGAATCTCTTCCAATAAGCTCAGGCCACTTTCATCTTGCATTGAGATATCCAAGATCACGACATCAGGGTGACAGCTTGGCAATCCTAGGCGCGCTTCTGCCGCAGAGTTAAATTCACCCACGACCGTAATATCAGTTTCAAGACTGAGTAATTGAGCAAAGCCCGAACGAACAATGACGTGGTCATCAACAAGCGCAACATTAATCATGATATTAACCAAAATTAAGAGTAAGAAAGAAAAATAGCCCCAACAGGAGCTATCTAAAATTAAGTTTATTAATAGAGATGATACTGAATCGAACTAACGATTGGTATGATCTCACGTGCTTTAAACCAATAAAGCACGTGAGACTCGCTACGCGTTTTGAGACGCTAAGTGTATTTTCTTAGCGTGGCGAATCTTCTTCTCTTCCGCAACCGCAACGAATAGCAGTAACACGATACAAATGGCAGCTGACGTATCAAGCGCTGCGAACGTGCCTTTCCAACCCGTTAAGCCAAAAATAGGTGTGCCGTCTGCAATCATACCTAGGCCAAGTTTGGCAAAGCTGTCACCAATTAAGTAAGCAAATGTACCTTTCACGCCATCCGCAACGCTGATTGCTTTCTTAGGCACGAAACCTACTGCAGCAACACCAATCAGCAACTGAGGACCAAATACTAGGAAACCAAGCACAAACAGTGATGCTAGGTACATGAACTCACTGGTTGCATGCTGGTAGAACTCTAGCGAAACGATAATCAGGCCAAGCGATACACAAGCAACCAAAGCACGGCGTCCGTTCGCAAGGTCTGACAGATAACCCCACATTAACGTACCGACCAGTGCACCAACCTCAAACAGAGTGAAGCCTGAAATCGCGGTTTCTTTTGATAGACCTAGCTCTTGATACGCATAAACGGTAGACCATTGATCGATACCGATACGAACAATGTATAAGAAGATATTCGCGAAGCAGAGCAACCAGATCACTTTGTTTTTCAGGATGTATTCAACAAAGATCTCTTTCTTAGTCATTTGATTTTCTTCAGCAGCCGTATCTTCTTCGCTGACTTCTTCATCAAACAACTCTTCAACCGTACCTAGACCATAGGCTTCTGGAGAGTCATTACCAAAGCGCATACCAATAAAGCCAACCACAATCGCAATGATTGATGGGAACACGAACATACCGATCACGTTGCCATCAAAAAGGTAGTTAGCACCGAACAGAGCAACACCAGCGGCACCTGCGCCACCCACGTTGTGCGACATATTCCAAAGGCCTAAATAAGAACCACGCTTGTTACGAGGCGTCCATTTAGTGATGGTCGAGTAGCTTGAAGGACCGCCGGTACTTTGGAAGAAACCACTCAACGCATAGAAGGCAACCATCAAGAATAAGCTAGCACTGCCACCGCCCATACTGAAGCTGAAGCCCAACATAGCGATACCAGAAAGGACAAGCATGAATGGCAGGAACTGCTTGGTGTTTTTACCATCGGCATAATAGGAAACGACGGTTTTACCGATACCGTAAGTGATAGAGAAACCCAGACCGATAAGACCTAGATCCGTCATCGATAATCCATAAGTAGAAATCATGTCGTTTTGCGCGACATTGAAGTTCTTACGGATCAAATACATGGTTAGATAACCAATGAACACGACGAGGTAAGATTGTAGGAATGGTTTAAACCACATTTTTCTTCTAGTTTCGACCGGAAGATCCAGCGTCGGTTTTCGAACCTGATCTAGGAACTTTAACATTGTGAACTCTCTTATTTTTTGTGAGGTCTGCACGGCATAATTGCGGCCATACATTGTTTGTTAGTTGACCGTGAAATAATAAGGAGTCTAAAAATCGACCGCATGAGAGAGGGTCTTAGAATAACTAGGAAAAATTCTTAGTTCAGAATTGGGAGTCAAGAAAGCGTGAACAGCATCACTTTGTTTACGGTCTGTTATGGATTGATATTACGATAACAAAAGTCACTCATTTCAAGGCTGATGAACTTTGTAAACGAACAGACACAAGCGAAACACTTCGCATAAAAAAGCGCCAGTGTCGATTCATCACCATCAAACTCCATGACATGATCAATACTGGCTCAACATTCATTCCTATTAAAATAGATTCGATAGGCTTGTTACGTTTTGCGCGAATCGAACTACAGTCGTTTACCGCTGCCGTCTTCCCACATTACTTCGCACTCTTCTGTGATAGCGGCTTTCAACAGTTCAACCAACGGAAAAGCTCGGCTACCGATATTGACAGGCGCTTCAACAACTTCTTCTTCATTATCGTCATCAGCATTCTCTTGCTCGATTGGTTTGCTCTGCTCTGCGGCTATCGCAGTACGTAAATTATCCAGAGCTTGAGGAACGTCTGGAGCATCAATGGCTCCTGGAATAGCGCCACTATGTCCAAGCATCTTAATGAACTGAAGACCTACCTCACCAAACATCGTGACGCTAGCATGAGCCTTGCAACTAAAGGTAATTAACATAATGAGCCTCTATCAAATTTAGGTATCTATAAACATTTAGCTATATACAAACTATGTTGAGTAAATCATTGGAAAGCAAGTAGATAATAACTAAATCGCTTTTGCCAAATCGAACCTTGATTATCCTCACGCTCGGACAAGCTTGCGCCGTCAGTGATACACATCACTATTTATTATTGGTTGATTACTTTTTAATATAAAACCTTGATAACAATCACACTAAATAGCCCTCTAAATCTCCGCGTAGCTTATTATCTAATCTACTATTAACTCCATTATCAAAATCTTTGGCACAAATCACATGAAAAGGCTGGTCGGCAGACACCTAGAAGAAATGGCGGACATACGGTCCACCCGCAAGCAAAAAATTGTCCACTCCTTTTCACTGACTGCCGCTGCGTTATTCATTTTCTACACTTGGGCTTACTTCCAAGGCCAACATTACACACTGTCGGTTTTCGAATTGTGTTTTGCACTGATCGCTATCTCCAATGCATTTTACGTAAGAAAAGTCATTAACCCTGAATATTCAGAATTGATTCTGAGTGGTGTTCTTCTGGTACAAGGGGTTATCCTATTCTTGTACAGTCACGCTATTCCCGACCGGATACTTTGGCTCTACCCTATTCTGGCAGCCGTCATTTTCATTAACGATTTCAGAATTGGCATTATCTTCAGCACCTCATTTTGCATATTTATCAGCACCTTGATTACAGCAATGCCCAACAATTTTTCTTTACCATTTAACAGCACACATCGGTTTATTCTTAGCCTGTTTACCATGAGCTTGGTGTGTCACACATCCGCCTATTACTACACAAAAGCCGTCAGTTATATTCAACGCCTGTATAAAGAAGGCATTGAAGATCTCGCTTACAGAGATCAGTTAACCGGCTTGGCAAACCGTTGGAGCTTTGAACGCTGGGCGACAGAAAAACTAGCCACCGTGGATAGTGAGCGATCACTTACGGCATTGGTCTTTTTGGATATAGATGACTTTAAAGGCATTAACGACAGCTACGGGCACGATGTGGGAGACAGTGTCTTACAGCATTTTGCCAATCGCTTGAGCAACAACATTCGAACCAGAGACAGAAAAAGCCATGAATACGATTATTCCATCGCGCGCTTTGCTGGAGACGAGTTTGTTCTGATGCTCTACGATGTGCCAACTCGTAAAGATCTAGACGGCATTCTAGATAGGATCTGCGGGCTGTTCGAAAGCGGCTGCCAAACAAACGAGAGAATCAAGGAATTGACGTTAAGTGTTGGGGTTGCTTTGTATCCGCAAGATGCCCAAGAATTACATGAGCTGACGAGATGTGCTGATAAAGCGATGTATGTTGCCAAGCATTCAGGAAAAAACCGATATGCTTATTATCACGACAACCCAGTATCGACCCTGATAGAAGAACTACCAACGAGCCTTGTTAGCTCAGCACCGGATTCATCTGAACTTGAAGATTGCTTTGAAGCGAAGATCGAAGGGAACAATGTTACGCTATTAAAAACGCGCCAACGCTAGCCATTCCTATAACGGAGCGGCGCTGCTAACCTGCAAGGTACATAAGCCAAAGACTCACTAACCCGATCATAATAATCCATATGACTTGACGTGTTCGGTTTGGGTTATTCCCTTTAGGTCGCCTCACCACGGTTTTAAAAGCGGCTTGCTTAGCTGACTGAATAAACGGCGCTTCTATCTCACGTTTTTTCACGCGGCGTTTAACTGCGCTGTTTGCAACCTCTGTAAAGCGCTGGCTTTGCTCCGTTGTAAAGTCGTTATCAAAACCTATCCGACCATGCCTTTCGCCATGTTTTTGCTGAACTGCCATAGCGGCCTCCTTGGCGATATACTCTCTATTGAGTATAGACATAATTTCATATTGTTACCTGTTCAAGATTTTCGAATAAGTCACTCAACGCTGTGCCATCTTCTTTTTAAATCAAATTACATAAACTACAGTTATTCAAGTTTATGAGGGTTTCAAAATGACGAATGTAAGAGCAGTAGATCATGTGATTACAGCACATGCCACCTCAGATGGTGATGGCGTCAAAATCCAACGACTCGCAGGTTTTAATAACGCACGTTTCTCTCCATTTTTAATGATTGATGAACTGAAGTCGGATGAAAGCAAAGACTATGTTGGCGGCTTTCCTCCACATCCTCACCGTGGGATAGAAACGCTCACTTACATGCTCCAAGGTCACTTCCAACACAAAGACCATATGGGGAATGTTGGAGAGCTACGCAGCGGTGGCGCTCAATGGATGGCCGCAGGCCGTGGTGTCATTCACAGCGAAATGCCAATGATGGAAGAAGGTGCGCTGCATGGTTTTCAGATTTGGATAAACCAACCTGCGACACACAAAATGCAGCCAGCTCAGTATCACGATTTCCAAAGTGAAAGCATCGCGGAGCATCAAAGTGAACAAAGTGGTTTGTTAAGAGTGATTGCCGGAGGGTTTGAACTGCACAACCAAACTGACAAGGATTCAGAGGCTTTACGAGCGCAGGGTCCATTACAGAAAACAGGTGTGCCATTAAGCGTTGCGGATTGGCGCTCTCATTCTGGGCAAAAAGTCACGTTAGGGACTAATGTTAATCACAATGCCATAACTTATGTGTACCGAGGCAGTATTAAGATCGGCGACAAAGTGATCAACCAAAGTCAACTTGCCCTGCTCACCAAAGCTGAATTGTTGTCTTTAGAAAGCCTAGAAGATTCAGGTGTACTGATTTTTTCTGGTCAGCCGATTAATGAACCTGTCGTGCACTATGGTCCGTTTGTCATGAACTCGATGGAAGAGATTGAACATACAATTCAAGACTACAACAACGGTGTGTTTGAGACTTACTGATGTCTTGGCTTTGAGCTTTGAGCTTTGAGCTTTGAAGATTGAAGATTGAAGAGATTTTGCAACGAACAACGATTTGGTCATCCATTTGATGACTACAAAAACAAGTGACACTATCCACTGCCGGTTACTATCACTTATTTAACCACGCTCCTAGAGCGTGGTTTTTTTCTATTAAATCAGAGACAAACGATGCCTGATTGAACAAATTTAGACCTGATTACAAGTACTCACATAGGTAAGCAGTCGCTTCTTTTACCTGTAGGTCGAATGAAGAGTCACCCGCTACGTCAAAAGACTCACCAGATTGGTATGTCGTCCAGTCATCATCACCAACACGCTTTACAATCAAAGCACCTTTAACAACGGTCATCTTTTCTGGAGCCGCAGTACCGAACGTGTACTCACCAGCCGCCATTACACCAACACTCACATCAGCACCAGACTGGTTAAACGCTAACGACTTAACGCCACCTTCAAAGTATGTGTTTTCTTTAATCATTGTACTTCCTTGTTATCTTCAAATTGCAATTATTGAGCTCACCGAGTAAGCCTATGCGTAAATTTAGGTGATAATTGTTTTAACCAATTCGAGACTTTCCTACAAGAAATAAATACGCATAGCTTAAGCATTTCTGGAGTTCGCTTTCATTGATAGCGTAAATACTGAGGAGCAAGGCTAAAAACCACTAACGCAACCACATTTATTAGAACATTCGATCCTGCTTCTAACTCTTAGAACAATTTTTGCAAACTAAGGTTTTAATTAATAGAATCTAAAACAATATCAGTCGAAAAATGAAGAGATAATGGCAAAAAAGCCGACTAAAAGCAGAGATCTATTTGCCAACTCGTTACTCTACGGCTTCCTATTAGCTGGCTTTATGGTTGCCCTCACCGCCGGCTATTTTGCTTACCAAGCCCACCAGCAATCTGTCAGCCCAAGCAACGTCTATGGCACATGGATAGAGATTGCGGCGCCACCTTACAACACCGACATCCTGACACTTTCAGAAAACGGTGTGATGATGAATCATCGTCTTATCACTACCTCATTCGATTTTGACGGGAAGATCGTCACGATCAACACTGGCTCTGGAACCACCGTTTACACCATCAGTGGTACTTACGATTCGCCTCGCTTAAAGCGATTAGAGCCAAGCGTACCATCTCAGCAATTTATTAAAGAAGGCTACGAAGATACTGCGACTGGTGATACCCATAGTGTCATGCAACAACGACGCGCTTCCTTAGCTGAGCAATTCAAAAGATAACCCTCTTATCCATACTGCCATAAGCATTCGTCTTCAAGTTTACCCGTCGATCGACCCCGCTCGCTCAACATACTTCACTTTGTGATTCAGCTTCAATCCACAGTATTTTCTTATAGTTTGTCGCACCTTTTCATAACTTCATGTCGTGAATTTTCACTTGTGAGATTTTCCTACTGAAGGATGTTTTATTTTATAAAACATGGACTCAGCCTCTCATTCATTAAGCAACAGAATTGTAACAAGATACAATTTTTTAGTTGTCCATCGAAAACGGATTTATTTTCAGTTATGAAATTAAAACTCCCTCAAATACTGACTGGGAAGCTCCTTCAAAACTGATTGGAGCCGTTTATGGGGCCATTGGGTTCTCGTAATCTTCAAGGAATGAGAGAAATAGTATGATTCGTATAAATACCTGTGCTGCAAGCATTGCTCTAGCGCTATCTGGTACAGCATTAGCTGCTCCAACAGCACCTAGCATCGACATGTACGGTTCCAACAACCTGCAATTTTCTAAAATTGAACTCGCGATGGAAACCACCTCTGGCTACAACCAGATGGTGAAATATCACGACCAAGCGAAGGTCGACGTTAAGTTCAACCAATGGAGCGGAACGTCAGGAAACACGTACAACATCTACTTTGATGGCGTTAAAGTGGCCACCGGCCCAATCACTGGCAGCCAAACCACAGCTTCATTCGAATATGGCCAAGGCGGCTTATTTGAGATGGAAATCGAAGCGTGTGATGAAACAGGTTGTAGCAAGAGCGCACCTGCTCAAATCACGATCGCTGATACCGATGGCTCACACTTAGCGCCACTTGCGATGAATGTGGATCCGAACAACAAGTCATACAACACAGATCCAAATACGGTAGTCGGTACTTACTTTGTAGAGTGGGGTATTTACGGCCGTGATTACACCGTTGATAACCTACCCGCTGACAACTTAACCCATATCCTTTATGGCTTCATCCCAATTTGTGGTCCGAACGAATCAGTTAAATCAGTAGGCGGTAACAGCTACAACGCACTCATGACAGCTTGTCAGGGTGTTAACGATTACGAAGTGGTGATTCATGACCCTTGGGCGGCTTTCCAGAAAAGCTTCCCTCAAGCGGGACACGAATACAGCTCACCGATCAAGGGTAACTACGCAATGATGATGGCGCTCAAACAGCGTAATCCTGATTTGAAGATCATCCCATCGATTGGTGGCTGGACGCTGTCTGACCCGTTCTTTGATTTCACAACTAAAGCCAACCGTGACACCTTTGTAGCGTCTGTTAAGAAATTCCTTAACACATGGAAATTCTACGACGGTGTGGATATCGATTGGGAATTCCCTGGTGGTGGCGGTGCTGCTCCAGACCTTGGTGATCCTGTAAATGACGGCCCAGCTTACATTGCACTGATGGCAGAACTTCGCGTGATGCTAGATGAGCTAGAAGCGGAAAACGGTCGTACTTACGAGCTCACTTCTGCGATCGGTGTTGGTCACGATAAGATTGAAGACGTGAACTACGGCGATGCTATCCAATACATGGATTACATCTTCGCAATGACTTACGACTTCTACGGCGGTTGGAACAACGTGTTAGGTCACCAAACAGCACTAAACTGCGGTAACTTCATGCGTCCTGGTCAATGTGATGGCACAGGCCTTGATGAAAATGGCGAACAATACACAGGCCCAGCTTACACCACAGACAACGGCATCCAACTGTTGCTTGAGCAAGGTGTTCCAGCGAACAAGCTTGTGGTTGGTACAGCGATGTACGGTCGTGGTTGGGAAGGCGTATTACCATCATCACTCACCGATCCGAGCGACCCTATGACAGGCGTTGGTAACGGCAAACTGAAAGGCAGCTCTGCGCAAGGCGTATGGGAAGATGGCGTTATTGATTACAAAGGCATTAAAGCAAACATGCTTGGCGCGAATAACCAAGGCATCAACGGCTTCGAATATGGCTATGACGAAATGGCAGAAGCGCCTTACGTTTGGAACCGCACTTCAGGTCAGCTAATCACATTTGATGATGATCGCTCTGTAAAAGCAAAAGGCGCGTACGTTCGTAGCCTTGGCCTTGCGGGTCTATTCTCTTGGGAAATTGATGCAGATAACGGCGACATCCTCAACGCAATGCATGAAGGCCTAGCGGGCGGAACAACAGATCCTGTAAACCGTAAACCAACCGCAGCAGCGGGCGCAGACCAATCGGTTGAAGGCCCAGCTTCTGTTTCTCTAGACGGTAGCGCTTCAAAAGACAGCGACGGCACGATTGCGAGCTACGCTTGGTCACAAGTAAGCGGTACGGCAGTAACGCTGGCCAACTCGAATGCAGCAGTTGCAAGCTTCGATGTGGTTGAAGTTGCTCAACAAGAAGTACTCACGTTCAGCCTAACGGTAACTGACAACGAAGGTGCTACTGCAACTGACACAGTGGTTGTAACAGTAAGCCCTAAAGACACAGGTCCAGTAAACACAGCTCCGGTCGCGGTTGTTTCGGCTCCGGCTGAAGTAAGTGCGGGTGATGTTGTCGTGGTTGATGCTTCGGCTTCGAGCGATGCTGACCAAGACACATTGATCTTCACATGGGATGTACCTGCTGGTATTGATGCAACGATTCAAGGTTCTTCAGTGAGCTTTGTCGCGGCGGAATACACGCAAGATACAACGCTGAACTTCTCTGTAACGGTCAGCGATGGCACTGATACATCGGTTGCGGCTACTTCAGTGAAAGTTCTAAAGAAAACCACAGGCGGCGGTACGTGTACTAACGCTTGGGATTCAGGCGCGGTTTACACTGGTGGCGACCAAGTGACTCAAGGCGGTAAGATTTGGGAAGCGAAATGGTGGACAACCGGTGAAGATCCAACAACGACAGGCCAATGGGGCGTGTGGAAAGAGATTGGTCCTGCAAGCTGTTAACTAAAAATAGGGTTGAGCTAAACACCAACTAAGCATCAACTAAATCCCTAAAACAAAGGCCAACCAGATAATGTCTGGTTGGCCTTTTTAGTGTTTGTTTTCTTAACCTGCGTTCTACTGGCTTGATTAGTTAAAGTTAACCAATCAAGTTATCAAAGCTCTCAAATACTTGTGGGCACTTCATTACTCGCCCGTGGCCCTGTCCTTGAGTCGCAATTAAAGTAACGCGACCCATTTCATTAGCAGCACGCTGAGACACATCAAACTTAGTAAACTTGTCTTGCTCATCATGAACGATGATCGTCTGAGACTCACGAAGCGCTAGCTTTCCATAGGGATCAACAGACTGAATCGGGTAGTTAAACTGCTCTTCGACTTCTCCAACTACCGCCTCGAACAGTTTCATTGAGTAGCCAGAACGCGCAACGCTGCCAAATAGGTTTTCTAGATAATCCAGTACAGGTGCAATCAGCAATAATGGCTTGTTTTCCAATTTAACGTGCTTACATTCCAACGCAGAAGCCGTGCCCATACTGTGACCGACCAAACCTGCTACCTCACCCACCGAATCGAGAATCGCTTCAAGGCCGTTCACAAACGCAGGAATATGACCATGTACACCATCACTGCCACCATGAGCAGGGTGATCATAAGCCAGAGCCGTAAAACCTTTAGCGGCGATATGTTCCATCAGAGGGAAAAACTGACTCGCGGTGCCAGACCAACCATGAGTCAGCACCCAAACAGGCCCCGTACCCAAAGAATAGGTTTTTAAAACGCCATCACGACCTTTGATTTCACTCTTGATAAGCCCTTGGGGATCAGCATTTTTCTGCTCAGTACGCATTGGCGTGAGCAGCAACTTACGTGCGGTTTTCTTCGCATGACTCGGCGCTAGGATGTAATGAAGATTGGTTGTTGCGCCAATTAAGCTGCGCTTGAAGCTGAATTTGTTCGATGTATTAAAGTAGATTTTGTCACTCATGACCGGTCCTTGTATCGCCATCATCATTGGCGGATCGAGCTCGGCCCTGAAAATCGAACGACCGTGCTATTTGTTAGTATAAAAAATGACGATAGCGCTGTTTATGATTGCTTGCCGCCACTTCTGTTAAAATCTTTTGCAAACCTTAGTTAAGCAAAGTCACATGATTTGCGAGTTAACCTGCTGTATGTATTAAACCGCTCTCCAACTGGCTACCAAGCGCTCGACACCACTCCAAAAATGGGTGTGGCTCGCTTGTTGGCCTCGTAACGAGTAGAACAAGTTCGCACTCAAATAAAGACCGTATAACTCGAAGGTTGCCTGTTTCGGGTCTAAATCGGCTCTGAACTGTTTGCTCTCAACCGCTTTTGCTACCTGAATCGTCAAGTAATCAATCCACACTGAAATGGTTTTCTGCAGTGCTTTCTGAATCACAGACCTTTCACTGCCCGCATCTTTCCATGCATCAATAAACATGCAACTGCCTTGGAATGAATGGTTCCAGCCCAACCAATTGTCGAGCAGCTGTTTCAATTTCGCTTCAATATCACCATCTCCCAGCTCTCTTGCGGGAATGATGACTCTTTCGGTGAATATGGCGTTGGAATACTCGAGTACAGAGAGTTGCAGGTTTTCTTTAGAGTTGAAGTGTGCAAACAAGCCACTCTTAGACATGCCACACTGCTTGGCTAACTCGCCAATCGTCAAACTCTCAAGCCCATTCTCACTTGCAAGCGCGAATGCATGGCTCAAAATATACTCTTTGGTTATCTTTCCCTTACTCATTATTCACCAATAATAAATCTGATACATTATTTTTAGCACGTTCGTTCTTTTTTTCAAGATTTTTTACTTAACCCTAGGTATTCATTTTGTCTTATCAAAGAACTGTGGAAAAATGCGACAGTATTCAAAGGAAATTGAAATCGACTAACAAAGGAAAAACAATGAACACACTTTGGGAACAGTTTGCGTTTTCGGCGTCAGTAACAGGCCCTATCTGTTTAATGCTGTTTCTTGGTGTGATGCTCAAACGAATCGGCTTAATCAATGACAATTTCATTGATGTCGCATCTAAGGTGGTATTTCAAGTCACCCTGCCCGCGATGCTATTTCTGAGTATTGTTCAATCGAATCACAACTTTTCAGCCAGTAGCGCGTTAGTTGCGTTTGGCGTCATCGCTAACTTTGTCTTTTTCTTGTTCACGATTTTCTCAACCAAATTAGTATTTAAAGGTTCGAAAGATCAAGGTGTGATTGTCCAAGGTGGATTCCGCGCCAATACCGCGATCATCGGCCTCGCCTATGTGGCTAATATCTATGGCAACCAAGGCGTGGCATTGGCGGCTATCTATGTCGCATCTCTAACCGTGTTGTATAACATTCAAGCCGTGATTGCACTGACACCCAAAGGCGAAGACACTGGTGCGAAAGCGATTAAAGTGATCGCTAAGTCGATTACCAAGAACCCATTGATCATCGCTATTTTCTTAGCGGTCGTCTTCTATGCGCTTTCGATTCCTATCCCAAAAATGGTCACTGATGCTGGTCAGTACTTTGCCAACATGACGTTACCTTTGGCACTGCTGTGTACCGGTGGGTCGCTGGACATCAGCTCGCTCAAACAAGAAAAGTTATCGACGTGGTTCGCCTCTAGCTACAAGTTAATTGCCTCACCGTTACTGATTACACTGGCGGCTGGGTACTTAGGATTTGAAGGGCTCGATCTCGGGCTTATCTTCTTGATGAGCGCAGCACCAACAGCAGCGGCAAGCTACGTTATGGCTCGTGCGATGGGAGGAAACTCAACACTGGCGGCTAACATCATCGCGCTTACTACTGTTGTTTCTCTTATCACTTGTACTCTCGGTATTTTTGTACTTACTGCAATGGATTTAATATAGCTGCGACAGGCTTCAAAAAACCGACACTAGCCTTGAAACAAAGGTCATAAGCCTTGATTTAGGACTAACTGGTTGGGCATAAAGACTGCTAGATTTCGTAAAAATTTTACTAAGAGATCTGATATGTCTTCCGTTCAACATACGCCTTCACAACACATCGCCAGTATTGAGTTGGGTCGAGTGATTGCTATCTTGGCGATCATTGGTTTACACGGTCAAATGGCACTCACTTATTGGCAAATAGATGAAGTGCCTTGGATCGGTTATGTACTCAACCAAACCGCTCGTTTTGCGGTACCTCTGTTTTTCCTAATTTCCGGTTATCTTATTCAGCCCAAGCTGACTGCCTCCCCGTGGCAAACCGTCATTAATTACTCTAAACCACTGCTTAAGGTTTGGTTAGCATGGAGCATCATTTGCTTAGTGATGCCATTCAACCTCGCGAAGGTAGAAGAGTTTGGTTACCTAGGTGAGCGCCAAGGCTATTGGGGTTTCTTAATGAACACGCCACTTAACTCTTTCTTAGAGGGTGGATTGGTTCATTTATGGTTTATTCCCGCTCTCGTATGTGCAGTTTTGATCATTGCTTTGATAGTCGAAATGAAACTCGACAAACTGCTATTACCAGCGGCCATTGTACTTTACGTTTATGGTGTTTTAGCGGGCAGCTACGCAACGCTAACCGGGTTAGAAGCACCTTTCTTCACGCGTAATGGCCCGTTCTTTAGCACGTTAATGGTGACCTTAGGTTTCCTTATTCGTCAGAATCAATGGAAGGTGTCATCAACTAAAGCGTTGGGGTTATTAGCGTTAGGCATGTTGATTCACTTTGCTGAGGCGGCATGGCTCACCACGTTCGACGTCGGATTCAACATGAATGATTTCTTGTTTGGCACGGCGCTATGGGGGATGGGCGTGTTCATGTGGCTTTTGGCTAATCCAAACATGGGTAACTACGCTTGGGTGCGTGCCATTTCAAATCGCATGCTGGGTATCTACGTCAGTCATCTACTGATCATTATCGTGTTGTTCAATGTCTGTGGAGTTTTAGGCATTACGGAACTGGCAAAAGACGTTACGGTATTTTTTGGCACCGTATTGTTGAGCTTCGGGTTGGTTGTTGGAATCGAAAAAACACCACTGCGACGCGTGCTGCTTCGTTAGTGTTTGTGCCTAACATCATCAGCTAAATCAGTTTTAAAGAGTCACAAAAAGTAAAGGCAAGATAACGGATTATCTTGCCTTTATTTCATCATGTCAGTAATGAGACTGTGTCACTCGTTGAAGTGTTATCGGAACGCCATTGCGCCCTTGCCAACACCTTCATAAGCGACGATTTGTAGTGATTGGTTCTCTGCTAGGCTCGGTTCAACTTGATCCGCGATATAGCCAGCAAGTAATTCCACCGTGGTATCTGTCGGTAAAATTTCCGTCTCACTCTTAGCAATCGCTAGCTCAAATTCGCCTTGTGGCGCGGTGTAGCGGAAGCCATAGTGACTTTCATCATTAACACTGTTCGCGTTTTCACTCAGGTTAAGTGATGAAACTGAAACTTGGTCTTCTTTAGAACCTAAATAAATGTCTTCCCAACGCTGAGCAAATGCTTGTTCACGTTGCCCGTCACGCTGACCATCGACCACGATTTCTACTGGAGAACGGTGACCATGCGCGATGCGCTGGCAGTTACCATCATGCTTTTTCAAACCGTGAGTATAGTGGTAGAACGCACCATTAATGTTTTCATGGCGAAGGGTAATCTCTAACCCTGTGACGTTACTTGGAAGGTTGTCGCGAAGAATATCATAAACATGAGCGGTCACACTCTCGATGGTGATCGCTTCAGCGTCAATCAGACAGTAAGCTTCATCAGGGCAGTGCAGGTGCAGGCTCTTGTCACCGCGCAACACATCTACCTTAGAGTAACCGGCTTTGCTTGCTTGATGCACGATTGCAGAGTTTTTCATTGGCAGCAGTAAGCGGTGGTCAACATGTTGATCAACCAACTGTTTGATCTGCTTTTTGACCTTACTAAAATCCAGCACCATGCTCATTTCATTAAGTTCACCAGACATAGTGACATCCAAAATCCAACTATCTCCTACGACCCCTCTGTGTTCACAGATGTATGAAGAATCGATAACGGTAAGGTCTCTTACAAATAGGTTCAAGTTGAACTCCTTAATACTTTAATGAGATACGGGAGGCTGAATAATGCTCAGCAGGCACTTCGTCTCATTGATGTCTGATAAAATAGGACGGGCAGGATGTTACAACGAGCTAATAAAGTCCACCTTTTTACACCGTCATTCGAGAAATGAACAAACTACGCTCAATTTCCGCTAAAACATAGGCCAGCCTGATGCCAATAGCCATATTGCAGGTAGGGATGGCCAGCGCTTTACGACACATTTTGCTTTAGCCATAAACGTGGCGACATTCCCGCGACATGCTGAAAAGCACGCGAGAATCCAGAATAACTGTTGTACCCCACTTCGTCCGCCACCCAATTGATGGGCTTGTTTTGTAACAGCAAAGACTGAGCCACAGACACACGCCACTTTTGGACATAATCACCCGGAGTTTCGCCCACCTCGCGCTTGAATGCTTCAATAAACTGAGTGCGAGACATCGCGGCCAGTGACGCCATTTCGGCAAATAAACAATGCAAGGCTGCGACAAATGCCTGTGTTCCGTGTGATCGCTAGACAAGCTCAACTCCCCCGCGCTCAATACATGAAGGTGGCCCTCTTTACCTTGTTGCGCGTTAAATGACGATACTCCACACAGGTTTCCAGAATAGAAAACGCCAGTGCGTATCGAGAAGTGTTCCATTAGTTGTGAAAGCAGATCCATGCATCCTCCGAACGATTCGCTTAGTTTTTAGTTCTTTTGTCCCTCTATAGACCGGACGAGTGGGCTAAATTATTTCAAACAAGATAACCAACACTGACAAGGAACTTGATATGTCACACATGAAATCGACCAGTCAAAAAATCACTCTAATGGCCGCGTTACTAGGCACCAGCTTTTCGTTAATGGCAGCAGACCTTGATATGAGTGTCGACAGCAATAACCTCGCAATTAAAGGCTATGATCCTGTCGCTTACTTTGCCAATGAAGGTCCAGTAAAAGGCACATCTGAGTTCACAGCGACCTATAAGAATGCGATCTATAACTTTGCGAGCAGTGAAAACAGAGATGAATTTCGAGCCAATCCAGAAGCCTATGCCCCTCAATATGGCGGTTACTGCGCGTTTGGAGTAGCCATGGGTAAGAAGTTTGAAACCGACCCTCTCGCTTGGAAGGTGGAAGATGGAAAGTTGTATCTGAACTTAGACAAATCGGTTCAGAAACGCTGGCTGGAGAATACACAAGAGTTCATCCAAGACGCCAACAGCAACTGGACAACCATCAAAACCGTAGAAGCCTATAAGCTCTAGCCTACAGCGCTTATCCATTGCCCAAGAATAAAACGGAAGCGACCGAACGCTTCCGTTTTCATTGGGATTTTCCCCAAAGAGGCCAACCCAAAGCGATTGGCAACACCTACTAAGTCCATTTCTATTCTATACTCCTAGCAGATAAGCTTTTCTTTTTATGGAAGAATAATGACATTACCTAAGATTTTGGTACTCGGCCTCTGCGCCCTATCGACACTGACTTATGCCAACCCATGGCAGTTCGTCAAAAGTGAAGATGGCATCATGATTGATAAAAGGCCACACAGCGAAGGCTTGGTCGAAATACGAGCACAGATGCAAACGCCCACCACTTACTCCGGTTTTTTACTGTTATTGGAAGACAGCGAGAACGTGCCAAACTGGATAGACAATGTGTCGCAAAGCCGTGTCTTGATGCAGATATCTGAGGCAGAAAACATCGTCTATACCCAATTCAAAGCGCCTTGGCCTGCTAGAGATCGCGATATGGTGACCTACTCAAAGTACAGCATCGAGGATGGGCAGTTTGTCTTGTCGATAAAGGATGCGTCTAACTATTTGGCGAAAGAATCGGGGTATATTCGAATTTACGATGTGGACGCACTTTGGACGCTGCAACCGCTCACTAATGGCAATACTTACATCACCTACACCGCATATGCGAACGCAGGTGGCAACTTGCCCAATTGGTTGATGAATAAGTTATCGATAGGCAGTGCGCTGAGCACGTTTAAGGGGCTGAAAGAACAGCTACCAAAATACCAAGGCCAGCAGCACCCCAACCTGCCAAGTGAGTCTCGTTAGCGGTACAAGTAAATAGGTAAATAAGGTTAAAGACTAAGGTCTTCTTGCTAGGTCGCGAGCTAAGATAAGCGCTAAACCAAACACCTGAAGAAACAGGGCGATGTTCTTATAGAAAGCCATTTTCTCATCAAGCTTTTGGATCAACTCAACCAAAGTTAGATTATCCAAATAGTAGTCATCAATTCGTGATCGTTGCGATTCTTGGGCATTGTTTATCAGCATCATAAGCTTAGGTAAATTAGCCAACGAGATGGCCGGCACCTCGTCACTCACCCAACTCCGAAGTTGTCCGCGAAGCGCTTCATCAAGAACTGTGGCAGGTTGAGCGATTTCTGGGGATAGCTTATCAAGGTGAATCAGAATCGCTTCACGCTTACGCTCTAAGGTTTCGATCGTATTCCAGGACAGTTGTATAGAGTACACATTACCGTATTTACGATCGTTGTATTCCGATTTCTCCGCTTCAATTTTGTCCAACACCAAGCTCGACATGACAATCGCCATGATGTTGAGTATTAGCCCTGCAAGGACAATCGCCCAAGCAGGAGGAAGGCGCAATGCCATAATGCTCCCTAGAACATTTTATCAAAAGGTAGGTAAGCTAAGTTTAGGACAATCAAAGAGATCATGCAGATAAGCGTTAACACCATACCCACTTTTCTGCCTTTGAAATTCTTCGCTAAGATCCCTTTAGCGTGAATCACTCGCCCCAGAATAAACGCCACACCAATGACATGAATAAGCCACACACCAGCCCCATTCATCTCTAGCAACCCCATCAAAATCACCGTGATTGGGATGTAATCCATCGCGTTACTTTGTGCCGAACGTGCTATCTGTAACGACTCAACACCGCCATCGGCATGAGCAACAAGATTGATTCGTCTTTGCTTAATAACTTCAATCGCCAACCAAATCATTACTACCGTCAGCAGAGCTGCGTAAAGTGCTGTAACCATCATATTTCCCTATTTTTTTGTCTTAACTCAGTGTTCTTTTCTATCTTTTCGACATTAACCGCCAAGATAAAATGAAAATCGCACCCGAGTACTTGTAAGAGATCTCTCACACCGAACGTAAGAGATCACAATCAAGCTTCGCAGAAAATTCCTAAAATACAAACCCAAGCCCTTGTTTTGTATGAATCCACGCATATTTCTTTCGATCAGTGGGTACATTTATTTCTTAGGGTGGATTGTGAGCAAAGCCTCTGCAGTGTTTAATACACATGTCGACAGGGAGTTGGCAGGAACAGGAAAAAGCCTAACGGATTAGGTATCTTCAGGATGAAGATTTGATGGCTTAGGATGAGTTATCAGCAAGGAAGTTATGCTCTAGGATAGAGTCGCTTATCAGGATGATGAGTTTGCAAGGACACCGCTAGGACAGCGATGAATTGGATAGGTTAAAGGATTTAGCCACGTCAAGGAACGATGCAGGGAGCACCAGTTACCTATTGAAAGATAAGTAACGCGCAGTAGCAGGATGGCTACGAAAAGAATAGACCCCGTTTGGTGAAAGCCAAACGGGGTTTCCTTTTTTGTAACGTCTGAAAGCTGTTCGCAGCTAACCGTTCAAAGTCACGTTACAAAATAATGTTCATCAAGAACATTGCACCAAACGCATTCAATACCGAAATCGCGATCATCACCGGGATGTAGCGACCTTCAGTACCAATTGGTCCCATAATACGTCCCATGTATTGCACCAACAAACTTGAAGATAAATATCACAGCAACCGCTAGGCCAATTGACGAAGTTACCGCCAAAGAACCATCCATAACTGGAAGGGTGAACAGTACTGTACCTGAAGAGAAGAAGTTAACGATCGCCCCGCGCCAGCATCAGTACTTTGAAGCGACGCAATCAATGCTAAGCCTGAGTTGCCAGGAGTATCCATCAAAGCTAATACTTTCGCCACCGTCTTTCTTTTTCACTATAATCTATTGAATTATTAAGATATCTATCACACTGCACATGGTTATTTAGGTCTACTCTTTTACCCGTGTTAATAACTTATTAACTTCGGAGCGTAATCCATGTTAGGTATCCAGCTTTCTGCTGTTCTCTCTTTGTTACTCTTTTCTTCGGTAGCAGGTGCTGCCACTTCTCAGTTGGGAGAACCACTCAAGCTCACCAACTCATTCGCTGGCTACCTATCCCTGACCATTTTCGTTGTCGCCTACATCGTGGTGATGATGGAAGAGTACCTAAAGCTCCGAAAATCTAAGCCAGTGTTACTTGCAGCAGGACTGATCTGGATAATCATTGGTTTTATCTACCAAGAACACAACCTTGTTGAAGTCGCTAAGCAAGCACTCGAACACAACTTACTGGAATACGCTGAGCTGTTACTTTTCCTACTCGTCGCCATGACCTACATCAGCGCCATGGAAGAGAGAAGACTGTTTGATGCGCTGCAAGCGTGGATGGTGGGCAAAGGCTTTAATTTCCGCTCTCTGTTCTGGCTAACCGGTATTCTGGCCTTCTTTATCTCACCGATCGCCGACAACCTCACCACAGCTCTATTGATGTGCGCCGTGGTTCTGAAAGTCGCAGGATCTAACCCTAAATTCGTTAACCTAGCCTGTGTGAATATCGTGATAGCCGCTAACGCTGGCGGCGCGTTCAGCCCATTCGGTGACATCACAACGTTGATGGTGTGGCAGGCTGGTTATGTGAGCTTCAGTGAATTCATTCCCTTATTTATTCCTTCAGTGATGAATTACCTCGTCCCTGCAATGATCATGTCTTACTTTGTTCCCACAACCCAACCCGACACGGTGCATCAGCACGTTGAATTAAAACGCGGTGCAAGACGCATCGTGTTGTTGTTCATCATGACCATCGGCACTGCGGTTGCTTTCCATGCCGTACTCCACTTCCCTCCAGTAATGGGCATGATGATGGGGCTGGCGTATCTACAGTTCTTTGGTTATTTCTTGCGTAAGACCTTACCAAATTCACTGGCGAAGAAAAAAGCGGTGGCGATTGCCAACAATGATGGGGGGGCATTGAAGCGACTCGGTTCAGTCGTGCCCTTTGATGTATTTCGAAGAGTGTCCCATGCCGAATGGGACACTCTGCTGTTCTTCTACGGCGTGGTAATGTGTGTAGGTGGCTTGAGTCTACTGGGATACTTGGAGCTTGCCTCTGGCGTGATGTATAGCCAATGGGATCCAATTTGGGCCAACATCATGGTGGGGATCTTATCTGCGATTGTCGATAACATTCCGGTGATGTTTGCCGTGTTATCGATGGAACCTCAAATGTCGATGGGTAACTGGCTACTGATCACCTTAACCGCAGGCGTTGGCGGCAGCTTGTTATCTATTGGTAGTGCGGCAGGTGTGGCGTTAATGGGCGCGGCGCATGGCAAATACACCTTCTTTGGCCACTTGAAATGGATGCCAGTGATCATGATTGGCTATGCCGTCAGTATCGCTGCACACCTATGGCTTAATGGCGATCTTTTCTAGTTCGAACTGTCTTTCACAGGCTTATCTACAAGTGTCCAGACGTTACTCAATTGTATCGCTGGACATTGGTTGCAAGTTAGCATCTCGCCCTGTTGTTGAATGCGCATCACTAGTCTAGAGTCAGTTCGACTGCTTCCAGAATTGAACTCAATGGTGATCAAGTCATCATCAACACGATAGGTTCGAGTAACGGAATTATCCGTTGTTTGATAAGTCACTTGCCCGGATTCAAAAAGTAGATAACTGTCATTATCTGCGTTCTCATACATACCTTTGAACAGAGCAAGTTGTGGTACTTCGAAGGGTCGACTGGTGTCGGTTAAACAGCCCGTCAGCAATAGTGCGCTACTGCAGCAGAGTATAAGTGAATGATGGCTATTCATTTGGGCATCCTTGCCTAGAGAACATGGTTAAAGGATATGCAACCAAATCGATATTTCCCAGAAAGCGTTGATTTTAATGCAAAGTCATATTTTAAGAACCACTCGCCTTCACCATTAAGTAGTACGAGATATTCAGCCAGCATCTCGACAGGCTCATGGCTAAATCGCTTGCTAGTCTTGCTCTCTTCCCTCTATCACCAATAAGTGCTGTTTACGTTCTACGCCACCTGCATAACCCGTCAGTTTGCCGTTTTTACCAATCACACGGTGACACGGCACAATCACTGAAACCGGATTTTTGCCATTCGCCAAACCCACAGCACGAACGGCTTTCGGATTGCCTATCGCATCGGCCAGTTGTGCATAGCTCCAAGTCTCTCCATAAGGAATGGTCGTCAGCGCCTGCCAAACCGACTGCTGAAATGGCGTGCCCTTGGCTGCAATCGGCACAGAAAACTGAATAGCTTCGCCCGAGAAATAGCGATTAAGCTGCTCGATAGCCAATGCAAAGATCGGAAAGCTATCATCTTGAACACCCAACGGTTCCGGCTTGGTGGTATGTGTCTCGAACCAAAGGCCGAGCAAGCCTTCATCGTTCGCCTGTAACGTCACGGTTCCCAATGGGCTCTCATAGTAAGTAAAACGGTTGTCCATGATATCTCCTAGCTTAGTATTCCGATTAAGACTGATTCCAACAGTGGAACGTGGCGTAACTACCCCAAGGCGAAACACTCTCTGTATTAATCGTAGAGCGATGCTCAATGAACTTCTTCACCACCAAATCGCTAATCAACAGGTGGTTAGGCTCACTTAGCCCTCTGAGCAGCGCGTACTGAATCGTCCAAGGCCCAATGCCCTTTAGGTCAATCCACTTAGAAGGGTGTTCGGCTTCGTTGTCGACCATGTATTCGGCAAAACGCTTTAAAGTTTCCTTACGACTTCCCGGCATTCTTAAAAAGCTCACATCAGCATCAGCTATTTGTTTAGGTGTTGGGAAATACGCTTTCTCAGATGCATAAGCAATTTGTTGTAATTCAGAGCACTCTTGGGAATTAGCCAACTCTTGTAAAACAGAAGCTTGATGCGTACCAGAAATCTCTCGCACCAGTAAGTTGAGTTGGCCGATCGCTGCTGTTACTGAGACTTGCTGCCCTAGAATCGCTCTTACACCAGCCTCCCAAGCACTCCAAACGCCAGGAATACGGATACCACTCTTGGCAACCAAGTTAGGATCAATGGTCATAAAAAAAGCCTCAACCTTGGCAATATCGACATCAAGGTCGAACATACGTCGAATGTTAGCAATCAAACTTCTTAATTGGCTTATATCGTCCAACTCAAATTCAATATCTAAGCGGTTTTCTTTTACTAAGGTGGCCTTGAACCAGCCTTTAGAACCATTCACATTTACCGTGCGCTTATAATAATCTTCGCCAACGCCTTCTAAGCCCTCAATCATTCTTCGTCGATAAAACCTCAACAAGTGGTTCCAATCTAAGGGTCCATGAAAACCAAGCTGAATATGATTACTCTGAGTGTCACTTGGCTTCGCTCGCCTAATTTGGCTTGGCGAAAGCTGCAGCTCTTTTTGAAAGGCATCATTAAAACGGCGCGTACTATTGAAGCCACTAGCAAAGCCGACATCAGTAATGCTCATGCTACTGGTGTGCAGCAACTGCTTGGCAAACATCAATTGACTGTACAGACTATATTGCTTGGGTGACACGCCGATGTAATTGTCGAATAAGGTTCGTAAATAACGATCTGAAATACCTAACCGCGTTGCAAGGTCGACGATAGATCCTGAATTCAGAGCGCCATTATCAATCAACTGCATCGCACGTAAGAAAGTGGTTTCGACGCCCTTCCAAGCCGGCGAAAAAGGTGCGCTGTCTGGTCGACAACGTAAACAAGGACGATATCCCGCTTTCAATGCTTGAGCTTGATGGGAAAAATATTCGACATTTTCTTCTTTGGGTGGTGTGGCTGGGCAAATCGGGCGACAAAAAATTCCTGTCGTTTTCACCGCTGTAAAAAACATCCCATCAAAGCGAGCATCTCGTGCATATCGAGCCAAATGGCACTGCTCACTGGTTAAGCTGCTGTTGTGATTGATCTTTTTCGACATGCCGTACTCTTCCCACTTACCATAGCGTTTGATCCGATACCTAAAAGTTTACCGTGAACCACCATTGTCGCTAGCCACTTTCGGAAGCGAAGGTCAGATAAATCACAAAAAAGGGTTTTAATTTTATTCAATTCGACTAAATTTAACCTAGAGAGGACATTCTTCTCACAACGTCAACGATCGGTACTTAGCACGCCAAGATGCAGAGACCTATCGAATATAAAAAGGAAAAGGCTATGGTTCTACACACATGTCGTATTGTTTTATCAAATCAACAGGTTCTCACCAGTCAATCAGTCGAGCAGTCTCTAAGCTTTCTTGAAGACAAAGCGGACAACGGGATTTCTATGATCGAGATTGACGCAACGGATGGCAATCAAATCCATTCGTACATGTCACACTCTCTTGAAGAGTCTATTGAGAATCTTATGAACCTATAGGGCTTTTAATAAAGGCTACACATACCAGGCTTAAACGATATTTATGGAATTAGAAACGATCTCTAGTTCCGAAAAGAAGTACATTTCTGGTTTAAAACAAAAATGGCTCCCAACTATACAATTAGTTGGGAGCCATTTTTTATTGAATCTAATCAGCAAAGCCACTGCTTACCGCGAATGCCGTTACTCAGGTGCTTGTTCAGCGGCTTGCTGCAATGTGTAAGCCGTCGATGGGTCAATCTCATTAACCAACTTCTCAACCTGCATGATCGCATCAACCGAGGTACTGCTTTTACGGTAGCTCAGATAAATTGGGAGATACCAGTCTTCAACCCCTTTCACCTTGTGCAGCTGACCCGAATCGATAAAAGGTTCGACTAGAGACACCGGAAGATACGCACTGCCGCCTTTCTCTAAAATGAAATCGAGGGCGATACGGGCTGTAGAGGTACGTAGGTACGGTGCTGGCACTTTAGGGTGACGTTCTGCGTGTTCAGAACCAAAACGCGTTCCCCAATCCACATAAACATACTTATGTTGAAATACAGATTCCAGATCATCTTGCTGCGTTGATACCAACACCAAAACCAAGTCAGCGACTTTTTTACAGTTCAGCTCTTCTGCTTTGATCTGATCGAACGCGAAAGCCATATCTAAGGTTCGTTCTAACAAATTACGGTTCAGTTGCTCGCGCCCCATCACCTCTGCCATAAAGCCGTAACCACCAAAAGAGTCGGTTACCACACTTAAACAGTTTTGCAGATACGCATCCCAAATATTCGGCGTGCCGCCCAGCGTTAACTGCAAGGCTTTACCACTCTCTAACGACAGCTCAAATTTGGCTTGTTGTAGGGTGGACACCATCACTTCGGCATAACCAATCAAACGTTCACCGGAAGATGTGAGTTTGATGTTATTGCGGTCACGAATGAAGAGCTGAGTATCAAAATAGCCTTCAAGCTGTTTGATCCGCGCACTCACCGCCGCTTGTGTTAAATACAAGTTTTCAGCTGCACGCCCAAAATGGCGCACCCTTGCAACCTCAAGAAAGGTTCTAAATACTTTCACATCCATCAAATACATCTCTGTAATAAATCTGCTAACTAGCCGATCTAGGATTGTTTATCGTAAAGGCAAAAACATTTTGTTTCCTATTTTAGCCTTTTAACAATATTTTCGCGTGAGCAATAAACACTAATTTCTATCTAACCACATTACTGAGGCTGATATGTCTGAGACCGAATTCCGACACGGAAAAAAACGTTTTTATGACACCATTAAATTCCCGAGAGGGTTCGCTAAGTCGGGTGATTTTACTCTTTCAGAAGAGGAAATCCTAACCTTGTTTGGTGACACTATGCTTGCACTTGAAACTGGTGAACTAGCACCAATCAATGCAGAAGAAAAACACTTCATTAAAGTGTTGTCTCACCCTCATAAGGCAAAGTCCAAGTTAGAGCGTGTTTGGTTGAAGTACATTCAACTGGCTCGTGGACGCCGTCGCTTTCACACCCTAAACGGCTGCAAACGCGGCGACGTATCTAGGGAAGAATACGAAAGTGAGTTAGTGTTAGAAGATTAGTAAAATCGCTCAAAGTGATACCTCATCACTTTGGGCTTTTTTTTGCCTTCAAACACACATCTTCTTTGTAATTGGTAAGTTTAGCCAACCTATCCATTTTTACCAATATTTATATACAATTCATAGCGATAGCGTGACTAAAACACAGCTCTCGTTCAATCTTATGGGTATTCATCCCACTGAGATTCATCGTTCTTCATCCTGCCCTGTCTTTTATCACGATAGCGCTCCATTGCCATCATTATTTTTCTAGTTTCAACTATACGCTCAACGCTTGTTTATACTCGAAACACGTTAATGCACCAAAATTCGTCAATGGTTCGAGCGATGCCATTATTGCAATAATCGTATCAAGGCATAGAAACACACCAACCCTTTCAGGTGCTGAATTAGATCAACATTGCTGTATATGACAAACGTATTAATCTTGTTTAACGCCACCAAATATCCATACAATAATTGTGCAATTTTGAGAGTTCCAGTCACAGTTACGACGAAAAAAGCAAAAACTTGACCTAAAACAATAGCGGAACTGGATAACTTATTTTATAATGCGAATTAATGTTTCAGAACACTATAAAATTTTATTTCTAGGGGCAAAATCAATGAGACTTATTCCATTAAGCAACAAAGCTAAAGTAGGTAAATGGGCTGCTCGTCATATCGCAGATTCAATCAACAAGTTCGCTCCAACGGCTGAGCGTCCATTTGTACTAGGTCTTCCTACTGGTAGCACACCTCTAACTACTTACGCTGAGCTAATTGAACTTTACAAAGCTGGCGAAGTTAGCTTCAAGCACGTTGTAACATTCAACATGGATGAGTACGTTGGCATCGACCCTAACCACCCAGAGTCTTACCGCACATTCATGCACGAGAACTTCTTCAACCACGTTGATATCCAAGCAGAAAACATCAACCTGCTAGACGGCAAAGCTGAAGATATCGATGCTCACTGTGCAGCATACGAAGAGAAAATCCGTTCATACGGCAAAATCAACCTGTTCATGGGCGGCGTAGGCATCGACGGTCACATCGCATTCAACGAACCAGGTTCTTCTCTATCTTCACGCACTCGTATCAAAACGTTGACTGAAGACACTCGTATCGCGAACTCTCGTTTCTTCGATGGCGACATCAACCAAGTTCCTAAATACGCACTAACTATCGGTGTTGCGACTCTTCTAGATGCAGAAGAAGTGATGATCCTTTCTCTAGGCCACAACAAAGCTCAAGCGCTTCAAATGGCTATCGAAGGTTCTGTAAACCACATGTGGACTGTTACAGCTCTACAGATGCACCGTAAAGCTATCATCGTTGCTGATGAGCCAGCTCAACAAGAGCTAAAAGTTAAGACTCTACGCTACTTCCAAGAGCTAGAAGCTGAGAACATCCAAGACCTATAATTCCTATAGTCTTGAATAGCAGGGCGTTTTTATAAAGAGAGCGTCTTGAATAGAAAAAGCCACTGAATGTGGCTTTTTTTGTGCCTGCTGCTTTTGTATTTAATGGGAAGATATTTCGGATATTTTTTAGAAGCACAAAAACAAAAAAGCGATTTCTCAAACAAGAGAAACCGCAATGACGGTATATTCTAAGATGGATAAAACGAATTAAAGCTAGATAAGCTAAATAAACACTTTAGGTGTAAGCTCAAGCGAAAGCTTCAAGCTATGAACTCAATAGCAAAAACTAAGAACTCAGCGCGTTATCTCGGCACAAGGTGTTAATGATGTCTGTAATAGCCAAAACGATCGTGGATTTCACTTTCTGGTTATGTCGACCCAAGAACATTTCTAACATTGGACCAGACATGGTTTTCACCATCTCAGGGTCGTATTCAATAGGCATAATACGCTGAATAGCATGTACTTTGTTTAGCTCAAAGATGATATCCACTTCAGTAAAACTGGTGTCATCACCCTGTATTTTCGCCCATTCTTTTAAGGTCACGAAAATCTCTAAGTCGTCATAAAGCTCTTTACTGATCACGCCAAGCCCCAGAAGCAACTTTCCGCGTATCATTATTTCCCCTAGCGGCCCGCCACTATTGAGAAGAGGTTCTACAACGAACTTAATCGCAGTATCGTCTTTCTTGAAAATATTTTTTAAAACCGAATCTACCGTATCATCCAATGCATCATAAGCGGCCATCAGGCAAGCGCCAGCACTCTCAGCCTCGGAAAGTGCTTCGAGTAATTCTGTTTCATGATTAGTTTGTATTGGCATAACGGCTCGGCAATAAGAAAGTGCCACAGGAGTGGCACTTTGGTGGTTTATCATTTCAATGCTAGATAAGCTTGTTCCGCTAGTTTAACAACTTCTGAGTCACTATTCAGCTCAGAATAATATGCTAATGTCTCTGCAAAGCCTTTTTCTGCAAACATTGCTTGAAGTTCAACCGCTTGTGGGTCGTCTTCGTTCTTGTAATGGAACGCAGCAGCGATTGCTTTTACTAGGTGAGCATTCGGTAGGCCGTACTCTAATGTACCGTTTAGAGGCTTAACTAGGCGGTCTTGCGGGCTCAGTTTACGAATTGGCTGACGACCAACGCGGTCTACTTCATCACGTAAGAACGGGTTAGCAAAACGACCTAGAATCTTTTGGATGTAGGCAGCGTGTGCTTCTGGATCAAAGCCGTAACGCTTAATCAGAACCGCACCACTCTCTTCCATCGTCGCTGTTACTTCAGCGCGGATTACGTCATCTTCGATAGAGTCTTTAATAGTCTCATGACCTGCAAGCACACCAAGGTATGCCGTTACCAAGTGACCTGTGTTTAGCGTGAACAGTTTACGCTCAACGAAAGCCATTAGGTTATCAGTGCATTCCATTCCTGGGATGTTTGGAATCTCACCTTTGAATTGTGTTTGATCTACGATCCACTCGCTGAACGTTTCAACCGTTACCGCTAGAGGATCTGTTTCGCCCGCTTCTGCCGGTGGAACAATACGGTCAACCGCAGAATCAACAAAGCCAATGTGCTCTTCAGTGAACGCTTTCATTTCATCAGAAAGGTGCTCTAACACGGCTGCTTTTAATTGGCTAGTACCGCGAACCATGTTCTCTGCCGCGATGATGTTCATTGGTGCAGTGTTGTTTGCTGCTGCACGCTTTTCAATGCCTTGAGCGATAGACTTAGAGATGATTTTAAGAACCGTAGGGCCCACTGCAGTCGTCACAAGATCAGACTCAGCAATGCAATCTACTACTGCGCTTGTCGCTGAGTTTACTGCTGTCACGTTCTTAACAACTTCGACAACACACTCTTCGCCAACAATCTTAACTGGGTATTCTTGGCGTTCAATTAACGCATTTACAACCGTTTCATTTACGTCAGCAAACGTAACCTTCATACCAGCATCAGAAAGAAGCTTACCAATGAAACCACGACCGATATTACCTGCACCAAAATGTAACGCTTTCATAATTTTGACCTTATAAATATTTGAATCTAGATAGCTAACTGCTCAACAACATGCCTTGACGATGTGCCCTAGGCATTAAGCAGTAAGCTATTCAGACTGAATCTTGTTAGAAAGATTAAGACCGAAAATGAGGCCAGTAGGGGGATACCGGCCTCCTTCACTCAGGAGCTTGACTAGAGCTTTTTAGTTTCCGTTGAGAATACGTAGAACATCAGCAGGGTTTGTTGTGTTCTGTAGGCATTCCACAGCTTCTTCATCATCGAGTGAATTGGTAATCGCCATCAGCACCATGTTGTGCTCATCGCCTTGTGCGGCAATACCGATAACCATCTTCGCGATATCATCTTCATCTTCGCCCCACTGAATACCTTCAGGGTACTGACAGAAAACGATGCCGGTTTTTTGTACGTACTGTTTCGCTTCGATTGTGCCGTGTGGTACTGCGATAGACTCACCTAGGTAAGTAGACACAAGCTCTTCACGAGCAAACATGCCGTCTACGTATTCCGGTGATACGTTGCCAAGTTTTACTAATTGTTCGCCAGCAAACTTGATTGCGTCTTCTTTTTGAGTCGCTTTAAGGCCAAGGAAGATGCTGTCGTCTGTCAGTGCAAGCTTGTTGCCTTCTTGTGCTGGAGCTGCTGCAGGAGCCGGAGCTTCTACTTTCGCTTCACCACTTTGAGCGTCGACAAGTTCAGCAACTAGTTGGTCGTATACGCCGCCGTCTAGGAAGTTGCTTAGAGACATATGCATCGCACCTGGCACAGTGCTACGAGCACGGTCTGTTAGGTCTTTATGCGTAATAACGATTTGCGAATCAGCCGGTAGGTTGTTGATTGCGTAGTTGGTTACTTCAATGTCTAGGCCAGCTGTTGCTACTTTCTTACGTAGTAGACCTGCACCCATTGCACTTGAACCCATACCCGCATCACACGCTACATAAACTGCTTTTACATCCGCTAGGTTTACGTTTGCTTCTGCTGCTGCACCTTTAGAAGACGCTTTCATGTCTTTCATTTGTGCAGAAGCTTTCTCTAGTGAATCTTCCTCATCATCTTGCGCTGATGTTTTAAGAAGGATTGACGCTACAACAAACGATACTGCCGTTGCTGCGATAACAGATAGAATCACGCCGATGTAAGAGCCTTTTGGCGTCATCAGTAAGACTGCGAAGATAGAACCTGGAGATGCTGGAGAGATAAGGCCAGAATCGAACATTACGTTAGTGAATACACCCGCCATACCACCTGCGATTACCGCCAGAATTAGACGTGGGTTCATTAGAACGTAAGGGAAGTAAATTTCGTGGATACCCCCTAGGAAGTGGATGATAGATGCACCAGCAGCAGATTGCTTCGCGCTACCTTTACCAAACACCATGTAAGCAAGTAGAAGACCAAAACCAGGACCTGGGTTTGCTTCGATTAGGAAGAAGATAGAGCGACCCATCTCTTCAGATTGCTGGATACCTAGTGGAGAGAAGATACCGTGGTTGATTGCGTTATTTAGGAATAGGATTTTCGCAGGTTCAACAAAGATAGATGCTAGAGGTAGTGCACCCGCTTCTACCATTGCGTTTACGCCAGCCGCAAGTCCGCCAGACAGAATCTTAACCGCAGGACCAATCACGATGAACGCGATGATCGCACAGATCATGCCGATGATACCCGCAGAGAAGTTGTTCACTAGCATTTCGAAACCACTCTTCACTTTACCGTGAACAGCTTCATCGAATTTCTTAATTGCGATACCACCTAGTGGACCTACAATCATTGCACCCATGAACATTGGGATATCAGTACCAACGATAACACCCATTGTTGTGATAGCGCCCACTACCGCACCGCGGTCACCACCAACCATTTTACCACCGGTGTAACCAATCAATAGTGGCAGTAGGTATGTAATCATAGGACCAACCATTGATGCTAACGTTTCGTTAGGCCACCAACCCGTTGGGATGAATAGTGCAGTAATGAAACCCCACGCAATAAATGCGCCGATGTTTGGCATTACCATATTGGATAAGAAACGACCAAAGTTTTGAACCTTAATCTTTGCTTCTGGTGATAACATAGGTAGAACCCCGTAATGTATTGGTTGGTCAAATGACCGAAAGTGTGTACTCAAAAGTCGATTAAAATGTATCACAACATTTCCAAAATGCACCTTAGCCCAACTTTCGTGATAGCCATCACACACGAAAAACACTTTCGGGTTAACAAGCACACCTTAGATCACAAAAACACCATGAATTTAAATTACAAAGCCAAATTAATGAGAATAGATATCATCAACACACAATCTAGATCACATTTTATTTTGTAATACTTAAAAATAAATAGTGATTAAAATCACATTTAATAAAATATAGCATCTAAGATCTATATAACCCGTATAAAAGAACATCGTGTCACGTATATAAAATATGCACCCAGATGAGCAAAATCGCGATACCTGTAATTTAATTACAGGTTGAGCTACATTTTGCTAAACATACAAAACGAGACCTAACGCTCTACTAAAAACATAGACCACTGAACTGCAGTTAGCATTGATAGATGTGATATGGTATTTACCAACGCTATCGCATCATATATATCTCCAACACCCATCAGCTGATCACTCCGCTATTTGAGAAAAGACTATGTCAGACAAAATTTCCACATCCGCACTCGCTAAACAAAAAGGCATAGAAGCTAAAGCTTTATTTAGCGATCTAAAAACAGCGGGCTATATAGTGCGTTCACAAGAGCGTTGGATTCTCACAGAACGGGGAGAAAGCTTTGGTGGGGAATATGTCGAACACAAGAAGTTTGGTGTCTTTATTGTCTGGCCAGAGAAACTGCTTATCGATTTGGACTCATTCTCAGGAAAAACACTCACCGCCACCCAGCTTGGCAGTGCCTTTCAACTCAGCGCAAAGAAAATCAACTTACTGCTCAACGAGCTTGGTTGGATAACAAAAGAAGAAGACGGTTGGCATGTCACCTCTACAGGCTTAAAAGCCGGAGGTGAACAAAGAGAAGACAAAGCGACTCAAAACTTATTCGTGGTATGGCACGACTCATTGGTTCGCAATAAACGTTTAAAGCAGTCTGTTGTTGAATTCCTAGGGCATGATGCTGAAAGCCACTCGACCGATGTGTCATTCTCCAGTTTTCGTCAGAAATTTGAGGCGAAGCACCGAAGCTTAGACGGGCATTATGTTCGATCAAAGGGAGAGCTGATCATTGATAACTGGCTTTATATGGCAGGAGTGGTCCATGCGTACGAGCGTCCGCTTCCGATATCAAAAGAAGTGATCAGCGATTTTTATCTACCAAGTGGCAAAGTATACATCCAGTTCTGGGGAACTGATTCTGCGCCAATCGCCGAAAATAAACGTGAAGCGACGAGAAAAATCTATGAAGAGCATGGTTTTGGTTTAATCGAAATCACGCCAGAAGATATCCCCAACCTAGACAGCGTACTTCCGCCATTATTGCGCCAATATGGTATCAAAGCGTACTAAGCTACTGAATCTAGAGATTTCACCTCCATTAAGATCACACTTATTGAATCATTATGGACATTAATAACCATAGTGATTTGATATGTTCGCTATTTTTCCCGAGTCATTCTTCTATTATCTTACACCCATCGACTTGAGCTACCGCAGATACTCGATTTATTGGGGCATGTTCGATAACTATTTAGACGTTCAATCTATTGAGATTCGTTTAAATTGGTTATCCGTTTATTGTTGACGTAACTGAACATAAAACCCTACAACATTTATTATTGATAGATATTAGGATTCAACATGACTCATCCAATCATTACTGATCTAAACACTCGTTACACAGCTAAAAAATACGATGCAGAAAAGCGCATCTCTGCGGAAGACATGGAAGTAATCAAAGAAGCACTTCGCTTGTCAGCTTCTTCTATCAACTCTCAGCCTTGGAAATTCATCATCATTGAGAGTGACGCAGCAAAACAACGCTTCCACAATACTTTCGAAAACATGTTCCAGTTTAACCAACCACATGCGAAAGAAGCGTCACACACGATCCTGTTTGCTCACGATCCTAAGTACACTAAAGAGAAATTCGCGAAGCGTGCTGATACAGAAGTAAGCTCTGGTCACTTACCAGCTGAAATGTACGAGCAATTCTTAGGTGCTTACGCATTCGCAGAAATGAACACAGACGAAACAGGTTTCAACGGTAACTGGACTAAGTCTCAAGTTTACATCGCACTAGGTAACACACTGCACACACTAGCTCGTCTAGGTATCGCTTCAACACCTATGGAAGGTGTAGATGCAGCTATGATCAGCGAAGAGTTTGCTGACGAACTAGAAGGTCACGTTGTTGATGTAGCTCTAGCTATCGGCTACCACAAAGACGGCGAAGACTACAACTACGGCAAACCAAAAGCGCGCCTAACTCTTGATGAAGTCGTTACAACACTTTAGGGCGTGTTGACCTTTCGTGGTTAAATTTTGTTCGGATGGGGACGCCTAGTCAAAAGCGTTTTAATCGCGGTGAGGGAGAAGTAGCCTAGTCATTCTAAGCAAACCTCCCTCAACAAAGAGTAAAACGCTTTTTGCGGGGGCGCCCAGCTCGAAAGATCAACACGCCCTAGTTATTGATGTGACAGAGCCCTAACCGCAGGGGTATCATACCAATTAAAGTAAAAAT
>NZ_JBFRLG010000007.1:0-196751 GCF_041469785.1 Vibrio sp. 10N.286.48.F5 | reverse complement strand
CAACTGAGCTAAGTAGCCATCTGAGAGCGAGACAATATAATATAATCTTGCTTTCAATGCCATTATCTTTTTAAAGATAATTACACTTTAAATTGTGGCTGGGCTACCTGGATTCGAACCAGGGAATGCCGGCATCAAAAGCCGGTGCCTTACCGCTTGGCGATAGCCCAACAATGATATCAATTAAGATATCTCAATATGGTGCGGTCGGAGAGACTTGAACTCTCACACCTCTCGGCGCCAGAACCTAAATCTGGTGCGTCTACCAATTCCGCCACGACCGCGTTATTTCCTAAAAACTCTTTGTTACTAAAGACAAACTTTAATATCAAATAGAGTGCTTAGGAAATGGTGGCTACTGCGGGATTTGAACCTGCGACCCCATCATTATGAGTGATGTGCTCTAACCAACTGAGCTAAGTAGCCATTTCCATATTGTTGCTCATTTCGAAACGTTGCCGCTTCGCTGTGAACGGGGCGCATTATGCGGAGTTGAGTGAAACCCGTCAACTTTTTTTTTGAATAAATCGCGAATAAACATCTGTTCGGTTTCTTTTTAGGCAAAGAGGCGTATTTGTCGACAAAAAACAGGTCTAAAAGGCGATATATATAGGAAGTTAAGTTTCTGGTGAGGGACAATTTAGAAAGGGGAAAAACAAAAAGGCCAGTGAATTCACTGGCCTTTTTTCTAGATGTTTAATCAGAATTATACATTGAAGCGGAAGTGAACAACGTCACCATCTTTAACGATGTATTCTTTACCTTCAAGGCGCCATTTACCTGCGTCTTTCGCACCGCTCTCACCGTTAAATTCGATGAAGTGATCGAATCCAACAACTTCAGCACGGATGAAACCTTTCTCGAAGTCTGTGTGGATCTTACCCGCTGCTTGTGGCGCAGTTGCACCTACAGGGATTGTCCAAGCACGAACTTCTTTAACACCAGCTGTGAAGTAAGTCTGAAGAGTCAGTAGTTCGTAACCAGAGCGGATCACTCGGTTAAGACCTGGTTCTTCGATACCCATATCCGCAAGGAACTCTTCGCGATCTTCGTCATCAAGCTCAGAAAGCTCTGATTCGATTGCTGCACAAACAGCAACAACAACGTTGTTTTCGTTTTCTGCGTATTCACGAACAGCGTCTAGGTATGGGTTATTTTCAAAACCATCTTCTGCAACGTTTGCGATGTACATTGTTGGCTTAAGCGTTAGGAAGTTTAGGTAGCCGATTGCTGCCGCTTCTTCTTTGCCAAGTTCAACAGTACGTGCCATACCACCTTCAGTTAGAACTGGAAGTAGCTTTTCTAGTACAGTGATTTCGAATTTAGCGTCTTTGTCGCCGCCTTTCGCTTTCTTCGCGTTACGTTGAATTGCACGCTCACAGCTGTCTAAGTCAGCCAGTGCAAGTTCTAGGTTGATCACTTCGATATCTTCAATTGGAGATACTTTGCCAGCAACGTGAACAATGTTTTCATTTTCAAAGCAGCGTACAACGTGACCGATAGCGTCAGTTTCACGGATGTTAGCTAGGAATTTGTTACCAAGACCTTCACCTTTAGATGCGCCAGCAACTAGGCCCGCGATATCTACGAATTCCATTGTCGTTGGAAGGATCTTCTGTGGATTAACAATTTTTGCTAATGCATCTAAGCGTAGATCTGGAACCGGAACGATACCTGTGTTTGGTTCGATCGTACAAAATGGAAAGTTTGCTGCTTCGATGCCTGCTTTAGTCAGTGCGTTAAACAGAGTTGACTTACCAACGTTTGGTAGACCAACGATGCCACATTTAAAACCCATGATATAAACCTTATTCTGCTTTGAACGTATGTAAGCGATTTTGTGCTTTTGGTAGGCCATCTTTTAATAAGATGTCTAGGCTGCGAACCGATTCGTCAACGACGGCCTCGATACACTCTTGCTCTTTTTGAGGAGCTTTGCCTAATACATAACCTGCAACTTTATCTTTGTGTCCTGGATGGCCGATGCCTAATCTAAGACGATAGAATTCTTTATTGTTACCCTGCTTGCTGATGATGTCTTTCAGACCATTATGTCCGCCATGACCACCACCTTTTTTAAACTTTCCAATACCAGGAGGCAGATCTAACTCATCGTGAGCGACCATGATCTCTTCTGGTTTAATTTGGTAGAACTTTGCTAAGGCTGCAACTGCTTTGCCTGACAAGTTCATAAAAGTCGTTGGGATCAGCAAACGAAGATCTTCACCGTGAACCATGATACGACCCGTCAGGCCAAAGAACTTTGGTTCGTTCTTTAGTGTCACGTTATGTACACGCGCTAATTCTTCAACTACCCAAGCGCCCGCGTTGTGGCGAGTTTTGGCGTATTCTGGACCTGGATTAGCCAGTCCAACGAGAAGTTTTATTTGTTGGCTCAAGGTATGGATCTCTCTTGGGATTTCAAAAAGCGCCGTATGATATCACAGTTTATGAAAAAGGTGCGAGCTAGCTGATAGCTGCGCGATTATTCCTGTTTGTGATAACTAGCAGTGCAATATTACTCAGACATAAAAAAAGCACTTCATTGACTGAAGTGCTTAATATCTTTCTCTCGCGTGTTTCTAAAACCAAGCTTTTGTAAAAAAAGCTATTGGGCTTTGATTAGTTGAACATCGCTGAGATTGATTCTTCGTTGCTGATACGACGAATCGCTTCAGCAAGCATGCGAGAAAGGCTAAGTGTTGTCACTTTACCCGTCGCAGCCATCTCTGGAGATAGAGAGATAGAATCCGTTACGATAACTTGGTCTAGAACAGAGTTCTTGATGTTGTTCGCAGCAGTACCAGAGAAAACAGCGTGAGTTGCGTAAGCGAATACACGCTTAGCACCGCGCTCTTTAAGCGCTTCAGCTGCTTTACATAGTGTGCCACCCGTATCGATCATGTCATCAACGATAACACAGTCACGACCTTCAACATCACCGATTAGGTTCATTACTTCAGAAACGTTAGCACGTGGACGACGCTTATCAACGATAGCGATGTCAACATCACCTAGCGCTTTAGCCGTTGCACGAGCACGTACAACACCACCAAGGTCTGGAGAAACCACTACTGGGTTTTCTAGGCCACGGTTAGCCATGTCTTCTAGAAGAACTGGAGTGCCGAAGATGTTATCAACAGGTACATCGAAGAAGCCTTGGATTTGCTCTGCGTGTAGGTCGATAGTAAGAACGCGGTCAACGCCAACGTTAGAAAGGAAGTCTGCAACAACTTTTGCAGTAATTGGCACACGAGCAGAGCGTACACGACGATCTTGACGGGCATAACCGAAGTAAGGGATTACAGCAGTAATACGGCCAGCAGAAGCACGGCGCATTGCGTCAATCATTACCACCAATTCCATAAGGTTGTCATTGGTTGGTGCACAAGTTGATTGAATCAGGAATACATCGCTACCACGAACGTTTTCATTGATTTGAACAGCGACTTCGCCATCAGAAAAACGGTCTACAGTAGCATCGCCAAGAGAGATGTATAGACGATCAGCAATACGTTGGGCTAGTTCAGGTGTTGCGTTACCAGCAAATAGCTTCATATCAGGCACGGTGGAAACCTCGGGTTGCGTCCAGTTTTAAATAGATTGTGGGTGGGCTGATTGGTATTCAGCCAGAGTTTCTTTTAAAGGAGAAATGTTTCTTCCTTTCGCTACGAAAGCGGAAACTGTGTCAGGCAGTTGTTCTCGCACCAATTCGGCTTCTTTTTTGCTGTTAAATTCAGCAAAAACGCACGAACCTGTACCAGTCAATCTCGACGGCGCGTATTGTAGCAGCCATGAAAGTTGCTTATCAACCTCTGGGTACAGCATTCGCACAATTTTTTCGCAATCGTTTACGTATTCTTGCTCTAGAAGCGTTGCTAGCGCTCGCTTTGGCGTATTTCGAGTTAATTCTGAATGTTTGAATATGTCTGCAGTTGCTATGCTCACTTGAGGTTTGGCGACTAGATACCATTTTTCATCCGGATTAGCTGGTGACAATTGTTCTCCAACCCCTTCAGCAAAGGCGGCGTGGCCTCGAACGAAGACAGGAACGTCAGCACCAAGCTTCAAACCGATCTCGGCGAGTTGATCGTCTGACAGGTTGAGTTGCCATAAATAATTCAGAGCGACCAACACGGTTGCGGCATTTGAAGAGCCTCCGCCAATACCGCCACCCATAGGCAGTACTTTCTTGAGTTCAATATCGGCACCGAAACAGGTTGAGGTATATTGCTGTAGCGCAGTAGCGGCTTTCCAGATCAGGTTGTCTTCAAGTGCTACCCCAGGGATTTCTGGTGTGATTGTTATCGAGCTAGTTTCTGAGTTTGCGGTAACCGTTAGTTCATCACCAAAATCGACAAACTGAAATAAAGTTTGAAGTTCGTGATAGCCATTGTCACGTCGACCTATGATGTAAAGAAATAGATTCAGTTTAGCCGGAGAAGGCCAATGCGTTGGCGTTGTTATCATTTTTTCAGTGTCCACTTCGAAACTACAATGTTGATTTTGTTATTGTCTTGCTTGAATGACAATCGAGTAGGGAGTGGGATTATCTCTACCTTAGTGTTGTCTTCACCCGATAGTTGCTTATTCGGCATCTCTGTATTGCGATAGTTAGCAAAACTCAGTGTCCATAATTGGTTGCTGACTTGTTTGGTGAGAGACTCAAGCGTGTTGGTCGTGTTCAATTGGTAGCTATCGGCTTGGTCTGGAATGCCAAGGAACCATTGTGGCAGGTGATCAATAGGGATCTGTAAACCTGTCAGCTGCTCAACCAAGACTGAAGCGCTCGCATGAGTAAATACTTGATCGCCATAGGTCACGACTTTTGCACCCGATGGATCTATGGTTAGGTTCAGTGCAGTTTGACCGAGAAAAGTAGTGAGCCTTAATTGACTTTGATTTGGTGAATGTTTCCAAATGAAATTTAGGCTTTGACGTTGCTCTGGGGAAATGTAAGCGAGCTTGCCTGAGGCTTGATAGTTGTCTATCTGTAAAAGCCGATCTTGATGACTTTGCCATTCAACGCTGGTTGGTTGTTCTGGGATAGACGAGCAACCCACCATAGTTATGGCCATAAAAATAAGAGACGCGATTTTGAGAAGCTTGCTCATGTTTGCTCACAACTTGTTCAAATTTATCTAAAAAACGCTTCAACTATAGCATTGAATTCACGAACTCAGGAAAACAAATCCCGCTTGCTCTTTAAATAGAGCCATGCATCAAGTAAAATTCGCCCCTTGTTTCCATTCCCTGATCGAGAACTTCTGATACATGTCTTTGCTTGCCGTAGGTATCAATCACAATACAGCGTCGGTTGAATTGCGAGAAAAAGTCGCTTTTGGTCCAGATAAATTATCTGAGGCACTCAAGCAACTTAACGCAAATGCACACGTGAATGGAAGTGTCATACTTTCTACCTGTAATCGAACTGAAGTGTATTGCGACGTTAAAGGCGTGGCTAAAAACAAACTCATCGATTGGTTGTCGGTTTTCCATCAAGTTAGCCCAGAAGAGCTAAAGCCAAGCCTTTATATCCATGAAGAGCAGGCGGCGATTAAACACTTAATGCGCGTTGCTTGTGGTTTGGACTCTTTAGTCTTGGGTGAACCGCAGATCTTAGGTCAGGTGAAGCAAGCGTATACGGACTCGCGAGAGAACAAATCCGTTGATGCTTCAATGGAAAAACTATTCCAGAAATCATTTTCTGTTGCGAAGCGTGTTCGAACTGAAACTGAAATCGGCGGAAGCGCGGTTTCTGTAGCTTACGCAGCCTGTACCTTAGCCAAGCATATTTTTGAATCCATCGCAGATTCAACCGTGTTACTGGTTGGTGCGGGTGAAACCATTGAGCTGGTGGCTAAGCACCTTTCGGCGAATGGCTGTACAAAAATGATTGTGGCGAACCGAACTCGAGAACGTGCTCTAGGGCTAGCAGAAGAATTTGGTGCTGAAGTGATCAGCTTGAATGAGATCCCTGATCATCTTCATCGAGCGGACATCGTAATTAGCTCAACCGCAAGTCCATTGCCTATTATCGGTAAGGGTATGGTTGAGACTGCTCTAAAAACAAGAAAGCATCAGCCGATGTTATTGGTTGATATTGCCGTTCCACGTGATGTGGAATCGCAGGTTGGTGATCTAAATGATGCCTACCTTTATTCGGTTGATGATTTGCAGTCGATTGTTGATGGCAATATCGAACAACGTAAAGTTGAAGCGATTCAAGCTGAAGCGATCGTCAGTGAAGAAAGTGCCGCGTTCATGAGTTGGATGCGCTCTTTACAAGCGGTAGACAGTATTCGAGATTACCGTAAATCGGCTAACGAAATCCGCGAAGAATTATTAAGTAAAAGTTTACAATCGCTTGCCGCTGGCGGTGACCCTGAAAAAGTTTTACTCGAGCTCAGCAATAAGCTCACAAACAAATTGATCCATGCTCCAACGCGCGCACTTCAAAGTGCAGCTGAGCAAGGAGAACCTGCAAAATTAATGGTCATTAGACAGAGTTTGGGCTTAGAAAACCCTCAATAATATTAGACCTCCAACAAGATAAGACATTATGAAAGCCTCGATTCTAGTAAAGCTTGAAACACTTGTTGAACGCTATGAAGAAGTTCAACATCTACTTGGTGATCCAGATGTAATCGGGAATCAAGACAAATTCCGTGCACTTTCGAAAGAATACTCTCAACTTGAAGAAGTGACAGCTTGCTTCCAGTCATACCAGCAAGCGAAAGAAGATCTAGAAGCTGCTGAAGAGATGGCAAACGAAGACGACGCAGAAATGCGTGAAATGGCTCAAGATGAAATCAAAGATGCGAAAGCAGCAATTGAGCGTCTGACTGATGAGCTACAGATTCTTCTTATTCCAAAAGATCCAAACGATGAGCGTAACTGTTTCCTAGAAATCCGCGCAGGTGCGGGTGGTGATGAAGCAGGTATCTTCGCGGGCAACCTGTTCCGTATGTACTCTAAGTTTGCTGAGAAGAAAGGTTGGCGTGTTGAAATCATGAGCAGCAATGCTTCTGAGCAAGGCGGCTACAAAGAGATGATCGCTAAGGTTAGTGGCGACGCTGTTTACGGCACCATGAAGTTTGAGTCAGGCGGTCACCGTGTACAACGTGTACCTGAAACCGAATCTCAAGGCCGTGTTCACACGTCAGCATGTACGGTTGCGGTTATGCCTGAGATCCCAGAAGCGGATCTTCCAGAAATCAAAGCGGGCGACCTTAAAATTGATACTTTCCGTGCATCAGGCGCGGGTGGTCAGCACGTTAACACCACGGATTCAGCAATCCGTATTACTCACTTACCAACGGGTACAGTAGTAGAGTGTCAGGACGAGCGTTCTCAGCATAAAAACAAAGCGAAAGCGATGGCTGTTCTTGCTGCTCGTATTGTTCAAGCAGAAGAAGAGCGCCGCGCGGCAGCGGTTTCTGATACACGTCGTAACCTACTAGGTTCGGGTGACCGTAGTGACCGTATTCGTACGTACAACTACCCACAAGGCCGTGTTTCGGATCACCGTATCAACCTTACAATTTACCGTCTTAACGAAGTACTTGAAGGTGACATGCAAAGCTTGCTTGATCCTGTACTTCAAGAGCACCAAGCCGATCAGCTTGCTGCACTTGCAGAGAACAACTAACCAGTATGCAGTCAGCATATACGGTTGAAAGTGCTTTAAAAGCAGCAATCGTAAAGCTTCAAGAGGGTGATAACACATCACCCTCTATTGATGCCGCGGTACTGCTTTGTCACGCCTTAGATAAACCAAGATCTTACCTACTGACTTGGCCTGAGAAGCATCTCACCTCAGAGCAAGAGTCTGAATTCAATGCCCTTCTAAAACGTCGCTTAACCGGTGAGCCTGTGGCTTACATAATTGGTGAGCGTGAGTTTTGGTCACTGCCGTTAAAAGTTTCCCCTTCTACATTAATCCCACGCCCAGATACCGAGCGTTTGGTTGAGGTAGCTTTGGATAAAACGTACGGCAAGCAAGGCGCGATTCTCGATTTAGGGACTGGTACAGGTGCTATCGCGTTAGCATTGGCGTCTGAGATGCCGAATCGACAGGTAACGGGTATTGATCTTCGCCCTGAAGCACAGCAGCTTGCTACAGAGAATGCACAACGTCTCAACATCACCAATGCGACTTTTTTGCATGGTAGTTGGTTTGAGCCTTTGAGCTCTGAAGGCGTTGTGAAATTCTCTCTGATTGTTTCTAACCCGCCATACATTGAGAAGAATGATCCTCATTTGTCTCAAGGCGATGTGCGTTTTGAGCCGATCACAGCACTGGTTGCTGAAGAGAAAGGGCTTGCAGATATTCGATACATTTCTGAAAACGCACGTGGCTTTTTGGAAAATGAAGGTTGGTTAGCATTTGAACACGGCTATGACCAAGGTTTGGCAGTTCGTGAGATTATGCAGGCGCTCGGTTATCTCGATGTTGTCACAGAGAAAGATTACGGTGGTAATGACCGAGTGACATTGGGTCGTTACTGTTCATAGTTAGTGATTGTTAATCGTCTTGTGAGCAATGGATGATGAACTTGCTAAATTGATACCTTTAACTCGACAATACATTTAACCCGATAATGCATTTAACGCAGAAATACAGAGATTTTATGCAGAACTACAGAGCATTAACGGGTATTGTGAGGCTCGTGTTAACGAAAGCACATATAAAAATATAAAGGAATACCATGTACGAAGGTCTAAAACATTTTCACCTATTAACGATTGCTATAAGTGCGCTACTTCTCTCGATTCGTTTCGCTCTTATGATGGCTAACTCACCTAAGCTTAAGCATCCTTTCTTGCAGCGTTTCCCTCATATCAATGACTCGTTGCTATTGCTATCGGGTATTGGTTTGATTTTCATCACTGGCTTTATTCCATTTACACCAGCAGCACCATGGTTAACCGAAAAACTAACTTGTGTTATGGCTTACATCGCATTAGGTTTCTTTGCGCTTAAGCTAGGTAAAAACAAGCTACTGAGAGTATTCTCTTTCTTTGGTGCGCTTGGCTGGTTAGCGATGGCAGGCAAAATCGCAATGACCAAGACACCAACATTTTTCGGTTAATTATCTCCTTATTTCGGTTAACTATCTATGTACGAATTTTTTGATGAAGACTTTGACCAGCTAGAATTAGCTGAAGGTGCATTGATCTTAAATAAAGCGATTAACCCAGAAACTCAAGACAGTTGGGCAGAGCAAGAGCTGGCGAGATTGTTAAAAGACGCCGAGTTTGCTTTGGTTAATGAAACCGATGAACAGCAGAAGTTTGAATCTTTTATTCGACTATTCTTTTATGAATGGGGTTTTGCTGGCGATAAAGATGCGTATTTCTCTTCGGAAAACGCGTTCATCGATAAAGTGCTTGAGAGAAAGAAAGGCATTCCAGTGAGTCTGGGGGCGATCTTTCTTTTTCTAGGTCGCAAGCTAGGCTTTCCTGTAGAGGGCGTCTCTTTCCCGACTCAATTCTTACTTAAAGTAAGTTGGTACGGGCAAGCTGCAGCCTATATTAACCCTTATAACGGTGAGTATGTTGGCGAACAAACGCTGCGAGCATGGTTAATTGGACATGACGGCCCATTAGCTAAGGTGAAACCTGAGCACCTAGAAGTCGCCGACCACCCAACAATTATTGGTAAATGGTTAGCCCTGCTCAAGAGTGCACTGCTGCGAGAAGAGCGTTATACGCTTGCATTGAAGTGTACTGACCTTGCTTTGACGTTTGTACCTGATGACCCATATGAAATCCGTGACCGCGGTTTTATCTATCAGCAGCTAGACTGTCACCAAGTAGCCGCAACCGATTATCAATATTTTATCGACCAATGCCCAGATGACCCTGCATCTGAGTTACTGAAATCTCAAGTGAACGTCATGAACGAAAAGACAGTGGTCGTTCACTAATTAATAATTACTTAGAGAGAATATGATGGAACAAAAAACAGTTCACATTGGCGATATGCCAATTGCAAACGACAAGCCATTTACGCTATTTGCAGGCATGAACGTTCTTGAATCTCGCGATCTTGCTATGCAGATCTGTGAGCACTATGTAAAAGTAACCGAAAAGCTAGGCATCCCTTACGTATTTAAGGCGTCTTTTGATAAAGCGAACCGCAGCTCAGTTCATTCATACCGTGGTCCAGGAATGGAAGAAGGTCTTAAAATCTTCCAAGAGCTGAAAGATACTTTCGGCGTGAAGATCATTACTGATATCCACACAGAAGCTCAAGCTCAGCCTGTTGCGGATGTGGTTGATGTAATCCAACTACCTGCATTCCTAGCTCGTCAAACTGATCTTGTTGAAGCAATGGCTAAGACTGGCGCGGTAATCAACGTGAAGAAGCCTCAGTTCATGAGCCCGAATCAAGTTGGCAACATCGTTGATAAGTTCGCTGAGTGCGGTAATGACAACATCATCCTTTGTGAGCGTGGCGCTTGCATGGGTTACGATAACCTTGTTGTGGATATGCTTGGCTTTGGCGTAATGAAGAAGTCTTCAAACGGTAGCCCAATCATCTTCGACGTGACGCACTCTCTACAAATGCGTGACCCATCAGGTGCTGCATCTGGCGGTCGTCGTGAGCAAACGGTTGAACTTGCTAAAGCGGGTCTTGCTACGGGTATTGCGGGTCTGTTCATTGAAGCTCACCCAAACCCAGACCAAGCTCGTTGTGATGGCCCATCTGCGCTACCTCTAGACAAACTAGAGCCGTTCTTGAAGCAGATGAAAGCACTTGATGACCTTATCAAAGGCTTTGAGCATATTGATATTAAATAATTGAGATGGATGTGAAGTAACGGAAACGTTATTTAACAAAGTTGATCTAAGAAAGCCCAGTTCTCTGAATTGGGCTTTTTTTAATCTCGTAAAAGCAGCCGAACATAAACCGTTCATTTAAAGAGTTGTTAACGTGGCGGGTTATTACCTAAGAAACTCTTATATGAGTGTGAGGTCAGTCCTGTTTGCAGTAAATTACTGATATTCATCACACTTTGTAAGTAAACGATTGCTTGTGATGCAGGGGAAGTTTGAGTGTAATCTCATAATTTTGTTACACTTAACTGTTGACCTATGCGTGACCAATTCGATATAAATATGAAATCGTCGTGTTACATCTAGAATGTTAATTTAAGATTAGTCATGTTGAAGTCTTATTGTTCGAACTCCAGGAAAGGGGTCGCAATAGATTATAAAAAGCAGTGGATTCCCTAAAAAGTTCAAAGGTATGACAATGAAGCAACGCCTTATTCTAAAGACAGCACTAAGTGCTGCAATTCTAGCTACTCTAGCTGGGTGTGCGTCTCAATCAGCTCATGATTGGAACCAAGACGAAACTTACAAGCTAACGATTCTTCACACAAACGATAACCATGGTCGTTTCTGGCAGAATAAATATGGCGAATACGGCATGTCTGCACGTAAAACGCTAGTTGACCAACTTCGTTCAGAAGTTGAAGCAGAAGGCGGTAGCGTGTTGCTTCTATCTGGCGGTGACATCAACACGGGTGTTCCAGAGTCAGACCTTCAGGACGCAGAACCTGATTTTAAAGGTATGAACAAAATTGGTTACGATGCCATGGCATTGGGTAACCACGAGTTTGATAACTCTTTAGACGTATTACAAAAGCAGATCGACTGGGCTAACTTCCCAATGCTATCTGCAAACATCTACGATAAAGCGACAGGTGAACGTAAGTTCCAAGCTTACGAGATGTTCGAAAAGCAAGGCATCAAGATTGCGGTTATTGGTTTAACAACTGAAGATACCCAAAAGATTGGTAACCCTGAATTTATCGCAGGCATCGACTTCCGTGATCCTAAAGAAGAAGCGAAGAAGCTAATCGCTGAACTTAAAGAAACAGAAAAACCGGATCTAATCTTTGCTGTGACTCATATGGGTCACTACGAAAATGGCCAACGTGGTGTCAATGCTCCGGGTGATGTCGCACTTGCTCGTTACCTAAACGAAGGCGATCTAGACATGATCGTTGGTGGTCACTCTCAAGAGCCTGTATGTATGGAAGGCCCTAACGTTGCGAAGAAAAACTTCAAGCCGGGTGATGAGTGTAAGCCTGACGTACAGAACGGTACTTACATCGTTCAAGCTCACGAGTGGGGCAAGTACGTAGGTCGTGCTGATTACGAATTCCGTAATGGCGAGCTAGAGATGGTGAGCTACGACCTGATTCCAGTTAACCTTAAGAAGAAAGTTAAGATCGACGGTAAGAAGCAACGTGTTCTTATTCAAGATGAAATCGCACAAGACCCAGAGCTACTTGAATTCCTACGTCCTTTCCAAGAGCAAGGTCAGGCACAGCTAGAAGTTCAAATCGCTGAGACAAATGGCAAGCTTGAAGGCGATCGTAACGTCGTTCGTTTCCAACAGACCAACCTAGGTCGTTTGATTGCGACTTCTCACATGGAGCGTGCAAAAGCAGACTTCGCTGTGATGAACTCTGGTGGCGTTCGTGACTCAATTGAAGCCGGTAATGTTACTTACAAAGATGTACTGAAGGTACAGCCTTTTGCAAACATCCTGACTTACACAGACATGACGGGTAAAGAAGTTCTGGATTACCTAAATGTAGTAGCGACTAAACCAATCGATTCTGGTGCTTACGCTCAGTTTGCTGGAATCTCTATGACAGTAGCGAACGGTGAAGTATCGAATGTATTCATCGGTGGCAAACAGCTTCGTCTAGACGAAACTTACCGTTTCACAGTACCAAGCTTTAACGCTGCTGGTGGTGACGGTTACCCTAAACTGTCTGATCACCCAGGTTACGTAAATACTGGTTTTGTTGATGCTGAAGTACTGAAAGAGTACCTAGAAGCAAACAGCCCGGTTGACGTGAACAAGTACGCGCCTTCAGGCCAAATAGTTTACAAGTAATTGAATCCAAGCAATTGTATCAATAGGTGCTAAATTAGATTGACTCTAGCACCATGATAAATTTAACTAAAGCGACGCCTCGGCGTCGCTTTTTGTTTATCTATCGTTTGGATTTGTTATGACCCCAGCAATCAATCTCGCCAAGAAAAAGAAAATCGCTCATAGCGTGCATCAGTACCATCATGATGCCAATAATACGAACTATGGTTTAGAAGCCGTTGAAGCGCTTGGTCAAGATCCCAAACGTGTATTCAAAACGCTGTTGTTCTGCTTGAATGGTGTGGCGAAAGATTTGGCAGTCGCCGTTATTCCTGTCGACCAGAAGCTAAACCTAAAGCTGGCAGCAAAAGCGGCGAAAGGCAAAAAAGCAGAGATGGCTGATCCAGATATTGCTCAGAAAACCACGGGTTATGTTGTTGGTGGCATTAGTCCGCTTGGTCAGAAGAAAGCACTGCCTACCTTCGTTCATTCCAGTGCGACAGATTTTGAAACGATATGTGTGAGTGCAGGTAAGCGTGGGCTAGAGATTGAATTAGACCCAAAAGACTTAACATTTCTGACTCGCGGCCAGTTTGCTGATTTATGTTTATAGATTGTCGTCGTCATGATGATAAAACTATCGAATGACCAACAAAAACGCCCGCTAGACTAATCTAGCGGGCGTTTTTATATCGAGAGTCTCGTCTTACTGATTCAGACTACTTCTTCAGACCTAAAGTACCACCAACACGCTTTGGTGCAGGTTTGTTCTGTCTGTTTGAATCTTGGCTGCGGTTTGCCGGCTTCCCGCTTCTACGATCGGTATTATCGCGATCTGTGCGATTGCGATCCGAACGATTTCTATCTGAATTAGAACGCTCTGAACGAGAGTTCGATTTCCAGTTCTCGGTATTACCACCGCTTTCACCATTCGATGAATTGCGGCCACGCTTTGAATTAGGTGCATGACGGAATTCATCCGCATTGTTACCGCGGTAGGTGCGTGTACGGTTCTCGTTTTGATTACGGCGTGCTGTTGAAGCTTGGTTCTCTTCACGGCTATCAAAAAGTTTCGCGTCAGTCGCTTTGCGAATGCGTTGACCTTTCGCGTTCATTTTTGACGCATCTTCCGTACTTACTGAGCCTTCACACATCGCTAAAATTTCAGTGATCTCTTCGTCGCTCAGGTAGCGCCATTTGCCGTTAGGAATACCGTCTAGTGAGATATTCATAATACGAACACGACGCAGTTTAAATACTTCATAACCGAGCGCTTCACACATACGGCGAATTTGGCGGTTAAGGCCTTGTGTTAGCGTAATTCGGAATGAGAACTTAGTCTCTTTCTCTACTTTACATGGCAAAGTGACTGTATCGAGAATGTGAACGCCAGCGCCCATTTGCTTCAAGAATTCCGTCGTAATCGGCTTATCTACACGCACCACGTATTCTTTCTCGTGGTTGTTACCTGCACGTAGGATCTTGTTTACGATGTCGCCGTCATTGGTTAGGAAGATAAGGCCATCAGAAGGCTTATCTAGACGACCAATCGGGAAAATGCGCTTGTGGTGGCCAATAAAGTCGACGATGTTGCCAGGAATATCACGCTCAGTCGTACAGGTGATACCTGTTGGTTTATTGAGAGCAATGTAAATCGGCTTCTCTTTTGAGCGAACAGGCTTATTGTCGATCTCAACATCATCACCTGGCAAGACTTTAGTACCCATTTCAGGGATCTTACCGTTAATAGTAACTCGGCCTGCATCAATCAGTTTATCGGCTTCGCGGCGTGAGCAAAAACCAGTTTCACTGATGTATTTATTAAGGCGTTTAGCTTGGGATTCTTGTGACATGATATTCTCTTAGCGTTTCACAACGGAAATGTAGATAAACAAAAAGCAACCTTTGGATAGTTGCTTTGAGTTGAAATTCGTTAACTGAGGTAATTTTAGCACTTGGTGTGAGTCTAGGCACGAAATATCGATCTTGATGCAAAATCGTTACTAGTCCATTTATCTATCTCAACCTATTAACTGGTGCGTTTTTGATGGCGCTCTCTGTTCTCTAGCTTTTTCTCATTACTCTTTCTGAGCATTACGTAGACTGCGCCCGTACCACCATGAAATTGCTGAGCAGAATGAACACATTGAACGTCGTTGATTTGTGTTAGCCAATTTGCCACGTAGCTTTTCATCATTGCAGGTGGATTCGAACGCTCACCCTTACCATGAACAATGATGACAGTACGAACATCCATTCTTAAACACTGACGCAAAAATGAAAGCACTTCGTTACGTGCGTCTTTCAGTGTTTTCCTATGAAGGTCGAGCTTGGCTTGAATAGGGTATTTTCCTAGGCGCAGCTTTTTGTATACGCCTTCTTGTACACCGTCTTTTTTATAAGCAACAACATCGTCTGGCTTGATCATTGGCGAATAGTCTAATGATAAGTAGTCTTTCTCGTCGTCAGACAGCCACATAGCGGCTTCACGCTTAGCAAGGTGAGATTCGGTGACTCGGTGTACTTTCTGGTGTTCAGCGGTGTCATGGTCGATACGTTTAACATCGCCCATCATTTCTTGGAATAGATCTAAGTCATCATCATGAGACATAGTGTGTATCTCAAGTTGGAGAAGGATAGGGTAAGTATACCTAAGTTGAGGTTAGGTTTAAAAATGAAAAAACCGGAGAAGACAATAAGTCTGCTCCGGTGCAAAGCGTTTTGACATTTACTTATAAAGTAAAAGAATACTTAAAAGTAAATGATTTAGGCAGAGCGATTCTAGTGAGGAGATTTTTCAGTCATAACTTTGTATATGAAGAAGCCTCCATAAAACATCATGAGACCCAGAGCCCCGAAGATTACTATCATTGAAGATAGTCCCACCGCATTACCAAATAGGAGATCTAGCCAAAAGTCCATGTGTATACCTCAAAGTTATATGACATGGCTTAGTGTATTAACAAGCATTATCAATTCACTGATCTGGATCAATCCTGTTTCATAAGTTAAATACTTGTTGGTAACTGTGTGTTTTTCGTCACATCATGCTCGTTGTTGTATGTCTTTTGTTCGAACGATTCAAAATCGCAATAAATATGAGAAAAAGCCCTTGCGGATAAATTCAGAACCCGTATTATACGCTCCATCGACAGGCAATGAGCCAGTTAGATATCTCGGTGAATAGCGCAGCTTGGTAGCGCATCTGGTTTGGGACCAGAGGGTCGGGGGTTCGAATCCCTCTTCACCGACCACATTAGAAAAAGCCGTAGCAGAAATGCTACGGCTTTTTTGTATTTGGGATTTCTACATTCTAACTGCATTGACTGTTTATGGTTGAGGGCAGAGAGTTAGGTCTATTGGACAAACTCATTTGTCGCAACGTTGTTCTTAACCCAGATCAAAGCTTGTAAGCGATTCTTCACCTTGATTTTTTTAAACGTGTTGTGAAGGTGTGCTTTGACCGTATTCTCACTGACATAGAGGGTATCTGCTATCTGAGTGTTAGATGCTCCATCACCGAGTAACTTAATGATCTGCTGCTCGCGTTTGGTGAGCTTGAGGTAATAAGGACTGGTTTTCGCGCACTGCCTCTCTCTGTAGAAGCTAATGTACTGGTAAATGAGCTTTCTACTCATCCACATCTCGCCTTGCAAAATGCAGTTAAAGCCGGCCACGAGCTTTTCAAGCGTGTCCGACGTATAAAAAATGCCGACAAGATACTGCCATTTAAGCATTTCAGAGTGCGGGAAATCGCCTGGTGTATTGAGTAGCACTTCATGGACATCACTTGCTACGTCATCTCTGAGCTCCTGGTATTTCTCAATGTATTGCTTACTCATTGTCGGGAAATCAATAATAATCAGAACTAAGTCATCGTTTTTTAGGGATTTAGCACTGAGCCTTTCCGGTGATATGAGTTTTATGTTCAGGTTAACTTTCTGTTCTATAGACTCTTTTAGTAGTATCGATTGTAAATTGTTCTCCGCAAGTAAAATGGCGTTATGAGCCTCCAGTTTAGCCATGTGGAACTCCTTTTCTTAACTCATTACTTGAACTTTAGGTGTTTTAGTTTAAAGCACGTATTGTTATTTTGCTAATTTTTAAAGCTAATTATTCATCAAATCTATGAAATTAATTTAATAGTATTGTCGAAGGTAAAATAATACTTAAGTAGAAAGAGGGAATTACCGAGATTTATGGTTTTATTTTATTGATTGTACAGTCTTTATGAATTTTCCAGATCCCCTTGTTTGGGTGAAGTTTTACAGTGGCAGGAAACTGATTTATATTAATAATCAACGTTGTAATACCACTATTCGTATTCTGGTTGAAATTAGAGTTGGTGTTCGTACTCAACGTTAATGAAGATGCCACACTGTTATTTATGGTCAGAATAAGACTTTTATTTTTTATCAGGCACTGTACTGAATTTAAATCAGAAGAAAATCCATTAAAATGGAAAGAAATAAATAAAACGGCGATCAACGCCGTTTTAATATATGCACTATTTATCATATTAATTCTGATAAATTATACCGACATTACCACTTGCGCCATTACCTGAAACGAGAGCAGTATCATAAGAGGTTTGTTCAATCATAAATTGGTTTGAACTGCTGTTTGTTAAGCTAACAATGGCATCTGAATGAGATCCTGTTTGTAACGTGAATACTCGGTTATCGCTACTGCTCACGAGATCGATATCGACATAGTTATCGTCGCCACCACCAACATCGGTGTTGACTATCGTTTGAACATAGTTATTATCGCCGCTGATATCGATGTCTACATCATTATTATCAACACTCGCGTTACTAAACTCGGTATAGGTTGTATTGGAGTTACCAGAGACATTCACATCAGCTTCATTGTAGTCAGCACCACCTAGAGCATTGACGACAGAGATGTTCTCGTTACCCACTTGTGTAACTCGTAAATCATTGCTTCGACCATAAGGTTGAACTGTAATTTGGGCTTGGTTACTAACACCATCTTGATCAACCCAGGCGTTGTTGTTTACATATCGTAACTTAACGTGAGCTTCATTGAGATTGCCATCTTGTTGAACCACTACGTCAGAGTTATAGCTAGCATGTGTGTCAACTAGTGCAACATGCCCATCAGTAACACCAGACGTGTTCTGGTTAATGGTGACATTGGCATTATCACCACTACCCATTTGCCAAACGGCAGTATTATCCATCGCTAAAGGTTGAATACCGGCTACTGTCGATGATATGCCAAGATCGGTTGTTCCTTCTATTGTCCCCAACGCTGGCTCAGAGGCTGGAAAAGGAGCAGGTAAATTATCTGCGTATGCTGCATTAAAGCCCAGAATAGCACCGACTATAATTCCAATTTGTGTAACTTTCATAAGTTGTATCCTTATACATTTCCATGTCGACTATGTTGTTACTTCATCGAGAAGCAACGGTGAATCAAGCTTTCCATACTGCGCGCTAATTGGCTTGATTGATGTGAATTCTCATTGAGCTAGACGCTTTCACTAAAGCAAAGTCGTTGCCGTCTTGAGAAATTCCTAAATTACTTCTTCCAGAACCAACCAAATAAGCAGTATTGCCATTGCCTTTTTGGTCAATGCTCAGCTGACTACTCTGTCTTGAGAAGTTAGCTTGTCCGATAACTGCTAAATTGTTATTCCCGTCTTGGGAAATAAGCGCTTCAGAATTTACTCCGAGTTGCCCAATTGCGGCATCGTTATTTGAACCATTCTGGTCTATTAAGGCGGTATTATTGCGCCCTGTTTGACCAATGTATGCGGAGTTAGAACTTCCGCTTTGCGTTATCTTCGCTCTGTTGTTCGCGGTAATACCAGGACTGCGTTGCTTTATTATTGCTATTGAATCAGTAGCATTAGATATATTTAATTCTGAATAATTATCTAAATCTCCAGAAGAGAAGCTTTCTAAATAATTATAATCATTGACTATATCTTGATTAACATTATGTAAAAAATCCCCTTCTATATCTGACGCGATAGCATTATTAAAACCTCCTGATAAAAAATATAAACAAGTTAAGCTGATAAGTGATGCTTTCCCAATTACCATCATCTTTACCTTAAAGTGTTCGTGATTATGATCCCTACGAAAATAAACTGCGTAGGGAATGAGTGAACCTTTGTCTTATCGAAATCCTAGGCCTTGAATTTACGAACAGCTATAAACTTAAAGTTGAAAATATTTAGTTGTTCATATGAAATTTAATTAGTATTTGACCGAATCCTACCAACCTTAGTTAATCAATTCCCTTCAGTAATTAATTCGAAAGTTTATATATGCCACTGTAAGCATGAATTACGCTTTATTCAGTTTCAACGAATCACATTCTCATTTTGTAAATAGACTTTGAATGGGAGCACATATGAAAATCAAGCTGCTTACAATAACTCTGCTTTCCTTTGCTCTTCATGCAGAAGAAAAGAGTCATGGTCTTGAAAATGCTGCTCCTTTAGAAAATGGACAAAAACTTGAGGACTCGACAAATAATCTTAAGGAAAAATTCAATGACTTCAGTGAAGTCGATGGAATCATTGTGGACAGAACCATTACGCGGTTGGGAGAGGATTTCTATTTTTTCTTCTCGCAATCGCTCAATGATAGTTATCCCGACCTTAAGGAAAATTTGACGGTAAAAGAAAGGCCAACGGCGTTATCAGGAAGCATCATAGAGGTTCAACACTCTAGAAAACCGATCTTCCGTACGGCGTTGTCCCCTGGTCGTAGACAAGCGAAAGAACGCGCTGCCGATGCAACACGAGTGGTTGGGAATTACATCATCCGATGGCAAGCGGAACGGATCTTTCAGGACACTTACGATCTAGACCATGATGAATTTTAAGGAGCCAAGGATGTCGATATTTTTCAGAAAGGCCGCGCTCATTGCGCTGATAGTTTCGCCTTCGGTTTACTCAAGCGAATTAGTTTATACGCCCGTAAATCCAAGTTTTGGCGGAAACGCTTTAAACAGTTCTCACCTTTTTAATCACGCTAATGCTATCAATGATTATGAAGACCCAAGTGCAAGGGATATCTTTGATGAGCAAGAATCAGCCTTAGATCGTTTAGCGTCTAGTTTAGAGTCCCGTTTAATTAGCCAATTGCTTGCTGACGTGGGTAATGGAAACACGGGGCAGTTGGAAACTGATGATTTTTTCCTGAATATTGTGGATGATTCCGGGACTTTGTTGGTTCAAATCGTCGATAAAGAGACTGGGGAATCGACAGAAATCAGTGTCTCTGGATTAAACCCCGACCTCTAATCACAAGGATTGTGTTATGAAATCGATCATTATCGTCTTCTTGACCTTTGTGTTGGGAGGGTGCACTTACTCTATGCAAATTCCAGAGACTTCTGAAACGCCAAAGTTGATGCCGAGAGGATCGACTTATACGGACCTGATCTCATTACCTCAGCCTCGCGGTAAAATACTTGTTTCGGTTTATGATTTTAGAGATCAAACGGGACAGTATAAACCTCAGCCAAACAGTAACTTTTCGACAGCGGTACCACAGGGTGGAACGTCTTTACTGACCACGGCATTGATAGATTCCCAGTGGTTTGTTCCTCTAGAGCGTGAAGGGCTCCAGAACTTGTTGACGGAACGTAAGATCATTCGTGCTGCTCAGAAAAAAGACAAGGTAGTGAACAATCACGGAGCCGACTTAACATCGTTGAGCTCTGCGAATATCGTTATTGAAGGCGGTATTGTTGCTTATGACTCTAATATTGTTACAGGTGGGGCTGGTGCGAAGTATCTTGGCATTGGTGGCTCAGGGCAGTATAGAACCGATCAAGTGACAGTTAACTTAAGAGCCGTTGATGTAAGAACAGGGCAAGTTCTGTTGAGTGTGACTACGACAAAAACCATTTCATCACATGAGATAGGATTCGGCGCATTCAGGTTTGTTGACTACAAAGAACTATTAGAAGTTGAAATGGGCTACAGCCAAAATGAACCCGTTAATATCGCTGTGATGTCAGCGATTGATGCTGCGGTAATACATCTTATTGTAAAAGGCATGAAGCGTGGAATGTGGTCGCCGGGCGATCCTAATGCACTACAAAATCCAATTATTGCTCGTTATTCCGAAGAGAGCGCCGACATATTGTAAGCAACCGAGTAAGCAGTAAAATAGGGCTATGCGGAAAACGGACCTTTCCCTTAGCCCTGTTTTTTTCTTCAAGCAACTCAATGATCAATTCACATCGCACGTAATATCTTTTATCGGTGTTTCCGAGGTAACAAAACAAACATACGCTTCCGCTGGCTTATTCGGGCCTATTCGAATGTAACCTGCCTTTATTTCATCTTCATCAAACGTCACCGAGTGAGAGCTTCCCGTTTGGTTGTCGTAAAAGTTTGCTTCAAAATTGTTGTTCATTTGGCTTGCGATACGGTTTCGTGTTGTAGATGTTGTGAACGTAATATTGGCGCAGCGCATCGGTGGTTTCTCTGTAATCAAAAACTGTCCGCTTTCTTTATCTAATACACCGCCTTTGGTATCCGGTTGTATGTCTATCGCCTGAAACTGTTCGATGGTGCATGTTTCTTTGGCTGAGGCTATTGAGGGCATCAGCATCGTGAGGGCTAAAGGGAAAGCAAAAAGTACTGGTTTCATTAGAACAACGCCATAGGTAAAAAGAGCGAAAGATAATAGCACTGCAATGGTGCTATTAAATGTAAAGATTCTGTTATTAAGGAAATGCTTTTATAACGAAAACAAAATGAGGTTGAGCATCGTTAGCTTTTTTAGCTAGTCTCAAATTGACATTGGGCTGATTGGCTTTGTGATTGCTGAATGACACTGAAGCCTTTCTTTTCTAATAACTGTATAAGGTTACCTTCTCCAATTAGGTGCAAGGTACCAACTACTATCATGTAGTTCCCTTTAGTCTTAAGCTTCCAATCATTGGAGGATAGTTTGTTTGCCCAGTCTATGTTGCGATCGGTTAAGAATGCTTTCTCAAGTTCAGGCGACATCTCTGACAGTTCTGAGAAGGCTTCCAGCTTCGCTAAATCACCCGCTTTCCAGCTTTCAATCAGGCAATGAACCACGCGATCAGTTTGGTCAAATTCTTCAAGGCTACTGACTAACCACTCTTTACCGTCGTCCTTTTGTTTTGTCATCAGGTCTATTTGGAATTGCAGAGGCTCCAAACTGATAACCGGAACATCTTGGGTAGTCGCTTTGTTCGCTAGCGTCGCATCAACGCCGCTGGCGGAGCCATAACCAAGGTTTTTTAACTGCTGCATTTGTATGGAGAGAGAAGTTGCCCAAGGCGGTGAGCGAAGCAGTTGTTGCGTCGGCATGCCCAATGATTTTGATATGTCGGTTAATAATTGCAGCTGTTCTGTATTGAGTACATCGGCAGTCGTGAGTTTGTTGCGGGGATATACAACGCCATCAGACTTTCTGATATCCGTTTCGATAATTAAGCCATCACTGTTTTTTAGCGCGTCGGTGATCGCCGAAGGAAGGGGGTACATACTCTCGTCTCCAACGTGCACTGAACCTAAGATAGTGAGTGTCAGATCATCCTTTTGTGCTTGCCAATAAAGGGGCTCGGCGACCGCTTGCCTAGCTGAAAAAGCGAGAACGAATAAAACCATGTACCAGAGTGGACGCAAAGGGAGCTCCTTAAGGAAGTATTAAACTCGTTAAAATCGATTTTGACGATGTTTTTTAACGGTTTTTTTTGAGAACAATGTCACGTTGTTTGTACGAAAAGTATAACAATACGCTGAAACTCTAAATCCTTTCTGACTACCAATGACACGATTTTATGAAATCGGTAAAAAAGATTGTGATTCATTTCTCAAATTTTACGTCAAAATTAAAATGACGGAAGTGCCGTTGCTTGTAACTTGATGATTTTATTTAAATTAAATTTATCAATATTTTTGAGATTTGAAGCCGATCACTTTATTAGCTCGATTTAATTCACGGTAAAAAATAAGCCCATATAGTTTATCTAACTTTCGAAGCGCTCCATTTTGCTTCTTACTCAATTTTTAATTTATGGGTGAATACGATGTTGAAGAGAAACTTACTATCTGTAGCGGTATTGGCTGGCCTAACAGGTTGTGCAGTAACGCAAGCACCAGAACAAAAAGTAGTGAATGCACTGGCTGATAATCTTGATGTTCAGTACGAAATTCTAACTAATCATGGTGCGAATGAAGGCTTGGCTTGTCAGGACCTAGGTGCTGAATGGGCGTCATGTAATAAAGTGAACATGACGCTAACCAATGACGGTGAAGCGATTGACTCTAAAGATTGGAGCATCTACTTCCACAGTATTCGTCTTATTTTAGATGTTGATAATGAGCAATTTAAGATCACTCGCGTTACTGGTGATCTTCACAAGCTAGAACCTACTGAAAAATTTGACGGCTTTGCGGCTGGTGAAGAAGTGGTTCTTCCGTTAACGAGTGAATACTGGCAACTGTTTGAAACTGACTTTATGCCAGGTGCATTCGTGACGGCGCCAAACGCAGAACCTAAGATGATTGCATCATTGAATACAGAAGATGTTGCATCGTTCGTAACTGGTCTAGAGGGTAATAACCTTAAGCGTACGCCTGATGATAATAACGTAATGGCGACAGCGGTGACGCGTTTTGAAAAGAATGCTGATCTAGCAACGCAAGATGTATCAACTACTTTACTACCAACGCCAATGTCGGTAGAAGCCGGTGAAGGTTCAGTTAGCATTGCTGGTGGTATTGCCCTACCTAAAGACGCATTCGACGCTGAGCAATTCGCAGCAATTGAAGAACGTGCAGATGTGGTAAACGTAGATGTGAGTGGCGACCTACCTGTGAGTGTCGCTGTTGTTCCTACTCAGTTTACGGGTGATTTAGCGAAATCTGGCGCTTATGAACTAAGCATCTCGGAAGAGGGGATTGCAATTAAAGCGTTTGATAAAACGGGTGCTTTCTACGCAGTTCAGTCTATTTTTGGCCTAATAGATAGTCAGAACGCTGAATCATTACCACAACTGTCAATTAAAGATGCGCCGCGCTTTGATTATCGTGGTGTGATGGTGGACGTTGCTCGAAACTTCCACTCAAAAGATGCCATCCTAGCAACGCTAGATCAAATGGCGGCATACAAGATGAATAAACTGCACCTTCACCTAACGGATGATGAAGGTTGGCGTTTAGAAATTCCAGGTTTACCAGAGCTAACGGATGTAGGGTCTAATCGTTGTTTTGATTTGGATGAACAAAGCTGCTTACTGCCTCAGCTAGGTTCTGGTCCAACAACAGACAACTTTGGCTCTGGTTTCTTTAGTAAAGCGGATTACGTCGAGATCCTAAGCTACGCTAAAGCGCGCAGCATCGAAGTTATCCCTGAAATTGATATGCCAGCACACGCTCGTTCAGCTGTGGTATCAATGGAAGCGCGTTACACTCGTCTCATGGCGGAAGGCAAAGAAGCAGAAGCGAACGAATACCGCTTGATGGATCCGCAAGATACATCGAATGTAACCACGGTTCAGTTCTACGATAAGCAAAGCTTCATTAACCCATGTATGGAGTCATCAACTCACTTCGTCGATAAAGTAATCTCTGAAGTGGCGGCAATGCACCAAGAAGCGGGCGTACCGCTAACGACTTGGCACTTCGGCGGCGATGAAGCGAAAAACATCAAGTTAGGCGCAGGCTTACAAGATATTAATGCAGAAGATAAAGTGGCTTGGAAAGGCAACATCGATTTGTCTAAGCAAGATAAGCCGTTCCAACAATCACCACAATGTCAGTCATTGATCGCTGATGGTACTGTAAGCGATTTCGGTCATCTACCAAGCCACTTCGCAGAACAGGTTTCTAAGATTGTTGCTGAGAAGGGTATTCCCCACTTCCAAGCATGGCAAGATGGTCTGAAATACAGCGAAGGCGAGGAAGCATTTGCGACCGAAAGTACACGCGTGAACTTCTGGGACGTTCTTTACTGGGGCGGAACTTCATCAGTATACGATTGGTCAGCAAAAGGGTATGACGTGATTGTCTCTAACCCAGACTACGTATACATGGATATGCCATACGAAGTTGATGCAGCTGAGCGTGGTTACTACTGGGCAACACGTGCAACCGATACTCGTAAGATGTTTGGCTTCGCACCAGAAAACATGCCACAAAACGCAGAAACATCATTAGACCGTGATGGCAATGGTTTTACTGGTAAAGGTGAGGTTGAAGCGAAACCTTTCTACGGTCTGTCAGCTCAACTTTGGTCAGAAACAGTACGTACTGACGAGCAATATGAATACATGGTGTTCCCTCGCGTATTGGCAGCAGCAGAGCGCGCATGGCACCGAGCAGATTGGGAAAACGACTACAAGGTTGGTGTTGAATACTCTCAAGAAACTAACTTAGTGAATAAGCAAGCGTTGAACAGCGACTTTAATCGCTTCGCGAATATTCTTGGTCAACGTGAGCTAGCTAAGCTAGAAAAAGCGGGTATTGATTACCGACTACCAGTTCCAGGTGCGAAGGTTGTTGACGGTAAGCTAGCGATGAACGTTCAATTCCCAGGTGTAGAGCTGCAATACTCTGCTGATGGCGAAAACTGGCTAACATACGATGAGCAACAACGTCCATCAGTTTCTGGTGAGACTTACATCCGCTCTATTTCAGAAAGTGGTGAGAAAGTAAGTCGAGTGACCTCAGTTAAATAATCGATAAGCACTATTAGTAGAAGAGCTCCTGACCTTTATCTTATTCAAGATAAAACGGGAGCTCTTTTTGTTTACTGCGAATTAGGTGCATATCCAAAACTGAAACATATAGAAATCGCCTTTGGTAATATCATCAACAATGCACATAAGGTGACTTTAATCCCAAAAGTGACGCGCTTCTCATTATTCTCTTCAAAAAATAAGCTCCCTGTAAAAAACTCTAAATCAGATGTGATTCAACTATCTAGATCTAATTTTTCTTCGTGAAATAACGTGATCCCGATCTGTATATTTTTCCATCTTAAGTTTTTTATCAATTTTTATGTTTTTAAGTTGTTGATTTTAAAGTTTTAAATAACTTGTCTTTTTTTGATAGTGAGAGGGATCACTCTGCTGTCCCTTTTATTTTTAAACGCGAATTAATTCGAGCAACATAGATTTCATGCCAGGGAGGCTACCAACTACTCAAGCGGTGAAGGTGAATGATGTACCGAAGATGTGCCGCTGAAAAATTAAACTAAGGCAGTTTACTATGAAAAAAATTATCGCTCTAAGTGCTCTTTCTCTTGCTTTCGCTTCTAGTGCTTTTGCTGGTTCTTCTTACGTAACGGGTAACATCCAAATTCATGACGATGGCCGTATCCACGGTTCTGACATGACTTCTACGCTAGAAGCTGGTCACACGTTTGACAACTCTCTAGGCGGCTTCACGGTTTATTCTGAGTTTGATGGTATCCAACTGGGCAAACTTGAATCTGAAAATGGCGGTGCAGGTAATACTACTCCAGGCATCACTGTAGGTGGTGAGCAATCTTTCAACATCACTGACAACCTATGGGTTGCTGCGGGTTACCAACACCTATTCTCTGCAGGCGAAAGCATTCAGTTCCGTCCACTAGTTAAGATCGGTTACAACTTCGACAACGGCATCTCTATTAGTAACCGTACTCGTGCACACATCGATGATACTTCAGCTAATGCTGACACAGACTACCGCATGGATAACCGCATTGCTTACACAGTGAATGCTGACCTAGCGCTTAGCTACAACAACGTATACATGATTGATGCTGAAGCGATGGACCACGAGTTACGTGCAACATGGACTCGTCAAGGCGTTCAACCTTACTTTGAGTTCCGTAGCCAAGCTAACGGTGTAGATTTCGCAAACGGCGATTCTAAGCAGAACAACGCATTCGTATTCGGTGCTTCTTACGGCTTCTAAGCTGATTCGCTTGGTTGCTTAGTCTATTAGATTATTAGCCGAGTGAGCTTCTTCGCTAAATAGCTTTTTGCTAAATAGCTTGCTAGCTAATTAGCGAGGGGAACATAGCGGTACTAACAGCCCGGTTGGTGCCGCGACAAGATTTGCTTTACTGTCCAAAAGCAAAGAGCCTAGCAAGTAAACCACAGTCTTGGGATTACTGAATGCTAGGCTCTATTTTTATGACTTCTTTTTATTGCTGTGTGTTGGTCTGTTTAGGTTCTATTTCCCGTTGTAGTGACGGTATTCAAACACCTGACCTTTTTCATTAAACGCATACACAGAATACTCGTCTTTCTTATCGCCATATTCCATGCCTGGCGAACCCATTGGCATACCCGGAACCGCTAAACCAATCGCATTACGTGGTGGGTTTTCTAGAAAGGCTTTAATGTCATCTGCTGGAATGTGTCCTTCAAATACGTATCCGTCGATCTCTGCAGTGTGGCAAGAGGCTAGCTCTTGTGTTATCCCTAGTTTTTGCTTGATTGGGTTCATATCATCGTGGAGCTTCTCAGTAACATCGAACCCAGCATCTCGCATATGTTCAGTCCATTCTGTGCAGCAGCCGCAGTATGGAGATTTGTGGTTTAGAACATCAGTAGCTAAAGCTTGTCCTGAGATTGCAGCGAGTGCAGTAAGAGTCATAATTTTACGAATCATGGTTAACCTCATGAATATGGTTTTTGTTGATATTAGAATGAGTGGGTTTGAACAGTCTTAATCTGTTGGCATTGCTGACTACGGTGATTGATGACATCGCCATCGCAGCGCCTGCAACGACAGGGCTAAGTAAAAATCCAAAGAATGGGTAGAGCACACCAGCCGCAATTGGAATACCAAGTGAATTATAGATAAAGGCACCAAACAGGTTTTGCTTCATGTTTCTCACGGTCGCTTGGGAAAGCTCAATCGCGTTACTGACAGACAGTGGCGACGAGTTGAGTAGCGTCATTTGCGCACTTTCAATCGCGACATCACTGCCACTGCCCATTGCTATGCCTATATCTGCTTGAGCAAGTGCAGGCGCGTCGTTAATACCGTCTCCGACCATGGCAACACTCTTATATTGCTGTTGCAGCTGAACAATGTGTTGAGCTTTCTGCTCTGGAAGCACTTCTGAAATCACTTCGTCGATACCGACGTTTTTACCTATCGCTTGAGCTACAGAGTCGTTGTCGCCCGTTAATAGCACAGTGTGAATTCCGGCGGATTTTAGTTGAGCTATCGCCTGTTTGCTATCTATTTTTAACGCGTCTGAAATGCCCAATATGCCTTCCAGTTTTTGGTCAATCGCAATGAAAATAGGCGTCCACGCTTGCGAGCGGCAAAGCTCGATGAAATCCGCGCCAACCTCTGTATTGATACCTAATTGGGTGAGGTACTTAAGCGAGCCAACTTGCACTTTCTTGCCGTTAATTGTTGCTTGAACCCCAAGCCCTCGTTGGTTTTCAAATTCGCTGTGTGGGAGTACTGAAACTTCCAAGCTCTCTGCATATTGGCAAACGGCTTTGGCAAGTGGGTGCTCAGATCCTACTTCTACTGAATAAGCACAAGCCAGTAATTCTTGTTCTGATAAATCGCCATAAAAGGCTTGCTGAACGGTTGGCTTACCTTGGGTTAGGGTGCCTGTTTTATCAAACACGACAGCATCAATTTTGCTTGCAGATTGCAACACATCGGCATCTTTGATCAGAACGCCAAACTCAGCGGCTTTGCCAACGCCGACAGTAATTGAAAGTGGTGTCGCAAGGCCTAAGGCACATGGACAAGCGATGATCAGCACTGTGGTTGATACCACTAACATGTAACTGGCGCTTGGTTGTGGGCCAACAAAAAACCAAACTAAGGCGGCAGCAACTGCGATTGCGACCACAACCGGAACAAAAACGGCTGAGATAGAGTCGGCAAGCTTGGCGATTGCTGGTTTACTGCTTTGCGCTTGGCGAACCATTTGAATGATGCGTGCCAACATAGTGCTTGAGCCAATTCCTGTCGCTTCAATAACTAAGCTGCCATCACCATTGATAGTGCCCGCTGAAACGCCATCACTCATCGATTTAACGTTGGGAAGTGGTTCACCGGTCAACATGGATTCATCGATGTAAGACTCACCCGATACCACAACACCATCAACTGGCACTTTCTCACCCGGTTTGACGCGTACTTGCATGCCTACTTGGATAGCTTCTACAGCAATAGTTTGTTCTTTGCCATCGACAATCACCACCGCTTTTTGAGGTTGTAGGTTAATCAAAGCTTGTAGTGATTTTGTGGTGCGAGCTTTGGCTTTGGCTTCAATGTAGTGGCCCAAAGAAATTAGACCAACGATCATCGCACTCGCCTCAAAGTAGACATGGCGAGAGGCCTCAGGGAACCATGACGGAATCAACACAACTAGCATGGAGTAGAACCATGCTGCGCCTGTACCCAAAGCAACTAACGTATCCATGGTCGCGCGCTTGTGCATCAGTGATTGCCAAGCATTGGTGAAGAAGCTACGACCTGAAGTGGCTAGCAGTACCAAACAGACGACACCGATTAAGCCCCAAGCCAATTGGTCGTTAAATGTAGCAATAGTCATGCTGCCACCAAACAGACCCCACGCCATCAGCGGAGCACCGATAAGCAGCGCGCTTACCGAATTTTTTAGGAAAGCTTTTTGGGTACGAAGTTGTTGTTCTTGCTGTTTTTGTTGTTGAGTCGCCGCGTCATCAACGAACTCTGCACCATAACCTGCGGTTTTTACGGATTCTATTAGCGCGCTTTCGATGACGTCTCGTGTTTTAGAGGTGAAAACTAAGGCTGTCTGTTCTGCGAGATTGATCTGAGCTTGGTCGACGAACTCATTCTTTTTCAGTGCTTTCTCTACCGAAGAAACACAACTCGCACAAGTCATCCCCTCAAGAACAAGGTGATAGGTATATTGGCTAGCTGCGGTTTTATCTTCACTCTTTTTATCTGCTTGTTCGTCTTCTAAATCTGAACTCGATGAAAGGTCATTCGTTTCTGAGTAGGGAGCTGCGTGGTAACCCAGGCTTTCGACCAGCTTAATCACCTCAGACTCAGAAAGCAGAGTAACCAGTGATAATTCCTGTTTGCTGACTTCTAGGTTTAAGGCTTGCTCAGTTTGTTCAAGCGCTTTAGTCAGTTTGCTCACACACTTGCCGCAACTCAGACCGGATAGCGAAAGGTGCAGCTGATTACCCATAGAATAGCCAAGCGTTGCTAACTGTTCGTTGAGCTGAATGTAACTAAATGGAGTCGAAATATCGATGTAGGTCGGCGATATGTCATTAATCATCGTGCTGTCGAGATCGCTAAACAGTGTGCGAACTTTCTTCGCGCAACCCATGCAATTTAGGCCGTTGAGCGCCGTTGTGTAGTAGTTCATATCGATACTCCAATTCTCATCTACGCCTAACATAAACCTTCCCGTAAGGGTAAGGTCAAACATAAATTCAAGAATTTGATCTTGGTGGAGTGCTAGCTGGTGGTTTCAGTTTGGAATGGAAGAGGGAAATTAAGAATGTGCGGCTATAATCTACTTGCTAAGACTATCTATTTACGACTTTAAGGGCGTAATTGGCCTTTCAATAACGGCTTTCGTACAACAACAGCGCATTAATCATTCACTACTGATTGTAGATTTAAGCGGTGGTGATAAAATAGCGCCCAAAATTTAGTGATGTTTGACTATTGCAGGCCTTGTAATGGCGAGCACTAAAAGAATCACCTACATAATCAAGGTATTTAAATGACGGTTAAAACTCGTTTTGCTCCTAGCCCAACTGGCTATCTTCACGTTGGTGGTGCACGTACTGCACTTTACTCTTGGCTATTCGCTAAAAACCAAGGCGGTGAATTCGTTCTACGTATCGAAGACACAGACCTTGAGCGTAACTCTCAAGAAGCGGTTGATGCAATTCTAGAAGGCATGCAATGGATGGGTATGGAATGGGACGAAGGTCCTTACTACCAATCTAAGCGTTTTGACCGTTACAACGAAATGGTTGATAAGCTACTTGCTGAAGACAAAGCATTCAAATGCTACGCGTCTAAAGAGCTGCTTGATGAAATTCGTGCAGAGCAAGAAGAAAACAAAGAAATGGCTCGCTACGATGCTAACCACCCTAAAATTGTTGCAGCAAACGAAGCAGCAAAAGAAGGCGATGCGTGCGTTATCCGTTTCCGTAACCCTAAAGAAGGCAGCGTAGTATTTGATGACCAAATCCGTGGTCGCATTGAAATCGCAAACAGCCAACTTGATGACCTGATCATTCGTCGTACAGACGGTGCACCAACTTACAACTTCGTAGTAGTAGTGGATGACTGGGACATGGGTATCACACACGTTGTTCGTGGTGAAGACCACATCAACAACACACCTCGTCAAATCAACATCTATGAAGCACTAGGCGCGCCAGTTCCAACGTTCGCTCACTGTGCAATGATTCTTGGTGATGACGGTGCGAAACTTTCTAAGCGTCACGGTGCTGTTTCTGTAATGCAATACCGCGATGAAGGTTACCTACCAAATGCATTAAACAACTATCTAGTTCGTTTAGGCTGGTCTCACGGTGACCAAGAGATCTTCTCTCAAGAAGAGATGATTGAATTCTTCAGCCTGAACGCTATCAGCAAGTCTGCTTCTGCATTCAACACTGATAAGCTACTTTGGTTGAACAACCACTACATCAAGACATCCGAGCCTGAGTACGTTGCAAAATACCTGCAATGGCACCTAGACGCACAGAAGATCGATACAACAAACGGTCCAGCTATCACTGAAGTGATCAAGCTAGTTGGCGAGCGTTGTAACACGCTTATCGAACTTGCTGAGCAATCTCGTTACTTCTACGAAGATTTCTCTGAGTTTGAAGCTGGCGCAGCGAAGAAGCACCTACGTGGTGTTGCTAAAGGCCCACTAGAGCTTGCGCTTGCTAAGGTTGAAGCGCTTGAAGATTTCACGACTGCAAACATCAAAGACGGTGTTATCGCAGCAGTATGTGAAGAGCTAGAGATCGGCATGGGTAAAATCGGTATGCCACTTCGCGTAGCAGTAACAGGCGGCGGTCAGTCTCCTTCTGTTGATGCAGTGATGGAGCTCGTTGGTAAAGAGCGCGTAATCGCTCGTATCAAGATGGCTCTTGAGTTCATCGCTGAGCGTGAAGCTAACGCTTAATTTGAGCGATTGATAGAATCAAAAAAGGGTCAGTAACTTGGTTACTGGCCCTTTTTATTTACTTAGCGTTTTATGTAGCTAAGCTTAGACTTTCTTGAAGATGATAGAGGTGTTGATTCCACCAAAAGCAAAGTTGTTGCTCATCAAGTATTCAACATCCAATTCGCGACCTGAGCCCGTGATGTAATCGAGCTTGCCGCACTGTTCATCGACATTCTTAAGGTTTAGGGTTGGGCTGAACCAACCGCTATGCATCATCTCTAGGCTGAGCCACGCTTCAATTGCACCACACGCACCAAGCGTATGGCCAAAGTAACTCTTAAGAGAGCTGATTGGTACTTCACCAAAGATATTCGCTGTCGCGTTACTCTCTGCAATATCACCTTTTTCAGTCGCAGTACCGTGCGCAGAAACATAGCCAATCTTCTCAGCTGGAAGTTGTGCGTCTCTCAATGCTTTCTCCATACAGATTTGCATGGTTTCCATCTGAGGTTGAGTCACATGAGCCGCATCACAGTTGCTCGCAAAACCTATGATTTCTGCGTAGATCTTTGCGCCACGAGCAACAGCATGTTCGTACTCTTCAAGGATCAGGGTTCCAGCGCCTTCGCCGATAACCAAGCCATCACGCTCGCTGTCGTATGGGCTAGGGGATTTCTTGGGTGTGTCGTTTTTTAAACTGGTAGCGAAAAGGGTATCGAAAACGGCAGACTCAGTTGGGCATAACTCTTCACCACCACCGGCAACCATTACGGTTTGGTAACCATGCTTGATCGCTTCATAGGCGTAACCAATGGCTTGGCTTCCTGAAGTACAGGCGCTGCTGGTGGGAATCACGCGGCCACGCAGACCAAAGAACAGACCTACGTTTACCGCGGCTGTGTGTGGCATCATTTGAACGTAAGTGGTTGCTGTGATTGCTCGTGTCGACTTCTCGTTCAGCATTACTCCGAAAGCACCAACCGCATCGGTACTGCCAGTTGAAGAGCCGTAAGCGATACCAGTTTCGCCATTGGTCAATACATCGTGACCAATTAAGCCGGCTTGCTCCAATGCATTCTCAGTCGCAACGGTAGCTAGGCGTGATACACGGCCCATGCCACGCACTTGCTTACGCTTGTAGTGTTTAGGCAGTTGGAAGTCATCAATAGGCGCGGCAAGTTTTGTGTTGAGACCATCATATTGCTCGAAGCTTGGCATATATTGAGTCGCATTTTCACAGGCCTTTAGCTTAGGCTCTATCTGTTGCCAGTCGTTACCAAAAGCAGTAACACCAGACATTCCAGTTACAACAACGCGGCGGGTCATACTAAGCCTCCATTTACTGAAATCACTTGGCGAGTTACGTAGCCTGCAATATCAGACATTAGGTAGCTGACTAGGCCAGCTACTTCTTCCGGCTCACCCATACGGCGCAGTGGTACTTGAGGAAGTGCATGATCTTTCACGTGCTCGTCAACCATACCTGTGTCAATTAAGCCAGGAGCGACACAGTTTACCGTGATCTTGCGTTTTGCGAGTTCTAGAGCAAGAGACTTAGTTGCGCCAATCACCCCCGCTTTTGCTGCAGCATAGTTAGTTTGACCACGGTTACCCATAATGCCGGATACCGACGCTAGAGTGACGATACGGCCACCTTTACGCTTTTGAACCATAGGCATTACACAAGGGTGAAGTACGTTGTAGAAGCTATCTAGGTTGGTATGGATCACACCATCCCACTCTTCTTCCGTCATCGCGGGGAATGCAGTGTCACGAGTAATGCCCGCGTTGTTCACTACACCATAGTAAGCACCATGTTCAGCGATATCAGACTCAAGCTTTTCGCGACACTCGCTTCGTTTGCTGATATCAAATTGAATAAGACGTCCAGCGCCACCCAGTTCGGTGATCGACTTTAGCGTCTCTTCAGCACCTTGCTTGTCACCCATGTAATGAACGGCGATTTCAAACCCGTCTTTCGCGAGTTGAATAGCGATCGCTTTACCAATACCTTTACTGGCACCAGTGACTAAAACCTGACGGCTCATGATGGGCTCCTAGTTTTCATTTCTTGTAATTTTTGTTCGGTCGGCACGTAGACGTTGAGTTGGCATTGAGCCACTAACTCACCTCGGTCTTCGACTCTTGCGGTAAACACAGCCATACCGCTGTCTTCCATCATCTGTTCGGCGTAGATATCAAGGGTCTGACCTTGAGTAAACTCATCACACAGTGATTTATAGCGACGAGAGCCGAGTAAGAATCCGATTGGGGGCGTGGTGCCGTTTTTAAGTGCGTGATATCCAGACCATGCCGCTACAGACTGCGCCATAAACTCGATTCCAACATATGCTGGTACCGTTTGAGATTCGGCGTCAAAGAACAGATTATGGTCACCAATATCGACCTGACAGTGGATCGACAACGCCTCTACGCTGATAGCACGATCGATTAATATCATCGGATCATCGTGAGGGAGAAGTTGGTCTACAGAAGGGATATCAGTCATTTACTACACCAAAAATCAGGCTAATGTTGTTGCCACCAAAAGCAAACGAGTTGCTTAAGATGTTCTTTGCTTTAAGTTTCTGTGAACAGTTTACCAAATCAATCTCAATATCTTCAGCTTTATCCTGACATTTTTGTAAGGGAAGCGGTAAGTCATATTTCAAAATATGCCACGCAATTGCAGCCTCAATCGCACTTGCTGCGCCTAGAGTATGCCCGGTCAGCGGTTTGGTAGAACTGACGGGAACCTTGTTTGCAAAAATACGATGAATGGCTTTACTTTCCATCGAGTCATTGAGTGGCGTTGCTGTACCATGTGCATTGATATAACCAATGTCTTCTGCGTTTAACTGTGCAGAATGTAACGCTTTTTTCATTGCTTGTTCAGCACCATTGCCTTCAGGGTGAGGCGCTGAAATGTGGTGTGCATCAGAGCTGTCACCACAGCCCAATAAGGCAATGTTTGACGTGTCTTGTGCTGCATTAACACTGGCTAGTTTTGTTCTGCTGAGCAACATAAATGCCGCCGCTTCGCCGATATTGATACCATCACGAGAGGCGCTAAACGGCTTACAATGTGTTGTTGAGAGTGCTTCTAGGCCATGAAAACCGTTGAGTGTCAGCTTACATAAGGTGTCCACACCACCGACTAATACAGCATCAGCCATGCCTGAATCTAGCAAACGTTGTGCAGTGAGAAACACACGACCACTGGATGAGCAAGCCGTAGATATGACGTAGTTTGGCCCCGTTAATGCGCAATACTGGCTAACGAACTCTGAGGTATCACCAAGCTCTTGTTTTGAGTAATGGTAATCTGCTGGAAACTCGCCGTTTGCCAATTTTTGTTTGAAGACTGCTTCACCATCGGAGATCCCAGATGTGCTGGTGCCAATAACAACAGCAATTCTATCTGCGCCAAACTGAGATTTGGCTTGCTCGATAGAATCTTCAATTTGGTGAAGAGCCGACAGCGCCAGTTGATTGTTGCGAGTGGCGTATTGCGTAAGATCTGAAGGAATCGGTGGTAGTTCACCCGCGATCTGACCAACGACAGTGTGTTTACCATCGTTCAGCATATTGTGCACTTCGACCATATTTGATTCACGCTCGTCTTTTAGACAGCCATGAATATCGGCAATCTCTGAGCCTAGCGCTGAGTGGAAACCACAGTCTTGGATGTAAATAGGCATAGTGTTCAACTCTTACTTGGATTGTCGACAATCGTTGAGTTCAACGTTTGTACGGTGATGTTGTAGCCCAGGGTCAAATGTTTGAAAACAATGTCGCCTGCCGTTTTGTGTGTACCAGGATCTGTTTGGTAATCAATTTGAATGATTGCCTGTTGGTTTTCATCAAATACGGTTCTTGTTTTGTCGGTATCGACTAGGTGCCAACCTATGCTTTGTAAAGGCTGAGCCCATGCTTCAGCCGGCCATAAGGTAAGCATTAAATTAAATAGCACCTGTTCAGGTTGTGGCAAAGTTGCACCAAGCCCAGACAAAACCTGCGTATCAATTACTTGATTCTGGTATTGCAGCGATAGAATGCGAGTACCCCAAGAGGAGAACCCCGCCAAAACCACTTTACCTGGTGTGACTTCGACTTGAACCGGAAGCTGCTGTGTATCATTTTCCCACGTAGCGCTAATCAACTGACTGGCTGTTAATGAGTATCCCAGTTCAGCTGGCAGTGGTAGTGCTAGATCGGTGTCTTGATCGATAGACACGCTCGCACCACTTGGCTGCTGAGAAACCATCGAGCAGGCACTCATTAGAATGCCCACTAGTATGGCGAAGGTTACCTTTAATGTCTGGATCATCTAAAAGCCTCTCGAGTAATTGGTCCTTCTACGTTTTTACTACTGTTGATCGCGAGTGGAGAAAGCAACCACGCGACGAAAATACCAGTTAGGACGGTAACACCGAAGCTATGAATGGCATGAGTTTGACTCAACGATAATAAGCCAAACGAGAGTAACGTCGTGAGGCCTGACAAAGTAATCGCCAATAAGGTGCTTAGTGATTTCTTTTGCTCAGCAAAGAACAGGGTATAATCGATACCAATCCCTAAAATTAGAATCAGTCCAAGCAGGTTAAACAGATTCAGTGTCGAGCCTAAAATGCCCGTGACCGCCAAACCTGCTACGCCTGCAATCAATGAAGGCAACAGCATTAACAGGCTTTGCTTCACACCATAGCGCCAGCCTAACAGCATGCCAATAGCTGCCAATGCTATCAATAACAGCTCGGTAATCTTGACGCGGTACTCAGCAAAAAGAGAGGAGATTTCATCCGCTTTATTGAGGTGTTTCACACCTTGCTTCTGAGAAAAATCTGACTCCAACCACTGTGAGAACAGCTCAGCATCAGTAACGTCTTTTATCAAAATGACCGACGCTGCTTGCCCGTCTATCGGCTTTAACCAAAGTGGTCGAACAGGTTCTGACACTGGTGATTCTAAAAATCCAGATACCGTGATTGCTTCGAATTTTGGTAGTTCTGGAAACGTAGGCCAACCAAGCGTGTTCTGTAAGATATGGCTTTGCTGGCTGTAGAGTTGTTCAACCAATTGATAGTTATCATGTTGTTCTTGTTTGCTTAACAATTGTTGGTTGATGCTGCGATATCCGGAGATACCTTGGCTATCGACCAAAGAATCTAAGCTCGTGGTGATCTCAGCCAGTTTTTTTAGCAGTTTTTGGTCGCTCTTGGCGGTCACCAGCAGCATATTTTGACCGCTGCCTAATCCTGAGATATCAGTAATGGCTTGCTCTTGCTGTTTGAGTTGATCTGGCATCGCTTGAAGTTGACGAATATCGTCGTCGTAGCGAATTTGGCTGAGTGATATCAAACTAACGACAGTCACTATTAATGGTAAGCCAATTCTAAATTTTTGGTTGCTCCAGAGGCTTAACCAAGTATGCCAAAGCTTCGATAAGGGAAGAGGTCGTTCTTGGCTTGGTTTTGCCGCTAAAACCGGATACCAACACACCACACTGGCGTAAGCTGCGATCAGTCCAATCGACGAAAACAGAGCCAGTTGCTGCAAGCCTGGGAATGGCGCAACCAGTAGCCCTAAGTATCCGATTAAGCTGGTGATTAAACCTAGAGTGATGGCAATGAAAATATGCTTTAGGCCTTTATCGCTCTGCCAGTGGCTTCCTGCGGCCAAACGGTCAGTGAGATAGTGAAAAGAGTAATCGATGGATACGCCAATCAAGCTAGCGCCAAACACCAAGCTGAATAGATGCACCTTACCAAAGATAGCGACAGTGCTTGCCAGTGCAACCAATAATCCTGTACTGATTGAGAGTAAAGATAAGGCAAGTGGTAGCGCACTACGAAATGTCAGCCACACCAATAAAATAACGCCTGCCAATGAGCCCAAACCAATGGTACTGATTTCTGATTTCGCGCTTTCGGTACCGTAATTGGCGTAGAACACCACACCAGTATGCTGCACCTTGACGCCAAATTGTTTTTCGACCTCGCGCTCAATTGAATCAAGATCTGGAAGTTGTTCTTGAATCGCCAAGCTATAAGGTGAGTCCGCCAGAGTAGCCGTGACTAAAATATGAGTTTGCTCATTCGACTGGGCCGTGAGATAGCCCTCTTTCAGAACAAAGTTACTTGATTGGACGCCAATAGCACTGATGTAGTCGCGAAATAACAAGAATGGGTCGAGAGATAACTCTGCTGCAGTGACGCCTGAGAATGGATTGTACAGAGACTGAATGACATATTGAGCTCGCGAATCAGGCGAGTGTGTCAGCGTCTCTTTTTGTTGTTGGGTCAGCAGTTGAGATCGGTGACGAAAATAGAAATCGCTCCACTGGCTTTGAGTGCTGGCGTTGATTTTACCTTGAACTTGCTTAAACAGAGTTGGCTGACTTGAAAAAGTTCTTTGGTTGAGAGCTTTTTCAAAAGCGTCGGTCGCAACCATGGTTTGTTCGATATCGGGAGCGCTTATGATAAATACCACTTGCTCGCTCATCGAGCTGGATATCTGCTGAAAGGCTTGCTCTACCATTGGGTCTTGCTGGTTTTCGGGCAGTAACTTTAGAATGTTGCTTTCAATCGGTACCGACGAAGAAAAAGCGAATTGTTTGGTCAACAACCCGCTAAACAGCATTACAACAACAAGCCAAACAAGGGCAAGACTAGAGTTGGAATTGTTTCGCTTCAGCATCTGATAATACTTCCGGTAGATGGCTTAACTGACTGAATTCGATCACTGTTCTATCTCCACGAATCTCTTTCAACTCAATACGTTCAATATCGCTGTTGCCTTGCAGCGTGATAGCCTCAAACACCGCATTCATCGGTGCATTTTTGGGCTTTAGAGTCAGTGTCCATGCTTGTACATTTTCATCAGAGCTGGTGTTAGTTGCGGGCTCAAAATTGAGTGCGAACTGTTCCTGAAGTTTTTGCGTGTCCCCATGAAACACTGACAAGAAGATATGGCTGAAATAAAACGCCATTGGATTTTCTTTGTCGGTGATGATTTTTGCGGGTTGATCGGCAAACCTTTGGCTCAGTTTGTTATCGGTGAGCACTAAGTTCACGGGAAACGGAGTGGTTTGTGTCCAGAGTAAGCCACTTGATTTGTCTAACAGAAATGTACCTTGTGACGTTAAAGGCTGGGCGAACATCTCCATATTACGTGTTTGAGTGAACTCACCACGCACAATACTATTTTCGCTGAGCACCGTCTGCAGCTCTGAAATAGAATTGACAGCAGCAGAGTTTTCTTTGGCGCTTACAAGGCCGCTTGCCATCATCGCAGTAAGTCCAATTAGCGCGATATTGATGTATTTGCGACTGCGTTTAAACAGATTCATGGTTCACCTGCTGTGGGTTAGAGGTTTGTGTTTGATGTTCAGTTGCTAGAGGTAAGCAACCAAATTGGTGCCAGTGTTCGACTTTGTCAGTAAACACTTTGGGTGAGGCAAAGCACATCTCTTGTTCTTCGATGGTGACGGCAACCTGCATGGTGTGAGCACGTGTCATTCGAGCACCGGTTAGAGCATCATGAATTTCATAATCGACGCGCAGGCGATTTTCCCACTCGGTGAGTTTCGCCGTTACCTTAATCTTGTGATTAAACGGTATCGCCTTAATGTATTTCACGCGGGTATCGATGATAGGCCACATGTAGCCAGAATCCTTCATCTCATGGTAGTTGTACTCAATCTTATCCATCATGATGCGCCTAACTTCTTCAAAGAATCGGAAGTAGTTGCCGTGATAGATCACGCCCATTGGGTCGGCATCTTGGAATGAGGTGATAAGCGTCACCTCAGATTGTAATGGGTGAAGGATTTCAGACATAAATCGCTCTCAACAATATTGCGTAAAGGGTTGGCTACTTTATGAGTAAAGTGACCAGTGCTGACTTTGAATACGAGCAATGAAGTGGCGTAGATCGCCTTCAAGTGGTCGATCTTCTACGATAAATTCAAACTCCTTAAGCACTTCGTCGCGAATGTGCTTGAGGTTCTCACTCATGTGGTGCTCATCAAGCTCATTGTGGCGCTTACGAAGTTCGAGTGCTTGTGTCCCCGCCAGTAGTGACGCTGCTGCCACTTGTTCGGTTAGCTCTAGAACGCGTAAACAGTCACGAGCTGCGATGGTGCCCATACTCACTTTATCTTGGTTGTGACACTCAGTTGAGCGAGAGAATACGCTTGCTGGCATGGTGTGTTTCAATGCTTCTGCTGTCCAAGCTGAAACGCCAATCTGTACTGCTTTAAAGCCGTGGTTGATTGGCTTACGTTCGCCTTCAGCACCCGTTAGGTTGAATGGCAAACCGTTGTTGAACTTGTAGTCCATCAGCTGAGCCATTTGACGGTCAAGCAGATCAGCAAGGTTCGCAACTGCAGTTTTTAACGTATCCATCGCCATTGCAATGTGTCCACCGTAGAAGTGTCCACCGTGCAGTACGCGCTCATTATCACCATCGATAATTGGGTTGTCGTTGGCACTGTTTAGCTCGTTCTCGATCATTTGGCGTAGCCAAGGCAGAGAGTCTTGAACCACGCCGATAACATGTGGAGCACAGCGCAGAGAGTAACGATCTTGGAGGCGATCACTGTTACTTGGCGGGCGATCCGCTTGCAGATCATCACGCAGCCATGCAGCAACTTGTTGTTGACCAGGATGAGGTTTGACTGCAAACAGCGCTTCATCGAAATGGAAGTCATTGCCGTGCATACCGACTGATACCATAGCGGTGATCTTAGTTGATAGCTGAGCTAGATATTCCGCACGCTTGTAAGCGATACAAGCTAATGCCGTCATTACAGACGTACCATTCATCAACGCCAAGCCTTCTTTTGGCTTAAGTTTGATAGGGCTAATTCCTAACTCTTTGTAGACGTCACTGGTTGGGCGAACTTCGCCTTTGTAGATAACATCGCGCTCGCCGATTAGGGCTGCAGCCAAATAAGATAGCGGCGTTAAGTCGCCACTGGCACCCACCGATCCTTCTTGAGGAATGCGTGGTGAGATGTCTTGGTTGATTAGGGTAACGATCTGGTTGAGTAGATCGTGAGTCACACCAGAGACACCTTGTGATAACGAACACAGGCGCGTTGCTAATACTGCACGAGCTTGTTCGTGAGACAATATTTCACCTAAACCACAGCCGTGAAAACGTGTTAAATGCAGTGGTAGCTCGTCAACTAGGTTTGGCGGAATCGCAACCGTACATGAGTCACCGTAACCCGTCGTTACACCGTAAATCACACCTTCTTCTTTCAATAGGCGTTCTAAGAAAGCGACACCACGGTCGATCTTAGATGTGAATGCTTCACTTGTGTTCATCGAGGCTTTTGCGCCTTGTGAGATAGCGACAACATCCTCAATCGTGAGGCGCTCGGCACCAAAGGTGATGCTATTTGGATTCTTTTTCGTCATGGTGCTTGCTCAATGTCCAAAAATTAAAAAAGTTGTACCACTGAAGCGGTGCTTGCAGTGTGTAGTGCTGAAGTCGATTTGCGTATTTTTGCACGACTTGCTGTAAAGATTGTTCGCGAGTCTTTCTTGGTAGCTCGATCTTGTTGCTAAAATGCTCGAAATAGACATTAAAATGCGGCTTAGATTGTGAGTCGTCACGTAACCCAAACAGCAAAAATACGGGTGCTTTGAGAACCGAGGCTAACATAAATGGACCTTGAGGGAATGGAGCTTCCTTACCTAAGAACTCAGCCCATACTGAGCGGCTCTCTTTGCTGGTGGAAGTTCGATCGCCAACAATCACGATCCATTCGCCTTGCTCTAGTTTCTGTTGTAACAAGATAGCGGTATCAGGCCCCATCGATGTCACCTGAATCAGATTTAAATCAGACTGCGGGTTAACCGCTTTCATCACGGAATTAAAACGTTCGGCGTGTTCTGTAAAAACCAGGGCGTTGATTTTGATGTTCGAGTGTCTGCGACCTAAAGCTCGGCACAGCTCAATATTGCCAAGGTGAGATCCAAGGATTAGCACACCTTGCTTATTTGCCACCATGCTCTCGAACTGGTCTTGGCCATGAATAGTCAGGTTATCTGCCGAGAAATCACCTTTCCATGCCGCGAGCTTGTCGAGCATCGTATGGCCAAATGAAAGCAGATGGTTGTAACTGGTTAGTTCTCCGGGGAGCTCAATATTTTGCTGTTCCGCATAGGCTTTTAATTGGAATAGATATTGTTCGGAAGCGTTTCGCGCACGCTGGCCCGTCAAGTGGTAGTAACGCATCACACCACGCAGAATGAGGTTGAACACACCGCGACCTAACAAGGTATAAATGGCTAATAACAGCTTAATGCCTAATACTGTGCCGCGTTCTTGAGTGCGGGACCAGTGTGGTTGTTCAGAAGCTTGCGGCTCTGAATCAGTCGATAAATTTGGGTTATTATCAGCTGAATCGGATTTGAAATGGCGAGCAATCAGTTTTGGTGCTCTTGGCAGCATGCTGAAGAATAGACGTGTATGCATCCAACTGATTTTGACGTTATCCCACAACGCATCGAAATGAGAGATGCCGTTCTCAGGATAGATAACGCGCGTTTCAACGAAGTCTATGTCGCAACCTTCCCAATACAGGCGAACCAAAATCTCGATATCGAAGTCCATTCTCGAACCAACATCGTACTTATTCAACACAGTTTGAGTTTGGTTGATAGGATACGCTCTAAAGCCACACATGCTGTCTTTAATTGATAAAGAAAGGGTTTCTATCCATACCCAGATATGTGTCGCGTAGCGCCCATAGAGCCTTGCTTTGGGTACGCTGTCGTCGTAGATAGGCTGGCCTGATATCAGACGTTGTGGCTTAGCTTGTGAGGCCTCAATCAATGTTGGCAAGGCTTCCAGGTCGTGTTGCCCATCAGCATCTATCTGAATAGCGTGGCTAAAGCCTAGTTGCTGCGCTTTTTTGATTCCGGCTTTTACTGCGCCGCCTTTACCTTGGTTCTGTTCAAGCGTCACCAAGGTTACGTTTGAATTCTCTGCTAGGGGAGACAGAAACTGTTTTGTTGTGAGTTCACTGCCATCGTCAACGATGATGATCGGTAACTCAAAATGATGAAGTGACGACACCACAGCCGGCATGGTTGCGCCATGGTTAAAGCACGGGATAAGGAAGCAAGCCTTGTAGCTGCTTTCTTTTGTGTGGTGTTGAGAAGTAGCCTCGACGGGAGCGCTATTCACTTTTTTCTCCCAGCTTCATTTTGCCTGAAGAGTGGGTCTGTTCACCGTTGTTTGATGTGTAACTAAAGCTCAGCTTGTCTTTGTCAGCATCCCATTTGAGTGATAGCTGGATTGTAGCGTCAGGCAGGATAGGCTCTTGGAACTTAATGACTTCCATTCCTTTAAAGAAACCAGGAACGCCTAACTCTTGGACTGCGTAGTGAAGTGCCCAATCAATTTGCGTGACGCCAGGTAGAATAGGGAAGCTCTTGAAGTGCCCATTAAAGTCGGTGATATCTCCGCTAACATGAAGTGTCAGGGTCGATTCATTTTCTACCGTGTCTACAGCAATGATGTTTGGTTTTCTTTTATCCATAGGGCGTGCTTAGAATCCTTGGGCAAATATTGGTTCTTTGACAAAAATATAAAAAGATAATCTCAGTGTAAAATACGATCAGCGGTTTCTATGATTTTATTAGCTGTTCTATGTGAGATGTTAATCGCTTACCTTGGCTGTTGAGGGGGATCTCATCGACAACACGGTATTTTCTCGGGATTGCGATTGGCTCTAACCACTTTCTGAGTTCTGTACGCAGCATCAACCAGAATTTACCTTTGCTCATGGTCGATAGAGCGGCTTGGCCTTCATCTGATAATACCAAAACAGAGGCTAATATTAATCGCTCAGGCTCCTCAAATGGAATAACCACGCACTCACTTATCCAAGGCAGTTGCTCCAGTCGCTTTTCCACTTCAACCAGTGATACTCGCTTTTCTTCTATCTTGATCACTCGGTCCGTTCGGCCCTTCAATATGAATTGATTCTCCGAGACCATCTCGCACTCATCAGAGGTTTGATACCAGTTATTCTTATCGATGTACGGCGACAATAACTTAATGCAACTCTCACTGTTGAGACTAGCCTCAATACAGGCAAAAAGCTGCCAAGGCGTTTGAGCGCTCTCTTGCTGACGAAATGCGATGCCACCGGTTTCTGTGCTACCAAAGACTTCAATCGGTAAATGACCAAGCAGATCTCGTGACTGGTGAGCCGACTCGGTAGGCAATGGACCACCCGAAGAGAAGATTCCTGCAAGTTGTACCTTGTTGGTCTCATGCTTTAATCGTTTAAGTAGCGCTGGGCTGCTGATCAGTACACAGTTTTGATTTGCGTGAGATAAGATCTGTTCTGGGTATTCAAGGTTGTGTCGAGCAAATGGAACACCAGAGCATAGTGGCCATAAGATTCTAAACAGCAAACCATAGATATGTTGATGAGAAACTGTGCTTTGGATTTGGTTTCCCTTGAGTAACTCACCCCAGTTCTTGTGTAACTGAGCGGTCTCAATATCGAGGTGCTCTAACGTTTTATCTATCGCTTTTGGCGTGCCACTTGAACCTGAAGTGAACAGAGTTAATGGGACTGTTGCCAAATCAATGGTCGTAAGATTCTCGGTTAGAGGTTTTTGTGCTTCAGTGTTTGAATCCAATAAGGTTTGGATATTACGAACGTCATTCACCTCAACTTCGCCAATCGAGTTATCAACTAGCAGGCAATCAAACTGCTTACTTAACTCAGCAAGCGCACATGGCTGGTAGTTGCCCGGTAAGATGATGTGTTTGTTGGCTGCTGTACATGCCAAAAAGGCCACCGCAAATAGGTAGCTGTCTTGGGTACAAATCGCGATTCGTTGAAAAGGGGATAAAGACAAAAATTGTACGAGTTGAGATAAGTCGTCGTTAAATGTTTGCCACGTAATCTCGCTATTGTCGTCAAAGCAGACAATAGATTCAGGGGCTCTGTCCTGGCTAAGAAGCTCAGACAACGAGGTGTAAGATACGGTTTGGGTCATAACAATTTAACTCTGACGAATGCGCTGTCTTACTACCCACTCTCCTGCAAAGAGTAACCCTGCAAACAGATAGCTGAGTAAGCCATTGTATAGGGTCCATACTTCTAGCGGTTGGAAGCAGGTGTAAAGGGCAATAGAGCCATTGATAACAAAGAACAAGCACCACACTTTGGTGACTTTTCGTGTGTAATCAACGCCACTTTGCGGAAGTTCAGGCTCTTGAAGGCGAGCAAGACGTTCGATAATCGTTTGTGGTTGCCATAGGCTCGAAGCGAATACAACCAGCATACAAACATTAACGATAACGGGATAATAGGTTAGCCAGCCGTGTTGCTTAAAGGCTAAGCCTAAAGCCAGCAGAACAATACCGGCACTTCCACTGATCCAAGCTAGGTGTTTTAGCTCTTTGATTTTAGCCTGACCGCCGGTGAAAATGCGTACAGCAAAGATAGCGGCTAAGGCAATACCAACGGTTTGTAAGCCAAACTTGTTGAGTCCAAAGTAAACCGCTATTGGATAAGTGAAAAGTATAATTGCCGACAGTAAAGTCAGCAGAGGACGCATTAGGCGTCCTTCAATAGTTCAACCACAGATTCGACAACGTCATTAACGGTGCGCACTGCTTTGAACTCTTCAGGTTTTATCTTCTTACCTGTGACGTTCTGTAGGTGAACGACCAAATCAACGGCATCAATGCTGTCTAGGTCTAGATCAAGATAGAGATGAGCTTCAGGGGTGATATCTTCAGCGTCAAGCTCGAACAGCTCAATAAGCGCATCTTTAACCTGGTTGTATACTTCTTGTTGGTTAGCTTGTGTCATAAAGATCTGTCTAGTTATTCGTTTGAGAAGAGATGTAGTTCGCTAGATTTTCAACTGACGCAAAGTGCTGTCGAGTGTTTGAATCATCTGCATCGATAACAATGTTGTACTTTTTCTTGATAGCAAGGCCAAGCTCAAGGGCATCGATAGAGTCTAGTCCAAGTCCATCACCAAATAGTGGAGCTTCCGTTTCAATCTCATCAATGCTCATGTCTTCAAGGTTCAATGCGTCGATGATCAGTTGTTTCAGTTCGTTGTGTAATGTTTCCACTTTGGCCTACTTAATGCTTTATCTGAATGCTGCTTTAAGGGGGCGATTCTACATTATATGAGGTATTTTCGAAATGCCGATATCGCCTGTTATGTTATTGATACGCTAAATGTTTTCTTCGGAAGGGAAAATTGTTTGTGCAAGATGATGATTAAGGCGCCTTGCTGCCGAAGTTAAATTATTTGAGCCTTCAATAAATGGTTCGACTTCTATTTTACCTTTCACCGCGACATGAAAAAAGGGCTTCGACGCAGGAACTTGATACCATTTTTTCTCTTTCGTTAAGAATGTCGGAGAAACCGTAATATGAATCACGCGTAAATCGGTTTGTGTTCGAGTCGCGATTTGTGCCGCCCCACGCTGTAAGGATGGTTCAATTCCTGGCGTTGTGCGAGTTCCTTCGGGAAAAATCAGCATGACATTGCCACGTGAGAAGCGTTCTTCACAGCGCTCTAAAAGATCGTCAGGGGCTTGGTTCGGTATATAACCTGCCGCTTTGACAATCCTTTTCATAAAAGGGTTTTCCCAAATGGCCGCTTTGACGAGGCAATCACATTGAGGAAGTTTAGAGGCGATCAGCACATAGTCAATCAAACTTGGGTGGTTGGCGACGATAATGCAGTTACGGTCGTTACGCAGTAGTTCTGCACCATCAATTCGGTAATCGATTGCTCCGGTGAACTTCATGATCTGGCAAAACGCATTGAATGAGAAACGGATTAATCGCTGTGCTTTAAGCTCTCTTTTAATGGTATTGGGATTGGTTAGCGCGATAGTCGGTAAGATTAAGAAGCTTAATACTAAGCCACCTAGACCAAAGATGGTAAAGCACAGCCCTGTCGCGAATACTCGCCAATATTGGTCGATTTTGCTCATGATTGTGGACCTGTCTCGGTGTTATTTACCCAAGACCAAGTTTGGTGCTTGCCAGCAATAGCCCACTTATTTGCGCCCAATAAGATATGTTGGAGCGTTTGTAGCCCTTGTGGTAACACGGAAGGTGCTTGGTTGGCTTCTACTGTCCTAGTAATAGAGTATTCACTGCCAGCGGTGAGCACTAAGCCCAGCGCATAATCAGCAAAGTTCTGTGTTTCGTACTCTTGGTAGAGCTCGGGCAGAGGTTGGTCGAAATCGATAACTAACACTCGATGCGACGGATATTGATGAAGGTAAAGATAAGCTTCGATCAGAGCGTTATGGAAAGTATCTTGCCCTGCGGCTATTGAAGTCAGTGGAATCGGTGCTTTGGCGGCAATGGTGGTTAGACCAGCTGCGGTATTATGTACCGACTGCGAGAACGCCATTGGTGAGGCATCGTCACCTTCTAATATCGACTGAATCAAAGTGGCGGTTCGATGCAACTCACCATGTCGGCTAGCAAAAACCAGATAATCAATCGAGTTGTCTTTTAAGAGTGTCAATGCAGTTTGAACGGCCAATTTACTTTGTAGGCTCATTCGGCGGCGCATCATCGGTGGGATCGCTTTAAATTCAGTTGAGCCATCTTGTGGCCAATCTAAATTAGTGCTCCACGCTTGCCATTGGGCAACAGAATTGAGACCAGCCGAATTTGCAGACCATTTCTCAATATTAAACGACATTAATTGGGATTGATTTGACATAGAGTATTGATTTGCTTTGAGTCTAACTAAATACTATGCGCGCTTATAAATAAACACAGATAAGGAATTTAAATGAAATTACTAAAAATAGCAGTTTCAATGTTATTCATATTCGTTCTTGCAGGATGTGGACGCGTCCAACCTGTAATGAATGTTGAGGATACTCCAGTTGCACTGAATCTTCAAAGTAAACAGGTTAAATCAGCTATTTCTGAATCTGCTGAAAATCGAGGCTGGTTGGTTTCAGAAATAAAGCCTGGTTTGATCCGCGCTGAATTGTATGTTCGTTCGCACCACGCTGTGGTTGAAATTCCTTATAGTGATAAGTTTTACTCTATTCTTTACGTTGAATCAGAGAATTTGAAGTACGACGATGGTGAAATACACCGTAATTACAACCGTTGGGTTAATAACTTAAACGTTGATATTAAACGTAAGCTTGCGCAAATGGCAGCTGAGTAACTCTCTATTATTTAAAGTTAGGTTTTTCGTGTCGGAATATAAATTAGATCCATTCAACGCATTAGAAGCAAAAACAGAAGCGCAGAAATTGTCTTTCGCTCCGATTGTTTTTCATACTGCTCGTACACTTCGTGATTTAGGCATTTTGAAAGCGTTAGATGACGCGGGCAACGAGGGTTTACCAGCAGAGTCTATCTCTGAATCGACCGGTGTCTCTGAGTACGGCGTTAAAGTCCTGCTCGATATGGCGTTAAGTGCTCATATTGTGACTTGGGAAAAGCCTAACTACAAAATGGCTAACCTTGGTTTCTACCTTCTGCATGATGGTATGACTAACGCAAACATGGATTTCACAGCCGATGTTTGTTATGCCGCGATGATGCATCTAACAGAAGCGATTGAAGAAGGCACACCTGCAGGCTTGAAAGAGTTGGGTGATTGGGAAACCATTTACCAAGGCTTGTCTCAATTGCCAGAAAAAGCAAAAGAGAGTTGGTTCAAGTTTGATCACTTCTATTCGGATCGCTCGTTCCCTGTGTTACTTGAAAAAGTCTTCAGCAAGAAACCTAAGTCGCTGGTGGATATCGGCGGCAACACGGGTAAGTGGGCGATGCAATGCTGCAACCATGATGCGGACGTTGAGGTGACGATTGTTGATTTGCCACAGCAGCTAGAAATGGCAATGGCAAACGCGGCAAAGCATGGTCATCAAGAGCGAGTCACGCCATTCCCAGCGAATATGCTCGATAAACAGCAAACTCTGCCAACGGGCGCGGATGTTTGGTGGATGAGTCAGTTCCTTGATTGTTTCTCGCCAATGGAGATTCTGAGCATATTAAAGCGCGTTCGCTCTCATATGTCAGAAGATGCGACTGTCTATATCCTTGAACTGTTTTGGGATTCACAGAAATACGATGCGGCTTCTTATAGCTTAAACGCGACGTCTCTCTACTTTACCTGCTTGGCCAATGGCAACAGTCGTTTTTACCGCAGTGAAGATTTCTTAGAGATTGTTGAAGAAGCGGGCTTTGAAGTGGTAACGCGTACCGACGATATCGGTCTTGGTCACACGCTTCTAGAATTGAAAGCTGGCGCGCAATAAAAATAACAAACATGGCTTAAATAATGAAAAAACTATCAACTCAAGTGGTGATCATCGGAGCTGGGCCATCAGGGTCTATTGCTGCGTCTTTACTTCATAAAAAAGGCATCGATGTTCGAGTGATTGAAAAGAGCGTATTCCCTCGCTTTTCTATTGGTGAAAGCCTATTACCAGCTTGTATGGAAGTGATTGAACAGGCTGGGATGACTGACGCAGTGATCAACGCTAACTTCCAATACAAAGATGGCGCTGCCTTTCGCAAAAATGGCGTTTATACGGCGTTTAATTTTGAAGACAAGTTCTCTTCTGGCCCTGGAACTACGTTTCAGGTTCAGCGAGGTGCCTTTGATAAGGTTTTGGCAGATACGGCTGAGGCGCAGGGTGTCTGCATTGATTACCAACATGAGTTAATGGGCATTAATTTCACCGACGACAGCACCATTTTAGATGTACAAGTGCTGGGTGGAGAGCGTTATCAGATAGAAGCGCAATACGTTCTGGATGGCAGTGGTTTTGGTCGAGTGCTACCAAAAATGCTTAACTTGGCAGAGCCGTCATCGCTCCCTCCACGCAAAGCTATTTTTACGCACATTAACGATCATATTGCAGAGGTGGATACCGATCTTGAATATGACCGAAATAAAATTCTTATCTCTGTACATCCAACCAACCCTGATGTTTGGTATTGGTTGATCCCGTTTAGTAACGGTGTCTCTTCGTTTGGTGTCGTAGGAGAGCCTAAGTTCTTTGAGTCCTATCCAGAAGACAAGATTGCTGCAATTAAACAGCTGGCAGCGGAAGAGCCGGGCTTGGCTGAGATACTGGCAAGCGCCGAGTATCCAAACCCTGCGGGTGAAATTGGTGGCTATTCTGCCAATGTAAAACATTTGGCGACGGATAAGTACGCGTTGCTTGGCAATGCCGGCGAGTTCCTTGACCCGGTGTTCTCGTCAGGCGTGACGATTGCGATGAAGTCGGCACAGTTTGCGGTTGAGTGTGTCGAAAAGCAACTTAACGGTGAGAAGGTAGATTGGGAACGCGATTATGCCGCTCCTTTGATGGTTGGTGTAAACACCTTTAGAACGTATGTTGAGGGGTGGTACTCAGGTACTTTGCAGGATGTGATTTTCTATCAAGATCCAAATCCAAAGATTAAGCAGATGGTGTGCTCAATTCTGGCGGGTTACGCATGGGATCAAGCCAACCCTTATGTGAAAGAGTCTAAGCGCCGATTGGCGACACTGGCTGAGATATGCCGAAACTAGGTAATCGATTTTGTATGTAGCAATACTCTAAATTGCCACGATGGATCGTCATAAATTAAAAACAGCCGCAATGTGCGGCTGTTTTTGTATCTGAAAAATATGGGCGGTCAGCTTAATCGGATTTAAGCCTATTTTAAGTCGATGCTGTTCAATCGTCCCATAAATATAAGTAGATCAATTACGTCTTTGTGAGCATCAAGCAGCGCACGTTTGGTTTGGCTATAAGCTGCAAGTCGGCCGTGCTTTCTGATTGAACATACCTTGGTTTTGTACTTGTAGTCACCATTCTCAGAGAAGACGCGCCACTTAGCGATGTAGCACTCGTCGCGGTGCTCAGGATCACTCTGAGTTGGATTTGGCTTGAATACAATTTTGGGTTCTAAACTATGAGGCAGGCGCGTCATTAGGTAGGGCTCTTTGAGGACTTTGGGCCAAAATTTACCCCAAAGCTGTCTGCCCAGTTCATCTCTTAATTTAATGGTTTTCTTTAGTGCTTTGTCTTCACCCATACGAACAAAACCGACCGACCGATGCAGCACCGTATCTTCGGGAGTATGGATGTGGATCTTAAAAGCGGTTTTACCTTTCGAGATAAAGCGGTAACCGGTAGCACCAATTAGATTATTCTGACTCATAGTTTGCTAAGTGATGATTATGTTATCAATAAGATTACGCCAAATACTGCAAAACCGAAACTAATACCCATGAAAAAAATAAAGCCTTAGCATCTTTGCTAAGGCTTTATTAGAAACTCTGAGACGAGAGTGTCGCTAACTACATGATTTTCTGCATCACATCACCAATTTGAATGCTTCCGGCAAGGCTTGGCTGATCAATCGTGAGTTCCGCTTCGTTTTCGTAAACGCGAGAAACCGTTAGGGTGATGTCGCTTTGAGAAACCTTGTTGCGTGGCAAACCGCGTTGGTCGATAAACGAACCTGTGTGCCACAGTTGCAACTTGTCACCTTGTTGTACGCCATGCATTCGACCTAAATCAATGGTCACAGTGTTACCAAATACCGCTGCCACCTCTGGAAGGGTGATCTTACATGACACTTCCGATTCTAAGTCCAACATAATATTACGGCTAACACGCAGCATCATGCTGCCGTAGGTTGATGCCCAGAAACGGGCACTGCGGGTGTCGACTTCACTGGTCTTAGCAAATGGCCACTTTGCCACTTCACGATAGCTACGGTTGTAAACCTGATGTCCTGTTTTACCATCGAAGACTTGCATCTCTAACGCAAACTGACGATTGATGATGTCGTCTTTCAAAAGCTTGGACTCGATGGTCGCGGTTAAATCGGTAATGTCGCCACCAATGATGTATTGTGCGCCAGTGTCTTGGGCGATCATCTTGATCACTTCAGGTCGACGTTTGTCGATGTCGTAATTGGTCGTGCCAACGGAAACAAAGCTGCGAGACTCTTGCGCCAGCTGTCGATCTACGACATGACCAAAATCATCACCGATGTTATAGATTCTGCCCATTACAGCTTGCTGTGGGGAAGTCACATCGATGTTGCCGACCAAAAATGTCTTCTTATATTGGCTCTCATGGCAAGCATTTGCCGAAGGATAGATATCGATCCTTGCGGTGATCATTATATTGCCACTGCGTTTTTTCTCTTTTTCTACCAAGATGTAGCGCACTTCATGATTGGTAAATTGAAACTCTTTTTTGTTTGCGTCGAGGTAGGGCGTGAGGTTGGCAATGCTACCAATGTCGGCTCCTGAGAACTGGATCGCTTTATATACCGCGTCTTCCAGAGCATGGACCCTTGCCGTTTCCTCTGACGATACGATGGCTGCGGTACCGGTAACCTCATACCAAGAGGCATGAGCACTGAAGCTTATGGTTATCAGTGAACTTATTGAAAATAAGTAAGAAATTATTTTTTTCATCTATTCGTTACCAGTTGGGTATAAATATTGCTTAACAAATAACTATAAGCTTGAAGCTGACTTAAGTGCGTTTTTCTTAATCTGAACCATTAATGAAAAGCAAAGACTGTTCCAACATTGTAATCCATTGAAAAGAATAATGGTGAGAACATATTGGAACAGGTGGCACTAAAACTATCTGGAGATTAGAGAATGAAAAAATGGCTCGTAGTAATGAGTGTCATGTTACTGACATCATGCGCTTATTCGCCGATCTATAACGGCAAGTCTGAATATTCAGGCAGTCAGTTTATGTTGATGGACAGCCCTCGTCATACCATGGATTTTTTTGTGGAAAGTATGACTGAAGATTTGATCATTTCGAATACAAGTATTTCAGCGAGAACGCCAATAGCAATTACTTCGTTTGTGGACCTGCAGCACATGGACACAACGAACTGGCTAGGCAACTCGGTATCAGAAGGCTTCATTCATCAGTTTCAGCGTCGTGGCTTCAAGGTGGTTGATTTTAAAACTACTGGCTCTATCCAAGTGACTCACCAAGGTGACTTTGCGTTGAGCCGCGATTGGAAAGACTTAGCTCAAGAGCAAGACGTACAGTATGTACTGACAGGCACCATGCTTCGCCAAGAAGGCGGTGTACTAGTAAATGCTCGTGTTGTTGGCATGCAAACTCGCATTGTCGTGGCGACGGCACAAGGCTTCTTGCCTGCAGACCGTATTGGTCGTGACCTAGATACTCTAAACAGTATTCGAACTCAAGATGGCGTTATCATTCGTTCTGACCCAACGATCAGCCAGCCTTATACTGTTATTCTTCGCCCTTAGGAGTTCGAGATGAAGAAGTTAATATTTGTTGTTGCCGCTTTACTGCTTGTTGGCTGTCAGCCACTGCAAAACATGAGGCCAGACGACTACTTAGTCGCCGTTGGCTACGCGAGTATCAGTGAGCAGAAAGGACGTAACGATGAAGAAAGACGTATCCGTGCGATGAGAGCTTCTAAGATCGACGCCTATCGTGAACTTGCAGAACAAGTTTACGGTATGCGAGTGAGTGGTCGGGCAGAGTTGGAAGATCAACGCCTTGGTACGGAACGTACTTCTGGTGCGGTTGATGGCGTAATCCGCGGTGCAGAAGTAGTACGCAGCTACCCTGTGGGCGATAGCTATGTTACTGAGCTTCAGCTTGATATCCGTAAGATGGAACAGCTACGTAATTACGGTGAAGTTCAACCTGTACCTGAAAAGAGACAACAAACGCTGTTCTAGCCCAAGGGGCGTCTAGCGATAGGACTATCCAGTTATATTGGCTGCTTTCGTTTTCCAGATGGCGTATCGGCAACCAATAACTAATATGAATGTAAAAGCGGCAAGTATGAAAATACTTGCCGCTTTTTTGTTTATCGATTTTGTCAGGGCGTTCAAAGGCTGATTAGGTGTTTTAATAAAAGATAACGACAGGAATAGTCTGAGATACAGATAAACGGTTAACAAGGGGTATTACTGAAGAGGAAGAGTTAACTTAACTAGGCTTTTACGTTGGTTCCCAGCGTAGAGATAGTATGCGTTTGACCACCGGCATTGTAGGTCATGCCAATTTTTCCGTGACTTTGCTGCATCATATTGCTGAGTTTTTTGAAGCTAAGGTGCGCTCGATTTAAGGCTTCGCCATTCACAAGGTTCGCTTGCTGGCAATCGTGCACTATGGACTGGATCTTAGTGACTAACTGAGCAAGTTCAGGGTTCTCGGTCAGTTCTGAGATATTGGTATGGGCTGCGATTCGCTGATCGGTTGATCTTAGTTGTTCAACTAGGACCACTTTTTCTTTGGCGATTCGCTCAATATCGTTTGATTGTCGGCTCGTAATAGCGGTTTTCTCTGAACTTAGTAATTCAGATAAGGCTTTGGCATTTTGAAGTTGAAAATTAACTAAATCTGCTAGTGCCGCCATAACGTAAACCTATTCATAACCTCGTGTACTTTAAGACAATAACTTCAATGAAAAGTTAGTGTTTTCTTAAAGGCCTTTTAATTCATCTTCGAACTTGATCATGTTGTCAGCCAGTTTCTCTGGATCGACAGTGTATGAACCATTCGCAATTGCTTCTTTGATCGCTGCTACTTTCACAGAATCAAAGCTTGGCTGTGCTGCCATATCTTGGTGGAGCTGACCAATCGCTTTGCCTTGTTGGCTCAGTGAAACCGCATCTTTGCTTGCTGGTGATTTAGTTGATACATCAGAGCGTGATGCCTCAGAACTAGAATCAGAGCGTACTGCTGATCGGTTAGTGGTCGTTAGGGTTTGCCCTGAACGAATATTATCAATGCCTGCCATAGTTAAGCCTTTTTCTTCAAAAATGGGAACCTGTACAGTCAATATCGACCAAGGGTTCGAATACTTTAGCAATTTTTAGCTCAATAGTCGAAAAGGGACAAAACACCGCAGCCGTTATATTTGGCGTTAGAGTTGAGGGTGAAATCGCTAACGATACCGTCAATTTAGAAGTAAAGAGTTAAAAGTAAACCGTGACTTCAGACATGCTGGTAACAATCCCTTCAATTATACGCTGTGATTTATCATTTTTCACTCTTACTTGATCACCCATAGAGCCATCGGTAAGCGCAGTTCCTTTGGTGGTAATGGTCATGCCACCTTTTACTGCCTGTATGATAACCTTCTCGTTTCGGCACACGACACAGATATCACCTCTTTCTACAACATCGCCCGGTCTTAGGCTCTTTTTTACCTTAGCGCCGATGACCTGATGTGGAGCTGTGAAACCTTGGCGACGAAACTTGTTAAGAGAAATCATAGCGGTGGTGACATCGTATTGACCGACGATTTCGCCTCTCGCGAGTGAGCGAGTGGTGGTGACAAGAGGCACCGACATCGAAAGGCGCACCGGTACATAAACTCGCCACTCATCAGGAACACATTGAACTAAAACCGTAATACTGCTGCGGGTATTGGTGGTCGTTGAAGCGCTGGTCTCTAAAGGCACTGGGCAGTCTGTCGCTTTGATTCTTGAGTCAACATTTGCTGAATTAACAAAGAGTTCGCCACCTTGTGGCTGCTCAACTGTATCAAGGATATGTTGCTCCGCTGCAGACTGAATCATCTCAATTTGTTCTGGGGTCGCAGCTTGTACAAAAAAACTAAACAATATTGATAAAATGCCGATAAACTTAGCGACAGTTTTAAAAGTAGCTCTACACATTGCTATGGAAAGAGGTGGCAAATTTGTTTTATAATACGTCATTCCGTTTCTCTGGTGGTTCGTAGCCTGCAGTAGACTAACACTTTTTATACAAAAAAGTTTGATATGGAGATGAGCTCATGACGGGTATTCTTGATTCGGTGAATCAGCGTACGCAACTCGTCGGTCAAAACCGATTAGAATTACTAACCTTTCGCCTAATGGGGCGTCAGCGTTACGGCATTAATGTCTTTAAAGTAAAAGAAGTGCTGCAATGCCCTAAGCTGACAAAGATGCCAAACTTGAACCCACTGGTTAAAGGTGTAGCACACATTCGTGGCCAAACGATCTCTGTGATCGACTTGAGCTTAGCGATTGGTGGCCGTCCTACAACGGATATTGAAAAGTGTTTTGTGGTTATCTCTGAGTTTAACCGAACCATTCAAGGTTTCTTGGTAAGTTCAGTTGAGCGCATTATTAACATGCACTGGGAATCGATTCTTCCGCCGCCAGATGGCGCAGGTAGAGCTAACTACCTGACAGCGGTAACCAACATTGATAATGAATTGGTAGAAATTCTTGATGTTGAGAAGATCCTTGCAGAAATTTCTCCTGTTGATGAAACAATGGACAGCAAGATTGCTGAAGATATTGCGAAAGTAGAACAAGAGAAAGAACTGGTTCGCCGCATCTTGATTGCTGATGACTCGACCGTTGCTCGTAAGCAGGTTCAACGTGCTATTGAGTCGATTGGTTTTGAAGTTATCTCGGTGAAGGATGGTAAAGAAGCCTACGAGAAGCTGATACAGATGTCATCAGAAGGCAGTATTTACGATCAGATTTCATTGGTGATTTCTGATATCGAAATGCCAGAAATGGATGGATACACGCTGACTGCTGAGATTCGTCGTCACGCCGAACTTAAAGATTTATACGTAATTTTACACTCATCTTTGAGTGGTGTATTTAACCAAGCCATGGTTGAGCGTGTTGGAGCTAACTCCTTCATCGCTAAATTCAACCCCGATGAGCTTGGTGCAGCTGTAAAAGCTGCGTTAACTAACTAAAAGAGACATTAATGACTGCTATAACAATAAGTGATCAAGAGTATCGCGATTTCAGCCGTTTCTTAGAATCTCAATGTGGCATTGTATTAGGTGACAGCAAGCAGTATTTAGTGCGCAGTCGTCTAAGCCCATTAGTAACGAAGTTTAAGTTAGCTTCTTTGTCTGATTTGTTGAGAGATGTAGTAACAGGTCGAAACCGTGAGCTGCGTGTGGCTGCTGTCGATGCCATGACGACGAACGAGACACTTTGGTTCCGTGATACTTACCCGTTTGTTGTGCTTGCGGATAAGCTTCTACCGGAAATAGCGGCAAATAAACGTCCTATTAAGATTTGGTCTGCGGCAAGCTCTTCAGGCCAAGAAGCATACTCAATGGCAATGACGATTCTTGAAACTCAAGCTCGTAAGCCAGGTATGCTGCCAAATGTATCGATTACCGCAACTGACATCTCAGCAAGTATGTTGGATATGTGCCGCACTGGCGCTTACGACAACCTTGCATTGGGACGTGGACTTTCTCCAGAGCGCCGTCGTACTTTCTTTGAAGATGCGGGCGATGGCCGTATGAAAGTGAAAGATAACGTCAAGCGCATGGTGAACTTCCGCCCTCAGAACCTGATGGACAGCTATGCATTGTTAGGCAAGTTCGACATTATTTTCTGTCGTAACGTGCTGATTTACTTCTCGCCTGATATGAAGTCAAAGGTACTTAACCAGATGGCAAATAGCCTGAACCCTGGTGGGTACTTACTATTGGGCGCGTCTGAATCGTTAACAGGCTTAACCGATCGTTTTGAAATGGTTCGCTGTAATCCAGGCATCATCTACAAATTAAAGTAACGAGCGGCACCGATATTAGGTGTAAGGTTACCGTCTAAATTTAAAACCCAGCCAAGTGCTGGGTTTTCTTTTTCCTGCTTAAGCTATATCTTTAAGTCAGAGTGACATTCCAATTTACTCTATTTTTTGGCTTGTTTATTGCAAGTTTACCCACGAGTAACCTGTAAAAGCATTGATAGACCGCCTTGTTTCAAAAGTTGGTATATATATTGCTTTGGTTATTTTATAACAGTCAGTTCTTGAGTTGAGGTTTACATGGCTATTTCTTTTGACAATGCTTTGGGCATTCACCAGCACACAGTTGGTGTACGTGAGCGTAACGCTGAGGTGCTTTCCACCAATATCGCGCAAGCAAACACGCCTGGGTATAAAGCAAAGGGATTAGACTTTAAGAAATCACTGCAAGCGGCAAGTTCTGGGGCAAGCATTGGTCTTAGCCGTACAGATGGTCGGCACATTTCTGCCTCAACAACGGTGAACGGGGAAACGAAGTATCGCATTCCTACCCAACCTGATACAGGAGATGGCAACACGGTTGATTTGGATTTGGAAAGAAACCTTTTCATGCAAAACCAAATTAGGCATCAAGCCTCTCTCGACTTCTTAGGAAGTAAGTTCAAGAATTTAACTAAAGCGATTAAAGGGGAATAATTAGATGAGTTTATTCAATGTATTCAATGTGACTGGTTCTGCGATGAGTGCTGAATCTGTTCGTCTAAATACGACCTCGAGCAACCTTGCGAACGCGGACAGTGTAAGTAGTTCTGCTGAAGAAACTTACAAGGCTCGTCACGCAGTGTTCGGCGCTGAGTTAAATAAAGCACGCAACAGTGGTCACACTGTGCCTGTGAAAGTATTAGGTATTGTGGAAAGCGATAAGCCGCTAAGCGCGGAGTACAACCCGGATCACCCATTAGCGAACAACGAAGGCTATATCTACAAGCCTAATGTCAACGTTATGGAAGAAATGGCAAACATGATTTCGGCATCACGTGCGTACCAAACAAACGTACAGGTTGCTGACTCGAGTAAACAAATGCTGCTGCGTACGCTGCAGATGGGTCAATAAGGATAAGGAGGTAGCACATGGCTGGAATCAACAACAATGTTGGTCAAAGCGGCTTGTCCTATGTTGACCAGCTGAAGAGTCTTCAAGATGGCGCTAAAAAGCCCGACGAAACAACAGGTAAGCAGGATCTTAAACAAGAAGACTTCTTATCTTTGTTGACTAAGCAACTAGCACAACAAGACCCTTTCAAGCCGGTTAGCAATGACCAGATGATTGCGCAAATGGCTTCATTTGCGACCGTAGATGGCATTGGCAAAATGAATACACAGTTTGAAAGCTTGAATTCATCAATGACCTCTAACCAAGCTCTTCAGGCCTCCTCTTTAGTTGGGCGTGATGTATTGGTTCCTGGTGCGGCAGGTGTAAAACCCGGTGATGGCGGTATGGCGGCAATGGTTAAGCTTCCTCAGGCAATGGACAATGTAATGGTCCGTGTTGAGAACGAAGTTGGCCAATTGGTTCGCACATTTGATATCGGCTCTAAACCATCTGGTGATACACGTGTTGAATGGGACGGAAAAGACGAAGACGGTAACCCATTGCCGGCCGGTAAATACAACGTGAAAGCGTCGGGTTTGCTGGATGGCGAGAACACAGAGTTCCAAGTTTCCAGTTATGCGAACGTGAACAGTGTGCTTCTTGGTAAGGGCGATGGCAACGTACTACTCAATCTGGCTGGTTTCACATCGCCAGTACGACTTGCTGAAGTACTAGAAGTTGGTAAAGCGTAGCTCTTTATTGAGTGACTATGCTAGCTAGATAGATTAGGAGAATAATGGAATGTCATATGTAGCTTTAAGCGGCCTATCCGCTGCACAATTAGACCTTAATACAACCAGTAACAACATTGCGAACGCGAACACATTTGGCTTTAAAGAGTCTCGTGCCGAGTTTGGTGATGTTTACTCAAGCTCGTTGTTCACTAACGCAAAAACGACGGCAGGTGGCGGTGCGCAAGCTAGCCAAGTGGCGCAACAGTTCCACGAAGGTTCAAGTATTTATACGAACAACCCAATGGACTTACGTGTAAGTGGTACAGGTTTCTTTGCAGTATCTAAAGACCGCATGGTACCAGAGATTAACGAATTAACGCGTAATGGTGCATTTCACCTAAACAAAGACAACTACATGGTTACCGCTAATGATGAGTTTCTTTTAGGTTACGATGTTGATCCAAACTCGGGGGAAGTTCTTTCTTATGCGCCAAAGCCTCTCGACATTCCTGCTGAGTTTGGTAAACCAAAACAGACAGAAAACATTGAAGTAGGGGTTAACCTTCCTGCAAACGGTGATCTTAAAGACCCGGCTGCATTTAACTTCAAAGATGCTGATACTTATAACCGTGCAACGTCTTCGACGGTATACGATTCTATGGGTCAGTCTTACAAGTTAACGACTTACTACCTCAAAGATCAGACTCAACCAAACACTTGGCAAACGTACTACACCATGTCAGATGAGAACGGTGAAAAGCCGGTCAACATTACTGGTGGTGATGCGACGAATGCACAAGGTCATGTTGGTCACACAATGAAGTTCAACAATGACGGTACGTTAGCAAGCCTAAACAATGGTCAGCCGATTAACTCGGAACCACTGGGTGCTGGTGCGAACCCTATTGACTTGAACGGTGCTGATCCAACTCAAGTGCTTAAGTTTGGTCTAGATTCGTCAACTCAGTTTGCCGCTCCGTTTGAATTGACTAAGTTTGATGAAGATGGCGCGACAACAGGTTTCTTAACAAAAATCGATTTCGATGAGTACGGCAGTGTTCTAGGTACTTACTCAAATGGTGAAAACGTGATGCTTGGCCGTGTAGGCTTGGTTCGTGTACCAAATGAGCAAGGTCTGGATAAGAAAGGCGGTACTCAATGGGATTCTACCAACGACTCTGGTGACAAGATCTGGGGTGAATCGAACAAAGGTTCATTTGGTAGCATCAACAACGGCTCACTAGAGCAGTCGAACATCGATATGACTCAAGAACTGGTTGATTTGATTTCTGCTCAACGTAACTTCCAGGCGAACTCGCGTTCTCTAGAAGTACACAACCAGCTACAACAGAATATTCTTCAGATTCGTTAATCGTTTAAAGCGTTTGAATCATCTGCGAATACCCAATTCAATGTTATTGAATTGGGTATTGTTGTTTGTCTTTTTATTTGCCGCCCCTATTGCCGCCCGGTAATGCTACTGGCAACAATTCATTCCTCAATGATCCTTTGATGATCACCCTTCTTGTTCGTTTTCTATTTAAATTATTGATAAATAACAGTTAAAAATATTGGCACAGTGTTTGCTTTATTAGCCCCAGAAGATGATTTTTGGAGCAAAATTATGGATCGCGCACTGTTTCTTGCCATGAGTGGCGCTAAGCAAAATATGCAAGCTTTGCAGCTACGTGCAAACAACCTTGCCAACGTAAGTACAACGGGTTTCCGTGCTGATTTAGCACAGGCACGTTCAATGCAAGCGTATGGCGAAGGCATGCCTACTCGTGTTTTCAGCATGACAGAGCGTCCGGGTCATAATTTCGCTCAGGGTAGTGTGGTTACTACTGGCCGAGATCTAGACGTTACCATTCAAGGTGATGGTTGGATTTCAGTGATGGACAATACTGGCCGTGAAGGTTTAACACGTAACGGTAACCTAAGGGTTGACCAAAACGGTTTACTAACCAACGCAAGCGGTCACTTAGTGCTTGGTGAAAACGATGCACCAATCACGCTGCCAATCCCAATCAGCAAAGTAGAAATTGGTACAGACGGTACGATCTCTGTCATTCCTCAAGGCGCTCCAGCTGAAGAATTGGCCGTGGTTGATCGTATTAAGCTTGTACGTCCAGACAACCAAAGTTTGTTTAAAGACACGAATGGTCTATTCCGTTCGAAAAACCCAGATCAGGCATACGAAGCAGATGCAGCGGTAACGTTGCTAAAAGGTGCTATCGAAGGCAGTAACGTAAATGCCGTAGGTGAAATGACCAGCCTAATTGACTTACAACGTCAGTTTGAAATGCAGGTCAAAATGATGAGCACAGCAGAGGAAATGGACAAGTCGTCTGATTCACTGCTTCGTATGAGCTAATAGAATTTAAAGGACATTGCTATGCATCCAGCATTATGGGTAAGTAAAACGGGTTTAGACGCCCAACAAACCAATATCTCAACGATTTCGAACAACCTTGCCAACGCCTCAACCATTGGTTTTAAAAAGAGCCGCGCGGTATTTGAAGATCTGTTCTACCAGAATATTAATCAACCGGGTGGTCAATCGTCTCAGAATACTGAGCTGCCAAGTGGTTTGATGCTGGGTGCCGGTTCTAAGGTCGTCGCGACTCAAAAAGTGCACACTCACGGTAACGCACAAACGACATCTAACAGCCTAGACATGATGATTGAAGGCGACGGTTTCTTCCAAGTTGAAATGCCAGACGGTGAAACAGGTTACAGCCGCAATGGTCAGTTCACACTGAACGGTGAAGGCGCGATCGTAACGTCGGGCCAAGGTTATCCTCTACAACCAGAAATTGTGATTCCTGAAGACGCGATCTCGGTAACGGTTGGTAACGACGGTGAAGTATCGGTTCGTCTACGTGGCGAGCAAAACAACGTCGTGGTTGGTCAAATTACCATTACTGACTTTGTAAACCCAGGTGGTCTAGAGCCAGTAGGTCAAAACCTTTATTTGCCAACTGGCGCGAGTGGCGACCCACAAGAGGGTGTACCGGGTTTTGATGGCCTGGGTAACATCCGCCAATCGATGCTAGAAACATCGAACGTAAACGTAACCGAAGAGCTGGTAAACATGATTGAAGCTCAGCGTGTATACGAAATGAATTCGAAAGTTATCTCGTCAGTAGACAAGATGATGAGCTTTGTTAACCAACAGCTGTAATTGGTTTATTCGCCGTTTACTTTTTTAATTAATCTATCTGTTTTTGCTAATTGACCCATTCACCACTGCCTGCTGAGAGTATATCGCCATGAAACGTATTTTTTGTTTAGCCCTGTTAGCTTCGATGACTGGTTGTACAGTACTGGATCCAATTGAGACGCCAGCACAAGAGAACGCGACCACAGTGGTTGATGCGGTTGAAGGCGATAAGTCGGCAGAAGAAAGTTCAGGAATTATCGACACGCTTCGTGGGCGAACCGATCCAATTGCTGGTGACCCTGCATGGGCGCCAATCAACCCCAAGCAGAAGCCAGAGCATTATGCAGCGGCAACGGGCTCACTGTTTAATGTGAACCACATTGGCAGCATGTATGACGACTCAAAGCCTCGTGGTATTGGTGACATCATCACTGTAGCGCTAGATGAGAATACTCGAGCGACCAAAAAAGCCAACGCAGACATGTCTAAGTCGAATGATGCATCGATGGAGCCGCTGGCTGTTGGTGGTCAAGAGCTGACGATCGATAAGTACAACTTCTCTTACGATCTGAGCAACACCAATACCTTCGCTGGTGATGCGTCAGCCAACCAAAGTAACAGCATCAGCGGCTATATCACCGTAGAAGTGATCGAAGTATTAGCCAATGGCAACCTAGTGGTTCGTGGTGAGAAGTGGATGACACTGAACACAGGCGATGAGTATATCCGCCTAAGCGGCACCATCCGTCCTGATGATATTGATTTTGAAAATACCATCGCTTCAAACCGTGTTTCTAACGCACGAATTCAGTACTCGGGCACGGGCGTGCAGAAAGATATGCAAGAGCCTGGATTCTTGGCACGATTCTTTAATGTATCTCTGTAGAGCTTGATAGGACGACGACATACTGACAGCCTCTATCACTGAGCCACATTTAGCTAAGCTATTATAAATTAAAGCAATACAGACAGGTTACTCAATGAAAAAACTGACACTCGTACTATTCGGCATGCTATTTCTTGCCACCAGTGCCCATGCTGCGCGAATCAAAGACGTGGCAAAAGTGGCGGGTGTTCGTAGTAACCAACTTGTCGGTTATGGTTTGGTCACGGGCTTGCCGGGTACTGGTGAGACAACTCCCTTTACCGATCAAACATTTAACGCAATGCTGCAAAATTTTGGCATCCAATTGCCGCCCGGCACTAAGCCAAAAACCAAAAACGTCGCGGCTGTTATTGTGACTGCTGAACTGCCAGCATTCTCTAAGCAAGGCCAAGAAGTTGACGTAACCGTTTCTTCTATCGGTTCAGCAAAAAGCCTTCGTGGTGGTACCTTGCTACAGACCTTCTTGAAAGGTCTAGACGGTCAAGTGTATGCGGTCGCGCAGGGTAACTTGGTGGTAAGTGGCTTTAGTGCACAAGGTAACGACGGTTCTAAGATTGTCGGTAACAACCCTAACGTTGGTATCATCTCTAGCGGTGCGACGGTTGAACAAGAGATCCCAACGCCATTCGGTCGTGGTGACTACATCACCTTCAACCTAATCCAATCAGATTTCACAACGGCTCAGCGTATGGCTGATGCGGTTAATAATTTCCTAGGCCCACAAATGGCTTCAGCGGTAGACGCAACTTCAGTAAAAGTTCGTGCACCGCGTGAAATCAGCCAGCGTGTAGCATTCTTGTCGGCTATCGAAAACATCGAGTTCGACCCTGCTGAAGGCTCTGCAAAAATCATCGTCAACTCTCGTACAGGTACGATTGTGGTTGGTAAGCACGTTCGCCTAAAAGCGGCGGCGGTCACCCACGGTGGTATGACGGTTGCAATTAAAGAAAATCTAAACGTAAGCCAACCGAATGCATTCTCTGGTGGCCAAACGGTAGTGGTCCCTGATTCTGATATCGAAATCACGGAAGGCGATGGTAAGATGTTCAAATTTGAACCTGGCCTAACGCTGGACGATTTGGTACGCGCAGTCAATGAAGTGGGCGCTGCACCTTCTGATTTAATGGCAATCCTTCAAGCACTGAAACAAGCGGGTGCGATTGAAGGCCAATTGATCATTATCTAAGGAATAAAGCATGATTAAGAATAACAATGACATCGGCTTTATTCACGACATCGGTAGTTTAGACCGTCTTCGTCAACAAGCGGTAAACGGTGAAGAAGGTAGCGAGAAAGAAGCATTAACCGCGGCGGCAAAACAGTTTGAATCGATTTTCACCTCGATGTTGTTTAAGTCAATGCGCGATGCTAACTCGAGCTTTAAGTCGGATATGTTGAACAGCCAGAACGAGCAGTTCTATCGTCAGATGCAAGATGACCAAATGGCGAGTGAGTTAAGCGCTTCAGGTTCATTAGGTCTTGCAGATATGATCGTGGCTCAACTAAGCGCTGGCCAAGCAAGCGATACGTCTGAAGAGAAGGTTCGCAGTGAAGGTTTCGATACTTCATTGCAACGACCGCAATACTCAGGCCGCTCAGAAGATAGAGCATCTGAAGTGCAACCTGCGCAAGCAGCAAAACAGCCAGTATCCTTTGATTCTCCAGAATCGTTTGTGACCTCAATGAAGCCTTACGCGGAAAAAGCGGCAAGTGCGCTTGGTGTGGACTCGTCTCTTCTGTTGGCACAAGCTGCCCTTGAAACGGGTTGGGGTTCTAAAATGGTTAAGAACTCTTTGGGCAACAGCAATAACTTATTTAACATCAAAGCAGATAGAAGTTGGAAGGGCGATAAGGTCGCGACTCAAACTCTTGAGTTCCATGGCAAAACCGCCGTTAAAGAGTCGGCTTCTTTCCGTTCTTACTCAAACTTTGAAGATAGCTTTAACGACTATGTGAAGTTCTTGAACGAAAACCCAAGATACGAAACGGCATTGCAGCATCAAGGCAATTCAGAGAATTTCATCAAAGGTATTCATCAGGCTGGTTACGCAACTGACCCTAACTATGCAGACAAGGTTTTACGAGTTAAAGCCAAGATTGATGAGATGAACTAGCGTCATAAATCAACATAGAGAGCTTGCTACTGGCAGGCTCTTTTCTTCTCCGCCCCTTCAGTTCTTACGCGTAATCCATAGTTATCTCCTTACACTTCAATAAATTATCGTCTTTTAATTTCCTATTGTTTTTGTTGGCACATATATTGCAATTATCTTAGTAATATACGGTTGTAGTTAATCAGTTCATTCTGGTTTTGTTAAGTTTTTTGGGGGCAATATGGCGTCGGATCTTCTGAATGTAGGGGCACAAAGTGTTCTTACGGCTCAGAGACAGCTCAACACCACAGGTCATAACATTTCTAACGCTAACACAGAGGGCTATAGCCGCCAGTCTGTGATTCAAGGTGTGAATGACCCGCGCCAGTATGGTGGGCAATCCTACGGTATGGGGGTACATGTGGAAAATGTTCGCCGCTCTTGGGATCAGTTTGCCGTCAAAGAACTTAACTTATCGACAACCAATGCCGCCAACAAAGGCGATACCGAAGCCAACCTCGATATGCTGTCGAGCATGTTGTCGTCGGTCGCTTCAAAGAAGATTCCAGAAAACCTCAACGAATGGTTTGATTCCGTTAAGACTCTGGCCGATACCCCAAATGATGTGGGTGCGCGTAAGGTCGTGTTAGAGAAAGCAGGGCTTGTAACTAAAACCTTGAATGAATTTCATGAAACAGTTCGTCAACAGTCTGATTCTACGAATAAAAAATTAGATATGGGTATCGAGCGAGTTAACCAACTTGCGTACGAGATCCGTGATGTTCAGCGTTTAATGATGCGAACTCCTGGGCCTCATAATGACCTACGAGATCAGCATGAAAAGTTGATTAATGAGCTTTCTGGTTACACCAAAGTTACGGTGACACCACGCTCAAATGCCGAAGGGTTTAATGTCCATATTGGTAATGGCCATACCTTGGTCTCTGGTAGTGAAGCGAGTCAGCTGAAGATGGTTGATGGCTTACCCGATGCACATCAGCGCCGCCTAGCGATTGTTGAAGGTAAGTCTTTAAAACCGATCACCAGCAGTGATATCGACGGAAAAATCGGCGCCATGCTAGACATGCGTGACGAACATATCCCAGCAATCATGGATGAGCTTGGTCGTTTGGCGACCGCGTTTTCATATGAGGTCAATAGTCTTCAAGAACAAGGTTTGGATCTTAACGGCAACGTAGGTAAGGACTTGTTTACCGACGTGAACTCAGAGCTGGTGGCAAAATCTCGTGTCACGGCTAGCGGGCAATCGAAAGCCGATGTTGCGGTATACATTGATGATACTTCTGCCTTAAAAGGCGGTGAGTATGGACTGAAATACGATGGCAGTGATTATGTCGTGACTAAGCCGAACGGTGAGACCGTTAAGATGGCGACCGACTCTAGCGGTAGTGCTTTTTATCTTGATGGCATGCGAGTGGAAGTACGTAACCCTCCTGAACTAGGAGAGAAACTGTTACTGCGTCCAACGCGTAATTTTGCTGCGCAGATTCATATGGAAACCAAAGACCCGAAAGACATTGCTGCGCAAAGTTATGAGGCATCGACCACGTTTGCCAAGGGTACAGCGGGATTTAAAATCCTAGAAGCAGGTCAACTGCGTGAGTTTGAAGTGATTGTCTCACCAAAAGGTGAGCAGTTTGCTGTGACGGATCCGAAGGGTAACATTTTAATGCAGCCTCAACCGTATCCGCCACAAGGGCCAGTGACCATCAACGGTACAACGTTTGAGCTCACACCCGGTGCGGTGGCAAATGATAAGTTTACGGCAAACCTTGTCCCATCAGAAGGTGACAACGGTAACCTGCGTAAGCTACAAGATCTTCAAACAGGAAAGCTGTTGAATGATGGTGAGTCTACGATTTTAGACCTTTACCACAACTTGAATACTAATACGGGCTTGAAGTCTTCAACGGCAAATCGCCTGAGTGATATTGCGACATTAGAAAAACAGTCGGCTCAAGAACGTATTGCTTCTATCTCGGGAGTAAACCTCGATGAAGAAGCGGCAAACATGATGAAATTTCAGCAAGCGTATATGGCTTCTTCACGTATCATGCAAGCAGCCAACGATACGTTTAACACTATTTTGGCTCTGAGATAGGAAGGTATAAATGTTGAATCGTATCTCTAGCTTCCATAATTATCAGTCAGTACAAAACGACTTGCGCCGTCAAGAGAACAAGGTGCATCACAACCAAGCACAACTTGCTTCGGGTAAGAAGTTACAGTCGCCAAGTGATGACCCATTAGCGACGCACTATTTACAGAACATTGGTCAGCAGTCAGAACAGCTTAAACAGTATGTCGATGCGATTACTCTAGTCAGAAACCGTCTTGAGCATCATGAAGTATTGGTTTCTAACACTGAAGGCTTTGCTGATGAAGCAAAACGAACCGTGATGGAAATGATCAACGGTGCGCTTTCTCCGGAAGACCGTTTAGCTAAGAAGCGTGAAATTCAAGAACTGGCGAATAACTTCCTGCATTTAGCCAACTCTCAAGATGAGTCGGGTAACTACACGTTTGCAGGCACTAAGCCGAAAAATCAGCCTTTCTTTCGAGATAACGAAGGGAATGTGACATATCAAGGTGATGACTACCAACGCAAGATGCGTGTGGCAAGCAGCTTTGAAATGGCAATGAATGATCCGGGCAGCAAGATGTTTATGGAAATAGACAACCCGTTCGGTGACTACGAACCTCAGTACGAGCTTGAACCTGCGTCTGAGTTATTGCTCGGGCGTGCGACCAACAGCGATGAAGATGGGTCTACTTATAAAGTGACGTTTGTCGACATGCAGACGGGCAATTTCGCTTATCAGCTTGAAAAAGACGGCGCAGTGGTTGCGGCAGAAGATTTTGATCCTTTGACAGGCATTGTTTATGAAGGGCTGAATATTCAAATCAAAGGCCAAATCACTAAAGGTGATTCGATCACCTTAGAACCACGAGAGACTTTCTCTATCTTTGATACGTTCAAAGAGGCTGCTGAGCAGGCTGAAAACCCGGTATCGGATGCATCAGCAACAGCGAAACTGCACCAAGTAACTGAAGAGTTCCACGCTGCATTTATCCATTTGACCAAGGCAAGAACCGATGTTGGTGCACGCTTGAGTACTTTGGATATTCAAGAGCAACAACATGAAGATTTCAAGTTGTCTTTAGCAAAAGCAAAAAGCAACTTTGAAGACTTGGATTACTCGAAAGCGATCATTGAGTTCAATGAAAACTCTCGAGCACTACAAGCTTCTCAACAAGCGTTTGGCAAAACCAAAGACCTGACCTTGTTTAACTATATTTAATGATCAATCGGTATTTAATGGTGGCTTGTCGATCACCATGGCGTTGATTCCTTGCCGTATGTGCTATGCCATACGTGCGAATGACGCCACAGTTTGCCGCTTTTTTGTACGAAGCATGATGTTTCTAGAATAGCGGCAAAAAACGGCAATAAGGAAGGTGAATGTTTTTCATCTTCTAATAGTAGAAAATCATAATTGCGCAGTGTTGTTTGTAAGCTTCTGATTTTTAGATAATTAAAAAATTATTTATATGATATTAAACTTGGCATACAACTTGTATCTGTGTTGGTTATAAATGATTAATACAGATCTTAAACCTTGTATAGGGTTTATCGAGTAATACACGGTCAGTGCTTATCCATATGAGAGTAAAGCTGGCCGCTTCGCAGAAACTTTGCGAACTCATAAGGAGAGCAAAATGGCTATCAATGTAAGCACTAACGTATCTGCTATGACAGCACAGCGTTACCTGAATAAAGCATCTAATGACTTAGCGACTTCTATGGAGCGTTTGTCATCTGGTCACAAGATCAACAGCGCGAAAGATGATGCGGCAGGTCTGCAAATCTCGAACCGTCTAACCGCTCAGTCTCGTGGTCTTGATGTGGCAATGCGTAATGCCAACGACGGTATTTCGATTGCTCAAACAGCAGAAGGCGCGATGAACGAATCGACTAACGTACTACAACGTATGCGTGATCTAGCGATTCAATCATCAAACGGCACTAACTCGCCGGCAGAGCGTACTGCACTGAACGAAGAGTCAATGGCACTTCAAGATGAGCTTAACCGTATTGCGGAAACCACATCGTTTGGTGGTCGTCGTCTACTGAACGGTTCATTCGGTGAAGCTTCATTCCAGATCGGTTCTAACTCTGGTGAAGCAATGATCATGGCTCTGACAAGTATCCGTGCAGATGACTACCGTATGGGTGGCACGACGTTCGATTCAGAAAACGCGAAAGATAAGAACTGGGAAGTGCCGCCAACAGCGAGCGATCTTAAGTTCGAATTCAAAACCAAAGCGGGTGAAGACATCGTTTTAGATATCAATACCAAAGCGGGCGATGATATCGAAGAGCTTGCGACTTACATTAATGGTCAGTCTGATCTTGTGAACGCATCGGTTACTGATGATGGTCGCATTCAACTGTTCGTTGCTGAACCTGACCTTGACGGCCCAATGTCTATCTCTGGTGGTCTAGCGTCTGAGCTAGGTATTAAGAGTGAAGGCCGCGCAACCTCGGTTCAAGATGTTAGCTTAACCAGCGTTGCGGGTTCACAGAACGCGATCAGCGTGATTGATTCTGCAATGAAGTACGTGGATTCACAGCGTGCTGATTTGGGTGCAAAACAGAACCGTCTAAGCCACAGTATTAATAACTTGGCAAACGTACAAGAGAACGTAGACGCTTCAAACAGCCGAATCAAAGATACGGACTTTGCGAAAGAGACGACGCAAATGACCAAATCACAAATTCTGCAACAAGCAGGTACTTCAATACTTGCTCAAGCAAAACAGTTGCCTAACTCTGCAATGTCATTATTGCAATAGTTATTGGTTGAACTTGCTGCTCGTGTTCAGACGTGAGCCATGCAGCAAGGGAAACTGGCAAGCATACTTACTATTGAATGTTTAGCTCTCTCATCTCTCACCTGCTATCCATTTTTGCAGTAAGAATGCAACGGCAAGTCGGAAATGTGTTCATTTCTCGATGATCTCCACACAGGCTCTGACGCGCCAACTAGCCCCGGTTCTCTCAAAGGAAAAGGGGCTTTTTCCTTTCTGTATTTCTTGTTTTTGCTATTTATTTTCCTGTGAACTTTCTCGCACTACCTTTTCCAAATCTCTATTTGATGGTTCTTCTTCACGACAAATAATGTCATCTATTACACAAGATTTGCGTAAGTCAGAGATCTTTGGCGATTGATCATTTCTCGACCTTGAGCCATTTAGACGGCGGTTCGTACGCTTTCTGAACAGGTTAAGATCTTTTTCCAATTGAAATCTATCGCTGTATTAGAAAATGATGAAAATTAAGTTGTTGATAAATATTAGATTAATATTTTTTTTGTGGTTTTTTGAAAGTTTTTCTAAAGCTTCTGATTTTCGCGCCGTTATTAAAAGTAACTTTGAGAGAACTACTTGGTTTTCCGAGACGTCGGAAACCGCTATACCGGAAAATCAATTGGAGAAATCACCATGGCAGTGAATGTAAATACAAACGTTTCAGCGATGACAGCGCAACGTTACCTAAACAACGCAAACAGCGCACAACAAACATCAATGGAGCGTCTAGCTTCTGGCTCAAAAATCAACAGCGCAAAAGATGACGCTGCGGGTCTACAAATCTCGAACCGTTTGAACGTTCAAAGTCGTGGTCTTGATGTTGCTGTACGTAACGCGAACGACGGTATCTCAATTGCACAAACAGCTGAAGGTGCAATGAATGAGACGACTAACATCCTGCAACGTATGCGTGATTTGTCTCTACAATCTTCAAACGGCTCAAACTCAAAATCTGAGCGTGTAGCGATTCAAGAAGAAGTAACAGCGCTGAACGACGAACTGAACCGTATCGCGGAAACGACGTCTTTTGGTGGCAACAAGTTGCTTAACGGTACTCACGGTACTAAATCATTCCAAATCGGTGCAGACAACGGTGAAGCGGTAATGCTTCAACTGAAAGACATGCGCTCTGATAACGCTCAGATGGGTGGTAAGAGCTACCAAACTGAGAACGCGAAAGATAAAGATTGGAACGTTCAAGCAGGCTCTAACGACCTAAAAATGTCGTTCACTGATAACTTCGGTCAAGCACAAGAAATCGACATCAGCGCAAAAGCGGGTGACGACATCGAAGAGCTAGCAACGTACATCAACGGTCAACAAGACTCTGTTAAAGCGTCTGTAACTGAAGACGGTAAGCTACAAATGTTTACTGGTAACAACAAGGTTGAAGGCGAAGTGGCATTCTCTGGCAGCCTGGCTGGCGAACTAGGCATACAACCTGGCAAAGACGTAACGGTTGATACTATCGACGTAACATCAGTTGGCGGCGCACAAGAGTCTGTAGCTATTATCGATGCGGCACTTAAGTATGTAGATAGCCACCGTGCTGAGCTAGGTGCTTTCCAAAACCGTTTCGACCACGCTATCAGCAACTTAGACAACATTAACGAGAACGTTAACGCATCTAAGAGCCGAATTAAAGATACCGACTTCGCGAAAGAAACGACTCAGATGACTAAATCTCAGATCCTTTCTCAAGCTTCAAGCTCGATTCTTGCTCAAGCGAAGCAAGCACCGAACTCGGCACTTAGCCTACTAGGTTAATCGATTAAAAAGCCACGTTGACTATAAGCGTCAACGTTAGGCTTCCACAAATTAGCTCGTGGTGAGAGATGAGCGCTAAACAGACCCAGCTTCGGCTGGGTTTTTTATTGCCTGCAATTTGGAGAAGGGGGGAGTTTTGGTGTTGGTCGTTGATTGGAAAGCGAGATTCCCTATCACGCTCGCTCCTCACTGTAGGGAGTGACGGGAATTGGGAAATGATGGTTTCCTCGCTTACTACATCGAAGCAGTCTTTCGTCACCCCAGAATCGAGTAGAACGAGATATCAGGGATCTCTTCTGACTTTATATTCAACACTACGCTCATTAACTTAAATAATGGGGCAACTTTAGCGAATGTCGCCCTATTAATTGAAGCCCGATCACACTTTCCTTTGTTGTTGAAAAGAATATGAAAAAAAGCGCATTTTTTATTAAAGCTTCTAATTAAGGCGCCGTTAAAGGGATTGAGAGAAATGATATGTACCAATGTAAGGTGAGAGAGACACTGGTGCATAAACAAAATTGACATGTATTAGTGTGAGGTGAGAGTCACATAAGTACATTAAAAAATGCCTAAAGGAGATCAACTATGGCGATTAATGTAAGCACAAATGTGTCTGCAATGACGGCTCAGCGCTACCTAAATAGCGCGGCTGAAGGTACTCAAAAATCAATGGAGCGTTTGTCTTCTGGCTATAAAATCAATAGCGCAAAAGATGATGCTGCAGGCCTACAAATCTCTAACCGCTTAACGTCGCAAAGTCGTGGCCTAGATATGGCTGTGAAAAACGCGAATGACGGTATCTCTATTGCACAGACAGCTGAAGGTGCAATGAATGAGTCAACCAACATTCTGCAACGTATGCGTGACCTTTCTCTTCAATCTTCAAACGGTTCGAACAGCAAATCTGAACGTGTTGCGATCCAAGAAGAAGTCTCTGCTCTAAACACAGAACTTAACCGTATCGCTGAAACGACCTCTTTTGGTGGTAACAAGCTTCTGAACGGTACTTACGGCAGCCAATCTTTCCAAATCGGTGCTGACTCAGGTGAAGCAGTAATGCTATCTATGAGCAACATGCGTACTGACACTCAAGACATGGGTGGTAAGAGCTACGGCGTTACAGAAGGCAAAGATGCTTCTTGGCGTGTAGGTGCGGGTGCTGATTTAACAATCAAATACAACGATAAGTTTGGTGAAGCGCAAGAGCTATCTATCTCTGCTAAAGAAGGCAACGATATCGAAGAGCTAGCAACTTACATCAATGGTCAAAGCCAAGACGTTAAAGCGTCTGTGGGTGAAGGCGGTAAACTGCAACTTTTCGCTTCAAGCCAAAAAGTTGAAGGTGATGTTGAGTTTGGCGGCAGCCTTGCGGGCGAACTAGGTATCGGTGCTGGTAAAGACGTTACCGTTAACGATATCGACGTAACTTCTGTTGCAGGTGCAAACGAAGCAGTATCTATCATTGATGGTGCTCTAAAATCTGTTGATAGCCAACGTGCTTCTCTAGGTGCTTTCCAAAACCGTTTTGACCATGCAATCAGCAACTTAGACAACATCAACGAAAACGTTAATGCGTCTAAGAGCCGTATCAAAGATACCGATTACGCGAAAGAAACAACAGCTATGACGAAGTCTCAAATCCTACAACAGGCGAGTACTTCTATCCTAGCTCAAGCAAAACAGTCACCATCAGCAGCTCTAAGCTTATTGGGCTAAACTTACCTCGGTAAGTAGCGGTAAACTCTACTCTGGGTAGAGTTTTACTGTTTGGCTCATAAAGGAGGGAGGGAGAGTGTTATGGAAATATCATCCAACGCATCGAACATCCAGCCTTATGGCTCACCTAATGGCATTAAAATTGCAAGCGATGAAGGTAGTAGTGCGTCGAGTCTTTCGCGACTAAAAGAAGCAACATCTTATGACAAGGTAGAGAAATCGAAAGAGGAAGCTACCGAAGCGGCGATTCAATTAGCTCAACATAGACAAGAGTTAAATGATGAAGAGCGAGTCAAAATGGTGGAGAAGGTAAACGAGTTTATCTCCTCTCTCAATAAAGGTGTGGCTTTTAAGGTCGATGAAGAATCTGGGAGAGATGTGGTGACCATTTATGAGACCACAACCGGTGATATTATTCGCCAGATCCCTGATGAAGAAATGCTTGAAATTCTAAGACGCCTAGCAGCCCAAAACTCGAATAGTCGAATATTTGAGGTGAAGGTTTAAGTCGTATTATTGAGGTGATTTAATGAGTTTTGGCCCAATGGGGATTTCGTCTGGCATGGATATCAATTCCATGGTCAGCAAAATTGTTGATTCGGAGCGTGTACCTAAACAGCAACGAATCGACAATGAACGAACGCGAATCGATACCAGCATTAGTGCCTATGGAAGACTCAGAGAATCCCTTGATTCGATGAAAAACCTGATGACAAACTTTCGTCAGGAAAAAGCTTTTGCTGTGCGAACAGTGGAAAGTACCGATGAAGCGCTTGTCTCTGCAACCGCGACTACCGAAGCGATCGCTGGCAAATATGCCATCGATGTGTTGCAGCTTGCCCAAAGCCATAAAGTGGCTTCTGATGTACTGTCAGAGGACATGAAATTTGGCCCAGGTAAGCTGCAGGTTTCGCTTGGTGATGACAGCTTTGACGTGCAAGTTGGCGACAGATCGAGACTTATCGAAGTTGTTCGTGGTATCAACGGTGCAGATAGCAACCCAGGCGTTCGTGCATCTATTATCAACGATGTCGAAGGTCCAAGACTTATTATTGCCTCGAACCAGTCTGGTTCAGATCAGCAGATCAGCATTAATGTTGAGTCAGATGCTGCCAATCCCTTAAAAAAACTCGAATACAAAACGCTTGAAGAACGTGTTAAAGCGCTAGAGAAAGCGCGCGTTGCTGCTCAAGATATTCTAGCTCTAACCCCTGCAGGAAAAGCCGTTGAACTCATCGATGAAGTGATCGCTAGCGATGACCCAAATGCGAATGAAACACTCGATAAAGATGGCAATATCATCCCAGCAGCCCAAACCGATTCTACTTCAGATGTTGACGGAGACTCTAAAAGTCTCAGCTACGGTGAGCAAGCAGCCGCCGACGGCCAAGCCGCCCTAGACGCAGCTCAAGCGGCAAAGTCTGTGATGCCTGAAGATAATATCCCTGGCTGGACTGAAACCGCGTCAGGTACGCTTTTAGATTCTTACTACACACCAGAACTTGAGCTTGATGAAAAAGCGATAGAGAAGGCACCCGATGTGCCGGGGTGGTCAAATGCTGCCTCAGGTACTCTGACCGATTCATACGTGACACCGAAAGAAGCCCAACAAAAGCTTGAGGCTGAGCAAGCGCGTATCGAAGAGAAGATTTCACAAGAAAAAGCGGAGTTGGCTGAGAAAGTTCAAAAAGGCGAACTCACCGCAGAGCAAGCCAAGAAAATTGAGCGTGCCAAATTAGAACCCGAAGAGCGCGAGCTCTTAGAGAAGGTCGATAAAGCGCAAGCAGATCTTGAACAAGCACAGCAATCTTTTGATACCTATAGTGGAATGACTGAAGTTCAGGCTGGCCAAGATTCTATGATTGTCCTAGATGGTGTTGCTCAACTCTCTAGTAATAACAATGTGATTGAAGATGCCATTGAAGGTATTGATATTACGGTGAAAGGAAAAACGCCAAAAGATAAGCCGCCGGCAGAAATTGGTGTGGAGTACGACCGTAACAGTGTTCGCCAAGATATCGAATCCTTTGTGAGCTCTTATAACCAGTTCTATCAAGTGTCGAAAGACCTCGCGGGTGTTGATCCAACGACTGGTCAAAAAGGCCCGCTCTCTGGTGACAGTACAGTGCGTAACGCCGACTCCCGATTGAAAGGGGTGTTCTCATCAAGTATCGAAGGTGCGCCAGACAATCTAAAGTCTTTGACTGAATTCGGTATCACCACCACAAGACAAGGCTCGCTAGAAATCAACTACGATATGCTTGACCGTCAACTCAACAATAACTTTGATAAGTTGGGTGAGTTCTTCGGTGGCAACAACGGTTTCGCTAAAAAAGTCGAAGACGCGATTCAAGGTATCACAGGTATTACTGGCTCGATTCGCACAAGAGAAAAGAGCTTGGTCGAGCAAAACTACCGTTTGGTTGATGACCAAAGCGCGCTCGACCGCCGCATGGACAGCCTAGAGAGCCGTACCCACTCTAAGTTCACAGCCATGCAAGATGCGACCAGTAAGATGCAATCTCAGCTGGGCAGTATGATGAATGCGTTGGGCTAATAGATGAATAGCCAGCTACAAGAGCTTTGTGAACTCGATCAACTAATTATCTCTAAACTGGAATTTAGTGAAATTAATGCTGAAGAAATAACGCAGCTTGTCGATAACAGAGAACAGTTATTGCAAAACGTGCTTCAAATAATCGACTCACATCCCGACGTTAAGCAAAGTTCTGAATGGTTTGAAGCCATTATCAGAACCAGAAAATTAGTCGAATTGATGCAGTCTGAGACGAGTCGAGTAGGTAAGGCCCTACACAAATATCGTCACGGTGCTAAATCAGTTCAACAATACAAAAAGTTTTTATAGAAGAGGTTTACTATGCGCGGTTCTTTACAGGCATATAAAAAGGTATCAGTGGATAGTCAGCTAACGGCTGCCTCACCGCATAAGATTGTACAGATGCTAATGGCAGGTGCTATCGAGCGTTTGATTCAAGGCAAAGCGGCAATGCAAGCAGGCAACATCCCAGTGAAAGGTGAGCGACTTGGTAAGGCTCTAGATATCATTATTAGCCTACGTAGTTGCCTATCTATGGACGATGGTGGCGATATTGCGAAAAACCTAGATCAACTTTATGAGTTCATGATCACGCAAATTTCTGCGGCAAATCACAAAAATGACCCACAGCCTATTGATGATGTTATCGATATTATTCGCGAAATTAAGAGCGCTTGGGACCAAATTCCGAACGAATATCACAACTTGACGTCCGCTGACGTAGGTATTTAAAGAAAAATTGCAGTTTTAACCAATCTCATATCCCTTAATTGGTTGGTTGCCTTATTTTTTTAATCAAATAAAATAGAAGCCATTAGATAGCCTAATGGCTTTTTTCGTTGCTGATTTCCTAAATTTGTCCACGTAGACCATAATCATTGATACTTTTCTCTGTTTTATCGATTACGTCGCTCACCGTTTTTCTGCATCGCACCAAAATAAAGGCAATAATTCCTACTTATGCAAGGTTTGGCAAAACTGCTTGTCGTCGACGATAACGCTCAAGATCGTCACAATTTAAGCACAATATTAGAGTTTGTAGGAGAGAGCTGCGAAGTAATCAGCTCTGAACAAGCACGTAAAGTTGACTGGTCACTACAGTGGGCCGGCTGCATTATTGGTACCATTAAAGGTAAAGGCTTCAACGCATTACTGAATGAGAAGCTTGTTCACGCCAATCACATCCCTTTACTGGTGATTGGCAAAAACAATCACCCGGTTGACGAGTTGACTAACTATGTTGGTGAGCTTGAACTTCCTCTTAACTACCCGCAATTAAGTGATGCATTAAGACACTGTAAAGACTTCTTAGGCCGCAAAGGTGTTCAAGTTGTGTCTTCGGCACGCAAGAACACCCTGTTTCGCAGCCTAGTAGGACAAAGTGCTGGCATTCAAGAAGTACGTCACTTAATTGAACAAGTCTCTTCTACGGAAGCGAACGTGCTGATTCTTGGTGAATCTGGTACAGGCAAAGAAGTTGTAGCGCGTAACATTCACTATCACTCTAAACGTCGTTCAGGGCCTTTTGTTCCTGTAAACTGTGGCGCGATTCCACCTGATTTGCTTGAAAGTGAACTGTTTGGTCATGAGAAGGGCGCATTTACTGGGGCGATTACCGCACGTAAAGGCCGTTTTGAATTGGCTGAAGGTGGCACACTGTTTCTTGATGAAATTGGCGATATGCCGATGGCGATGCAAGTTAAGCTGCTACGAGTACTGCAAGAGCGATGCTTTGAGCGTGTAGGTGGCAATAGCACCATACAAGCTGATGTTAGAGTGATTGCGGCAACCCACCGCAACCTTGAAGATATGATCGACGATGATTCGTTCCGTGAAGATCTTTACTACCGCTTAAATGTATTCCCGATTGAAATGCCGGCGCTTCAAGATCGTAAAGAAGATATTCCACTGTTGCTTCAAGAGCTGATGACTCGAATGGAAGCGGAAGGCAGCATGCCTATCTGTTTCACGGCTCGTGCTATCAACTCTTTGATGGAGCATTACTGGCCAGGTAACGTTCGTGAACTAGCGAACCTGGTTGAACGAATGGTTATCTTGTATCCAAACAGCTTGGTTGATGTGAATCACCTGCCAACTAAATATCGATACAGCGATATCCCTGAGTTCCAGCCAGAGTTTAATAGCTTTGGATCTGAAGAGGAGCAAGAGCGTGATGCACTTGCTGACTTATTCTCAGAAGATTTCAGTTTTGATCAGCAAGATGATATTGCCGACAATGCTAATGCGCCTCAAGAGTTACCGCCAGAAGGGGTTAACTTGAAAGAGCTACTCGCGGATATGGAAGTGAATATGATCAATCAAGCGTTGGAAGCGCAGGGCGGCATTGTTGCTCGTGCTGCTGACATGCTTGGAATGCGTAGAACCACTCTGGTTGAAAAAATGCGTAAATATAACTTGCAGCGATAGTGTCCAGTTTTCGATGAAAACGAAAAACTAGCACACACTTTTTAGCTATTTGGTAACTCTAGCTAAGTGAACAGATAAACCATAGTCGAGTTGTTGCTTGCTTAACTATGTGATAAATATAGCAAATAGCCTGACTCGTGTTGTACGTCTCAGGCTGTTTTAGTATTTGAGGCAAATTTTTGACATGCGCGTATCTAACGAACCAGAAAATCAATCACACCTAGATTCTGTTGAACAGCAGGTTGAGCGCTATAAGCAAGTACTCGACGTGATGCCAGCAGGGGTTATCTTGTTAGATACACACGGCGAAGTGAGAGAAGCGAACCCTGAAGCGCATCGTATTCTTGGTGTTGAGTTGGTTGGCGAGAAGTGGTTTTCAGTGATTCAAAGTGCCTTTGACCCAAAAGACGATGACGGTCATGAGATCTCATTGAAGAACGGGCGAAAAGTGCGTTTGGCGATTTCAGCCTCTACCACGGGTCAGCTGATTTTGATTACCGATCTGACCGAGACCCGACTATTGCAGTCTCGCGTGAGTGATCTTCAGCGTTTGTCTTCATTAGGTAGAATGGTGGCCTCGCTTGCCCATCAAGTGCGAACGCCGCTTTCAAGTGCGATGCTGTATGCATCAAACCTTGCCGCGCCAAATCTGCCGCCGGCAACAAAAACGCGTTTTCAATCTAAGCTTATGGATAGATTGCATGACTTAGAGAAGCAAGTCAACGACATGCTGTTGTTTGCCAAAGGTGGTGACAACAAAGTGGTTAAGCCATTTACTGTGGCTGAATTGATCACTGAATTTCACCCTATGGTGGAAGCGGCATTGAAAACTAACCAGATTGATTATTGCCAAGAAGTTGAGGGCGAACAGACTCAAATGTTCGGCAACGCCAATGCTATCGCCTCAGCGTTAAGCAACCTAGTGTTGAACGCGGTTCAAATTGCGGGTAAGGAATCGCAGGTCGATGTGTTTTTTAGGCCCGTAAATGGCGAGCTTAAGATATCAGTGCAAGACAGTGGCCCCGGCGTACCGAAAGAGCTTCAAGGTAAAATAATGGAACCCTTCTTTACCACTCGTTCACAAGGTACAGGTCTAGGCTTAGCGGTTGTACAAATGGTATGTCGAGCACATGAAGGCCGACTGGAATTGATATCAGAAGAAGGCGACGGCGCATGCTTTACCATGTGTCTACCGCTTGAAAGAAGTGCTTCTTCTGAAGACTAATAAGTTTTAACTGAATTTACACTGGAGAATCCTATGGCTCAAAGTAAAGTGTTAATCGTCGAAGATGATGAAGGTCTACGCGAAGCCCTTGTCGACACACTCGCGCTTGCTGGCTATGAATGGCTGGAAGCGGATTGTGCGGAAGATGCTCTGGTCAAATTAAAATCGAACTCCGTTGATATTGTCGTATCTGACGTGCAGATGGCGGGCATGGGTGGCTTGGCACTATTGAGAAACATTAAGCAGCATTGGCCAAATTTGCCGGTATTGCTAATGACAGCGTACGCCAACATCGAAGATGCCGTTGCTGCAATGAAAGAGGGCGCTATCGACTATATGGCAAAGCCATTTGCGCCAGAAGTGCTGCTCAACATGGTCAGCCGTTATGCGCCTGTAAAGTCGGATGACAATGGTGACGCTATCGTTGCTGATGAAAAAAGTATCAAGCTAATGATGCTGGCTGATAAAGTTGCGAAAACCGATGCCAACGTCATGGTGTTGGGCCCGAGTGGTTCTGGTAAAGAGGTGATGTCTCGCTACATTCACAATGCTTCTAGCCGAAAAGATGGCCCGTTTGTCGCGATTAACTGCGCGGCGATCCCAGACAACATGTTAGAAGCGACCCTGTTTGGTTATGAAAAAGGCGCATTTACTGGCGCTATTCAAGCTTGCCCGGGGAAATTCGAGCAAGCGCAGGGCGGTACAATTCTGTTGGATGAGATCAGTGAAATGGATCTTAGCCTACAAGCCAAACTACTGCGTGTTTTGCAAGAGCGCGAAGTTGAGCGATTAGGTAGTCGTAAGAGCATCAAATTGGATGTTCGTGTATTAGCGACCAGTAACCGAGACCTTAAACAGTATGTTTCTGAAGGGAATTTCCGTGAGGATTTATACTACCGCCTGAATGTATTCCCAATTTCTTGGCCTCCATTGTGCGAGCGTAAAGGCGATATTGAGCCTTTAGCCAAGCACTTAGTTGAGCGCCACTGCACCAAACTTGGTATGCCTGTACCCGTTATGTCAGCACAAGCGATCAGCAAACTCGTCAATTATCCGTGGCCGGGCAATGTTCGCGAATTAGACAATGTGGTACAGCGTGCGCTAATATTGAGCGAACAAGAGAACATCTCTGGTGAGCATATCCTTCTTGAAGGTGTCGATTGGCAAGACGCAAGCAGCCTACAACAAATCGTCGAAGGCAGTGACGTAGCTGCGCCAGAAATTAAGCCTATTGCCGAAGCAAACCCAATCAATAAAATCGCGGCTAGCAGCGAAGGGTTAGGTAATGAGCTTAGAGATCAAGAGTATGCGATCATTCTTGAAACCCTGATTGCATGTAATGGCCGACGCAAAGATATGGCTGAAAAACTGGGCATTAGCCCTCGTACACTGCGTTACAAGTTGGCTAAAATGCGCGATGCTGGAATAGATATCCCAAACTGAGGATAGATTAGTAGTGTCAGCTTTCTGACTAGTGTAATACGATATCTAGTCAATTAAATGTGTGGCACGCTAATTGCTCTGTCAATAATATAGCTAAATAGATGGTCATAATTTTGACTCCTGAGGTAGTAGATGAGAATAGATGGTTTACAAGGCGAAATGCAGGCAATGATGGTCGAAGCTGCCAGCGTGCGTCCCGCAGCAACGGGGCAAGCGGTCGGTGCAGATTTTGGCAACATGCTGACTAATGCCATCAATAATGTGAACTCATTACAAAAGACCTCAGGTGATCTTCAAGCTCGTTTTGATAGTGGCGACCAAAGCGTATCCCTATCGGACGTGATGATTGCTCGTAATAAATCTAGTGTGGCTTTTGAGGCGACGATCCAAATTAGAAATAAATTGGTCGAATCGTACAAAGAGCTGATGAATATGCCGGTATAAGTTGGGTAGTTAAATAGTGGCAGATAATAGTCAAACAACAGATTTAACCGTAAGCGATAGCAACGACCACGCACTGATTGCAGGCTCTGAGCTAGACGGAGAAGGGCAAAATCCCGATCTAGGTGAACGCAGTTCATCGAAGTTCGATATGGCTGTCGGTGATCTTGATTTACTTCGTCAGGTCGTCTTAGTCCTTTCTATCTCTATCTGTGTAGCGCTGATTGTGATGCTGTTTTTCTGGGTAAAAGAGCCAGAAATGCGTCCATTAGGGGCTTACGAAACAGAAGAATTGATCCCCGTTCTTGATTACTTAGATCTGCAAAAGATCGATTACACGCTTGAAGGCAATACCATCTCAGTACCGGCGAGTGAGTACAACTCATTAAAGCTTAATATGGTACGAGCGGGTTTGAATCAAGAGCGAAACGCGGGTGATGACATCCTCATGCAAGACATGGGTTTTGGTGTATCACAACGTTTAGAACAAGAACGCCTTAAATTAAGCCGCGAAAGACAACTTGCCAAAGCCATTGAGCAGATGAAACAGGTGCGTAAAGCTCAGGTTTTATTGGCCCTGCCGAAGCAGAGTGTTTTTGTACGTCATAATCAAGAAGCCTCTGCTTCTGTATTCCTAACTCTAAAAACAGGTACTAACCTCAAGCAGCAAGAAATTGATTCTGTTGTGGATATGGTGGCAAGTGCCGTTCCGGGAATGAAAACCTCACGTATTACGGTGACCGATCAGCATGGCCGATTGTTGAGCTCAGGCTCTCAAGACCCTATGTCAGCGGCGCGTCGTAAAGAACACGAGTTAGAGCGCAATCAAGAACAAGCGCTGCGTGAAAAAATTGACTCCATCCTGATTCCTATTCTTGGGTTTGGTAACTACACCGCTCAGGTTGATATCCAGCTCGATTTCAGTGCTGTGGAGCAAACCAGAAAACGTTTTGATCCGAATACACCGGCGACTCGAAGTGAATACACCTTAGAAGATTACAACAATGGAAATACGGTGGCGGGTATTCCGGGTGCGTTGAGTAACCAGCCTCCAGCGGATGCCTCAATTCCACAAGATGTGGCTCAGATGAAAGACGGCGCGATGACAGGTCAAGGCTCTGTTCACAAAGAAGCGACTCGAAACTTTGAGCTAGACACCACCATCAGTCATGAACGTAAACAGAGCGGCACGGTTAATCGTCAGACGGTTTCTGTTGCGATCAAAGACCGCCAATCCTTGAACCCAGATACGGGTGAAGTGGTTCATACGCCAATCCCGGCGAGCGAAATCAATGCGATTCGCCAAGTACTGATTGGTACGGTGGGCTTTGATGAAACTCGTGGTGATTTGCTCAACGTATTAAGCATGCAGTTTGCACCTCAAGTAACAGATGTTGTTGCTGATGTGCCAATCTGGGAGCATCCAAACTTCAATGATTGGGTTCGTTGGTTTGCAAGTGCCTTGGTTATCATTGTGGTGGTGTTGGTACTTGTTCGCCCTGCAATGAAGAAACTGCTTAACCCAGCAGCAGACAACGATGAACAGATGTACGGACCTGATGGCATGCCAATTGGTGCCGACGGCGAAACCAGCTTAATTGGTGGTGATATTGAAGGTGGTGAGCTGTTTGAATTTGGTTCAAGTATCGACTTACCAAACCTTCATAAAGACGAGGACGTGCTGAAAGCAGTACGTGCACTTGTAGCGAATGAACCAGAGCTAGCAGCTCAAGTAGTTAAGAATTGGATGGTAGATGGCTAACGAAATAGTTCCACAACAAACTGAAGGCGGTGAAGTGCTTGATGTCTCTAGCGTGGATATCGGCTCTATCTCAGGCGATGAGCGCGCTGCGATCTTGTTGCTCAGTTTAAATGAAGAAGATGCTGCTGGTATTATTCGTCACCTAGAGCCAAAGCAGGTTCAGCGTGTGGGTAGTGCGATGGCGCGAGCTACAGACCTATCCCAAGAGAAAGTAGGCGCTGTGCACCGTGCTTTCTTAGATGATATTCAGAAGTACACCAACATTGGTATGGGCAGCGAAGACTTCATGCGTAATGCGTTAGTTGCTGCTCTGGGTGAAGACAAGGCGAATAACCTTGTTGACCAAATCCTTCTCGGCACAGGTTCGAAAGGTTTGGATTCGCTTAAGTGGATGGATCCTCGTCAGGTGGCGAGCATTATCATCAACGAGCACCCTCAAATTCAAACTATTGTGTTGTCGTACCTCGATGCCGATCAATCGGCTGAGATCCTGTCTCAGTTCCCAGAGCGAGTTCGTCTGGATCTGATGATGCGTATTGCCAACCTTGAAGAAGTTCAACCTTCGGCGCTTGCTGAACTGAATGAAATCATGGAGAAACAGTTCGCGGGTCAAGCGGGTGCTCAAGCAGCCAAAATTGGTGGCCTGAAAGCCGCGGCTGAGATCATGAACTACATGGACAACAACGTGGAAGGCGTCTTGATGGATCAAATCCGTGACCAAGACGAAGACATGGCAACACAGATTCAAGATCTGATGTTTGTTTTTGAAAACCTTATTGAAGTTGATGACCAAGGTGTTCAACGACTACTACGTGATGTTCCACAAGATATTCTACAGAAAGCACTTAAAGGTGCAGATGAAGGTCTACGTGAGAAGATCTTCAAGAACATGTCTAAACGTGCTGCCGATATGATGAGAGACGATATTGAGGCGATGCCGCCAGTCAAAGTCTCTGATGTTGAAGCGGCTCAGAAAGAGATTTTGGGTATCGCGAGGAAGATGGCAGACAGTGGCGAAATTATGCTGTCTGGTGGCGCCGACGAGTTCCTTTAATACAGAAATCTCAAAAGCCCCACACTGTTGGGGCTTTTCTTTATCCAATCTCGAACCACAGATTAACTCAGTTTAACTGCTTGAATTCACAATACAGTTAAGCCACTCATAGATAGGTACTGATATGTCAGGTGATAGAAAACGCGGCTTCCTTCGCCCTGAAGAAGATAATACGGTTGCCCAACCTCAGAAATGGGGGCTGCCTGACTACACCTCTGACGTGAGCAAACAAGCCAAAGAAACCGCTTTTAACTACGACCCTAGTTGGATGCCAACGGTTGAAGAAGCCATTGAAGATGAAGAGCTGGTTCTGACTGAAGAGCAAATCGAGCTGATTAAACAAGGCGCTTATCAGGAAGGGCTGCATCAAGGCCAAGAGGCGGGCTTTAAGCAAGGCTATGAAAAAGGCAAAGAAGAAGGTTTTGCTGCCGGTCACGAAGAAGGCAACGAAGCCGGCAAGCTTGAAGGCGTAACCGCGGGTCAAGAGTACATTCAACAGCAGGTGGCCGTCTTCATGGGGCTGGCAAACCAGTTCGCTCAACCATTAGAGTTGATGAACGCTCAGGTGGAGAAGCAATTGGTCGACATGGTGCTTACCATGGTCAAAGAAGTGGTTCATGTTGAAGTGCAAACCAACCCACAAATCATATTAGATACCGTTAAAGAATCGGTAGAGTCGTTGCCGATTTCTGGTCACGCAATCACATTGAAACTCAATCCGGAAGATGTGGCGATCATTCGCTCTGCGTATGGCGAGACTGAATTGGACTGCCGTAATTGGACGCTGGTCGCAGAGCCAGCACTCAACCGTGGTGATGTACAAATTGAAGCGGGTGAGTCGAGCGTTAACTACCGCATGGAAGATCGTGTAAAGAACGTTATTCAAAATTTCTGCGGCGCAAATCGTCACCAAGGTCATGAGTAATGCTTGAGTTAGCGAATCGTCTCAGTCAGTACAAAGTCGAGGGGCTAAAATCGCGACCAATTGCCTCTGGTAAATTAGTACGCGTTGTTGGCTTAACGCTTGAAGCGACCGGCTGTAAAGCGCCAATCGGCAGTTTGTGTTTAGTCGAAACCATGTCTGGTCAGATGGAAGCCGAAGTCGTCGGTTTCTCTGGCGATAACCTATTTTTGATGCCGAGTGAGCAAATCACCGGGATCTTACCTGGCGCTCGCGTCACGCCAATGACTACCGAAAGTGGTATCCCTGTTGGAATGGAACTGCTCGGTCGAGTGATCGACGGCGTAGGTAATCCACTCGACGGTTTAGGTCCAATCTATACAGAGCAACGCGCTTCATTTAATGCGGAGCCAATCAACCCGTTAGCTCGTAAACCGATTTCTGAACCACTCGATGTCGGCTTGAAAGCCATTAATGGTTTGCTAACCGTGGGTAAAGGGCAACGTATCGGTCTGTTTGCTGGCTCTGGTGTCGGTAAATCCGTAACTCTGGGCATGATGACTCGAGGCACAACTGCGCAAGTAGTGGTCGTAGGCCTAATCGGTGAGCGTGGACGAGAAGTTAAAGAATTTATTGAAGAGATTCTTGGTGAAGATGGCCGTAAGCGTTCGGTTGTTGTTGCCGCTCCTGCCGACTCATCACCATTGATGCGCTTAAAAGGCTGTCAAACCGCGTTGGCTGTCGCCGAGTACTTCCGCGACCAAGGCTTAGATGTTCTGCTACTCATGGATTCATTGACCCGTTTTGCTCAAGCTCAGCGTGAAATTGCTCTGTCTGTGGGTGAGCCGCCAGCAACCAAGGGCTATCCGCCATCAGTCTTCGCTAAGCTTCCTGCGCTGGTGGAACGAGCAGGTAACGGCAATGATGAACAAGGTTCTATCACGGCTTTCTTTACCGTGTTAACCGAAGGCGATGACTTACAAGATCCGATTGCGGATGCGTCGCGAGCAATTCTCGATGGTCACGTTGTGTTATCTCGTGAGATGGCCGATGCCGGTCACTACCCAGCGATTGACGTTGAGAAATCCGTCAGTCGTGTTATGCCGCAAATCACCACTGAAGAACATGTCTTGATGTCGAAAGCGGTAAGGCAAGTGCTGTCTATCTGCCGTAAAAACCAAGATTTGGTGTCGATTGGTGCTTACAAGCCAGGAACGGATCCAGCAATCGATAGTGCCTTCACGTTGAAACCAAAACTGGATGAGTACTTGCAGCAGAAGATGAAAGAGACCGTCCCATACGACATGTGCGTCAACATGTTGAAACATGTATTGGGTGGCTAACGGGTGAATAAGGTTAGTCATGGATAACGCATTAGAATTTTTGCTCGATCAAGCCAAAGATCAAGAGAACCAAGCGGTACTTGCGCTCAACAAAGCGAACTCTGAGCTGCAAGGCTACTATGAGCAGGTTGCGCAGATTGAAAAGTATCGACTGGATTACTGTCAGCAGCTCGTTGACCGCGGCAAGGCAGGCTTAACGGCGAGCCAATATGGTCACTTGAACCGCTTCTTAACTCAGTTGGATGAAACATTATCCAAACAGAGAGAAGCCGAGCACCACTTTAAAAATCAAGTCGACAACTGCCAAAGCTACTGGATGGAGTTACGCAAAAAACGTAAATCCTACGAGTGGTTGATGGAGAAAAAGCAGAAAGAGAAAGCAAAGCTGCAAGATCGAAGAGAACAAAAGCAAATGGATGAGTTTTCGACTCTGTTATACAGCCGAAAGAAGATGTGATCCTAAGCCACGAATGACGTCAGTGCTGTTCTCTATATTGTGAAAACCGAACTTATAGGCATGTTTCTTGCTCCGTTTTATATAAAATTGCGCGTTATGCCCACCAAAGGCATGAAAAGCATCCGACTTTCTTTTTGTTGCCTGATTCATGGCAGCAAAGCTAGTAGATAGAGCTTGTATATATGAATGTTAGTCTTTCCTCAAATTCAGCGACCAACAAAATGTCATCGTTGTTGGACACCGGTTCTGCCTCTTCCAAGGTAGAAGAAACCGGCGACTCTAAAGGTTTCTTTGAGTCCTTTAAAGAAGCGCTCGGCTTTGAAGAAAGTGACAGTAAAGTCGCAGCAAAAGACACAGAAAGCACTGCGAAACCTGATACTAAACAGACATCTACCGAAGGTGAAGCGTCAGCCGAAGCGAACAAAGGTGATTCCGCTGAATCAAAGGCTACTGACGAAGTGAGCGAAGCGCAAAGCAAGCAAGCAGCTTCAGAAGTAGAAGGCGAGAAAGCTGCTGATAAAACATCAGCAGAGGCTGCGTCTGGATCTGAGGCTCAGCTCAAAGCCAATTCGGGCACTGATAGCACTGTCGCTGATAAGACTGTTGCAGATAAGGCAGATGGTAAAGATGCGCAGGATACGACTAACGAATCTAAAGAACATATTGCTCAATCCCAAACTCAGGGTCCATCAGCGGTAGATGGTGCTACGCAGGCATCGCAAGCCAATGCAGCGATGAGCGAAGGCAATAAATTGCTTGGTCAATTGGATGAGGCAAACAAAACCCTAAATCAAGCGCCAAACGGCAAAGGCTTGCCTCAGCAAGGTCAGGTAGAACAAGCCCAAGGTAATATCACCGGTGCTTCTGTTGCAGGAGTTTCCGTTACGGATAAGGCGACACAACAAGCTAAGGCTGCAAATCAGGAGAAGAGCCTTGAAGTCGATTCTGAAATCGCTGTACTTACCGGAGGTAAGGGTGTTTCTCAGCTAACTGATACTGAAATTCGACAGTTGATGGATAAAGGCGTCACTCCAGAACAAATTGAAGCCAGTATGAGCCGAGAGCTGAGCCAAAAGAATGCAGCTAGTGCGGTTGCTGCCGAGCAGAGCCAAGCATTGTCAGCCGTGGATATTGAACTGGCAAAGCAAGTAGATGCCCATACCAAAGCGCTAAACCAATTGAATGGACAAATCGAATCAGAGCAGTCTGTTGTCGATAGCTTGCTTGATAAGCAACAAAGTGGCGCTAAGTTGACGGTTGATGAGCAAGCCGCTTTGGCTAAAGCGACCTCTAACCTAGACCTGTTGAATCAACAGCTCGCTAACGTTCAACAACAAGTAACAGCTTTGCTAAGTCAAGCTCCGGCTGCGAACAGTGCGTCTGGTGAACCCACTGCTATCGATTGGGATAATACGGATTCAAGCGAAACTAAAGCCTTAGCTGCGGCAGCATCAACAGCAGCTGTAGCGACGGCTACACAACAAGTGTCAGCGCAGGCCGCTTCTCAATCAGCAAACAATGCTCTTACGGACAAGGCGGCAATGCTGCACGCCAATAATGCACATGCAGCCCAACAGGCCGCAGCTCAACAAGCTAATGTGGCTTCACCTCAGCAGCAAGCAACGTTGGATCCAGCTTTAACCGCGCAAGGAATGGCGATGAATGCAACGCCAGCTGCCACAAAAGCAGGCTCGACTGATACGCTTCTTAAAGCGGGCGCCGGTGCAGCAGCACTGTCTGGTTTGGGTAAAGCGGGTGATAAAGAAGATTCTAAAGATTCGACCTTTGCTCAGCAGATCGCTTCTGCGGCTGGTGCACAAGGTACGGCAACGGTGGGTTCAGCACCTACGCGAGCTGAAATTCAAGCTGCTCAACAAGCGCCCTTACAGCTCACCAAAGAGCTAGCCAATGAGCAAGTGGCTGAAAAAGTACAAATGATGATGTCTAAGAACCTTAAGAACTTGGACATTCGTCTCGACCCACCAGAATTGGGCCAAATGAAAATCCGCATGACCATGAATAATGACGTGGCAAACGTGCACTTTACGGTGAGTAATCAGCAAGCGAGAGATGTGATTGAACAAACCTTACCTCGCTTGAGAGAGATGCTTGCTCAGCAAGGTCTGCAGCTTGCCGATTCGTCTGTTCAACAACAGAACTCCGGTCAGGGACAAGATAGATACAACAATGGTGAGCAACAATCCGGCGCTAACCGCACAAATGATACGCAAGGTGATGAAAACCTTGATAGTGGCAGCAATCTTGAATTGAATGTCGCATCAAAGCGTGATGGAATTAGTTATTATGCCTAATATCAGGCTAAGAACGCTTGGTTAATAGAAAAAACCAGTTAATAAAAAGAACCATCAGTTAATCGCAAGAACAGGAAGTTAGAGTAAGATATGGCCGCAGAACAAGATGCACCTAAAGGGAAGAGCAAGCTCCTTATAATTATTATTGCCGTAGTTGTGTTACTGCTTGGTATAGGTGGTGCGCTGTACTTTTTCTTAGGTTCTGACGATAGCGCCTCTGAATCTCAGTCTCAGCCAGCAACGGCTGTGGTCGCTGCAGAGCCGGTTATGTATGTTAATATTCCTCAGCCCTTCTTGTTTAATGTGACAGGTGACAAAAAAGATCGCCTAGTTCAGATAAAAGCACAGCTCATGGTACGTGGCAGTAAGAATGAAGACCTGGCTCGTTACCACTCTCCACTTGTAGAAAGTACGCTACTGGCCACGTTCGCTTCGGCAACGGTTGATCAATTGCGCTCACCAACAGGCCGCGTGGAACTGCGTAATAAGGCAACAGAAGATATTAAAGCAAGCCTGGCTCAAGCTGTTGGCCAGCCTGTGATTGAAAAAGTGTTATTCACTGACTTCGTAATTCAATAGGTAATTTGTGACCGATTTATTAAGCCAAGACGAAATTGATGCGCTGTTACATGGCGTTGATGATGTTGAAGAAGTTGAAGATGTCTTAGAAACCGAAAATGACAATGCAGTCAATTTCGACTTCTCATCTCAAGATCGAATCGTCCGTGGTCGAATGCCGACCCTTGAACTTATTAACGAGCGCTTCGCACGCCATATGCGTATCAGCTTGTTTAATATGTTACGTAAAACGGCTGAAGTGTCGATCAACGGCGTACAGATGATGAAGTTTGGTGAGTACCAAAACACATTGTATGTACCCACCAGTTTAAACATGGTTCGTTTCCGTCCATTGAAAGGTACGGCACTCATCACCATGGAAGCTCGTCTGGTTTTCATTCTCGTAGAGAACTTTTTTGGCGGTGATGGTCGTTTCCACGCCAAGATTGAAGGTCGTGAATTCACGCCTACTGAAAGACGAATCATTCAGTTACTGCTGAAAATTGTTTTTGAAGATTACAAAGAAGCTTGGTCGCCAGTGATGGGGGTTGAGTTTGAATACTTGGATTCCGAAGTGAACCCAAGTATGGCGAACATTGTGAGCCCAACCGAAGTGATTGTTGTGAGTTCGTTCCACATTGAAGTGGATGGCGGTGGTGGTGACTTCCACGTTGTCATGCCTTACTCCATGGTTGAGCCGATCCGTGAACTGCTTGATGCGGGTGTTCAATCAGACAAGATGGAAACCGATGTTCGTTGGAGTACCGCACTGCGTGATGAGATCATGGATGTGCCCGTCAATTTCCGCGTGAATTTGCTAGAGCAAGATATTTCCCTTCGTGATCTGATGGAGCTGCGCCCTGGTGATGTTATCCCAATGAACATGCCTGAGCACGCAACCATGTTTGTCGAAGAACTGCCGACTTATCGTGTGAAAATGGGCCGTTCTGGTGAGAAGCTTGCAGTACAGATTTCGGAAAAAATTCAAAGACCACATGTGGTTAAAACTGATCTCGCTTTTCTAGGTAAAGACTTATTGTCTGAGCTCGAAAACAGTGATGATGACGACGAATAGTAAAATAGATAAAAGTATAGGAATTGGTAATGGAACCTAGTGAAGATCAAAAGCTAGCAGACGAATGGGCTGCAGCACTTGGTGAAGATCCTTCAGCGCCGTCAATTGATGTTGATGATGTGCTTGCGGCACCACTTGATGAGCTAACCGATTCATCATCTCCGATTTCTGAAGATGAGCGTCGTAAGCTGGATACCATTATGGATATTCCAGTGACTATTTCGATGGAAGTTGGTCGCTCTCAGATCAGTATCCGTAATTTACTTCAGTTGAACCAAGGTTCGGTTGTTGAGCTAGATAGAATTGCTGGTGAGTCACTGGATGTGATGGTAAACGGTACCTTGATTGCTCATGGTGAAGTGGTTGTGGTGAACGACAAGTTTGGTATTCGTTTGACTGACGTTATTAGCCAAACAGAACGAATTAAGAAGCTGCGTTAATGAGCTTTTTGTCTCAAAGACTTGCGGGCTCTTTTCTCGGAATGACAGGTTTGTTACGAGGAATCTTGGGAGTAGGGCTATTAACGGCTCCTTCCATTGCCTTTGCAGCAACACCGCCTTCTCTCGATTTAGCGACCACCTTTGGGTCGCTAATTTTCGTTATAGCCTTCATTTTATTTATTGCTTGGCTACTCAAGCGAATGCAAGTACCTGCGATGTCGAATCAACAAGGTTTGGCGATTGTTAGGCAAATCCCTGTTGGTACTAAAGAGCGTATCGCTATTGTGCAAGCGGGTGATGAACAGTTCTTGGTAGGGATTACCACACAATCGATTCAGCTGATCTCTAAGCTCGATAAACCTCTTACTCAGGAGATGCTGGAAAAAAGTACATTTTCAAGTCAGCTTTCCCAGCTAATAAAAAAAGATGCAAACAAGTAACGGACTTTTGAACTCCTCTTACTTTCACCAAGCCGGAGCTTTCCGAGCGGTGAAAGTGTGGTTGGTTCAGCTTATTCTCCTATGCTCAATCGTATTCAGTGTGTCGGTATTTGCACAAGCTGAAGACGGCACCGTCATTCCTGCGAATACCGCTGGCTCGGAATCGGTCACTATCAGCACGATGGAACAAGACCAAGCCAAATCGACAACCATGACCACGGGCAGCTTGACTGGCAATGGTGGCGGCATACCTGCCTTTACCATGACAACCAATGCCAATGGCGGTGAAGACTACTCGATTAACCTGCAAATTCTCGCGTTAATGACCATGCTTGGCTTCTTGCCGGCGATGGTGATTTTGATGACATCGTTCACTCGTATTGTGGTTGTGATGTCTATCTTGCGTCAGGCGATGGGTCTACAACAAACACCGTCTAACCAAGTCATTATTGGTATCGCGATATTCTTGACCTTCTTCATCATGTCGCCAGTGATTAATCAAGTTAACGAACAAGCAGTTCAGCCTTATCTTAATGAACAGATATCGGCACGACAGGCATTTGATGTTGCCCAAAAACCGATTAAATCCTTCATGCTCAAGCAGACTCGAATCAAAGATCTTGAAACCTTTGTTGAGATTTCTGGCGCGGAAGTGACTAACCCTGAAGATGTTTCGATGGCGGTTCTGATTCCAGCATTTATCACATCGGAATTAAAAACGGCTTTCCAAATCGGATTTATGCTGTTCTTGCCTTTCCTAATCATCGACTTGGTGGTGGCATCGGTATTGATGGCTATGGGTATGATGATGTTGTCACCGATGATTGTATCGCTGCCGTTTAAGTTGATGCTGTTTGTTCTTGTTGATGGCTGGAACTTGATACTCTCCACACTCGCCGGCAGTTTTGCCTTGTAGCTGGGGGAATAATGAATCCTGAAATATTCGTAGAGTTGTTCCGAGATGCCCTTTGGATGGTATTAATCATGGTTTGCGCCATCATTATTCCTAGCCTGCTGATCGGTTTGGTTGTGGCTGTTTTCCAAGCTGCGACCTCAATCAACGAACAAACCCTGAGTTTCCTGCCGCGTTTGATCGTAACTTTGTTGGCGTTGATGCTATTCGCACACTGGATGACCCAGATGATGATGGAGTTCTTTTTTGAGCTCATCGAACGCTTGCCGCAAGTTCTGTATTAAACCGATATGGAATACCCAACGAGCCTTGTACTAGAGTGGTTAGCCAATTATTTTTGGCCATACACTCGCATCTCAGCGATGCTGATGGTGATGACGGTAACAGGGGCACGCTTCGTGTCGCCGCGTATTCGTCTGTATTTAGGCTTGGCGATCACTTTTGCGGTGATGCCTGCGATTCCGGCCGTTCCCAAAGAGATTGAACTTCTGTCCTTTCAAGGCTTCCTGACTGTCTTCGAGCAAATTGTGATTGGCGTGGCCATGGGTTTTGTTACCCAGTTCATGATTCAAACCTTTGTTATGCTGGGTCAGATCCTCGGTATGCAATCGAGCTTGGGTTTTGCATCAATGGTCGACCCGGCTAACGGGCAAAATACGCCGGTACTTGGTCAGCTGTTCATGCTGCTAGCGACCATGTTTTTTTTGGCGACCGATGGTCACTTGAAAATGCTGCAGCTGGTGGTGTTTAGTTTTAAGACCTTGCCGATTGGCAGTGGCTCTCTAACCTCTGTGGATTTTCGAGAGCTCGCGTTGTGGCTCGGCATCATGTTCAAAACGGCATTAGCGATGTCATTGTCGGGGATTATTGCGCTGCTAACGATTAACCTTTCTTTTGGTGTAATGACGCGTGCGGCACCTCAATTAAACATCTTTTCTTTGGGTTTTGCATTTGCGCTACTTGTGGGTCTGTTACTTTGTTGGTATACCCTTGGCGGCTTGTATAGTCACTATGAGCTATTCTGGATGCAGGGCGAACAACAGATATGTCGTCTAATCCGGTTAGATTGCTAGGAGACTGAAATGGCAGAGTCAGACGGTCAAGAACGCACAGAAGACGCCACGCCCAAACGCTTGCAACAGGCCAAAGAGAAAGGGCAGGTTGCAAGGTCAAAAGAGCTAGCGTCAGCATCGGTATTAATTGTCGGTGCGATTGCTTTAATGTGGTTTGGCGAATCGATGGCGAAGGCTTTGTTCGAGGCGATGCAACGCCTGTTCTCTTTGAGTCGCGACGAGATCTTTGACACTAACAAACTCCTAGAAATCGCTGGTGGTGCACTGGTGAACCTGCTGTTCCCGCTGTTTTTGATACTGATAACTTTATTTGTTGCTGCCGTCATCGGCGCTGCGGGTGTCGGTGGGATTAACTTCTCAATGCAAGCGGCGATGCCAAAGGCGTCTAAGCTCAACCCACTCAGTGGTATCAAGCGTATGTTTGGCCTGCAAAGTTGGGTTGAACTGCTCAAGTCTATTCTTAAAGTAGCGCTCGTATCGGGGATGGCGATTTATCTGATTCAAGCCTCTCAGCATGATTTAATGCAGCTGAGTATGGATGTGTACCCGCAGAACATCTTTCATGCCTTGGATATCTTGCTCAATTTCATCCTGTTGATCAGCTGCTCACTGCTGATTGTGGTGGCGATTGATATCCCGTTCCAGATCTGGCAACACGCCGATCAATTGAAGATGACCAAACAAGAAGTCAAAGACGAATTCAAAGACACTGAAGGTAAGCCGGAAGTGAAAGGCCGAATTCGCATGCTTCAAAGGGAAGCGGCTCAGCGTCGCATGATGGCTGATGTCCCTCAAGCGGATGTGATTGTGACCAACCCGGAACACTTTTCAGTGGCGCTGCGCTATAAGCAGAATCAAGACAAAGCACCAATTGTGGTTGCTAAAGGTGTCGACCACATGGCGATGAAGATCCGAGAGATTGCGCGTGCAAACGACATCTATATAGTTCCAGCGCCGCCATTGGCGAGGGCGCTTTATCACACCACTGAGCTAGAACAACAAATTCCTGACGGTCTGTTTACGGCAGTTGCGCAAGTGCTTGCATATGTTTTCCAGCTTAAACAGTACCGAAAACGAGGTGGTGAGCGACCAAAACTGCAAGATTCTAATATGCCGATCCCACCTGATTTACGTCATTAGATCAATTGCTTGAGCTCTGCGTGATGAACCCTGATAATAGTGAGCTAGCTAATCTTCCTTTTATAGAGGTGATGGCGATAATTTGACGTGAGATGTTGGTACAGTGTTTGCTGTAGTAGCCTGAACATTATAAGCCCATAGCAAAACAGCCCTGACTAAGATCTAATCCACTTGTTCAGAGAGCTACAACATAGCGAAACTGTCTAGATTTATGAAATTCTCCCTGCCTTTTGTGGACAAGCTACCTAAAATCCCTAACCGTGCCATGCCTGCGATTGGTGCACCTGTTATGGTACTTGCAACGCTTGCTATGGTGGTGTTGCCCATTCCAGCTTTCTTGTTGGATATGTTCTTCACCTTCAATATTGCACTGTCTATGGTTGTGCTATTGGTATCGGTTTATACCCGCAGGCCTTTAGATTTCGCTGCATTCCCGACCGTCCTGCTGATTGCGACTCTACTTCGATTGGCCTTGAACGTTGCTTCGACACGTGTGGTATTGCTCCATGGTCACGAAGGTGGCGACGCGGCAGGTAACGTGATTGAAGCCTTCGGTAACGTGGTTATCGGTGGTAACTACGCGGTTGGTTTAGTGGTGTTCTTGATTCTTATGATCATCAACTTCATGGTTGTAACCAAAGGTGCGGGTCGTATCTCGGAAGTAAGCGCGCGTTTCACGTTAGACGCCTTACCGGGTAAACAGATGGCAATCGATGCCGACTTGAACGCAGGTTTGATCGACCAAGACCAAGCGCGTCTGAGACGTTTTGAAGTCACCAAAGAAGCTGACTTCTACGGTTCGATGGACGGTGCTTCTAAGTTTGTTAAAGGCGATGCGATCGCTGGTATCTTAATCTTATTCATCAACATCATTGGTGGCTTGAGCATTGGTATGGCTCAGTTTGATCTTGGTTTTGGTGAAGCAATCGAAATCTACACGCTACTGACTATCGGTGATGGTCTGGTTGCACAAATTCCATCTCTATTACTGTCTATTGCAGCTGCGATGATGGTAACGCGCCAAAATACTGATGAAGATATGGGTGAGCAACTTGTCTTCCAGATGTTCGACAATCCAAAAGCCTTGATGATCACCGCCGCCATCCTTGGCATCATGGGTATTGTTCCGGGTATGCCACATTTCTCGTTCTTGAGCCTTGCCATCGTTGCAGGCGCGGGGGCGTATTACATCGATAAAAAGAACAAGAAGAAGGCGGAAGAGCCTAACCTTCCGGCGACAGTTGAAGCGAATGGAGAAGTAGGCTCTCAGAAGGAGCTCTCTTGGGATGATGTTCAACCTGTCGATATTATTGGTTTAGAAGTGGGTTACCGTTTAATTCCTTTGGTTGATAGAGACCAAGGTGGTGAATTGCTTGAACGCGTTAAAGGTGTGCGTAAAAAGCTGTCTCAAGACTTTGGTTTCTTGATCCCAGCGGTACACATTCGCGATAACCTAGAACTGACACCAAACAGCTACCGTATTACCCTGATGGGTGTTGCTGTGGGTGAAGCTGAGATTAAGCCAGACATGGAGCTCGCGATTAACCCGGGCCAAGTCTATGGCATGATCGATGGCGAGCCGACGATTGACCCTGCCTTTGGCCTTGAAGCGGTTTGGATTCGTGAAGAGCAGCGTGAACACGCACAAGCTCTAGGTTATACCGTTGTAGATTCTTCTACAGTACTGGCGACACACCTTAGCCAGCTGCTAACCAACAACGCATCGCAGCTCATTGGCCACGAAGAAGTTCAGAACTTACTTGAGATGCTCAGCCGCTCAACACCTAAGCTGGTGGAAGGTTTTGTACCGGATCAATTGCAGTTGGGTGTGGTTGTGAAAGTGCTACAGAACCTGCTGAATGAAGCGATTCCAATTCGTGACATTCGAACCATAGTCCAAACTTTGTCGGAGTATTCAGGTAAGAGTCAAGAACCTGACATACTTACTGCGGCGGTTCGCATCTCATTGAAACGATTAATTGTTCAGGAAATCAATGGTATAGAGCCCGAGTTACCAGTGATAACCTTGATTCCTGAGCTGGAACAAATCTTGCATCAAACCATGCAGGCATCCGGCGGAGAATCTGCTGGTATTGAACCTGGTTTAGCCGAACGTTTACAGACCTCTCTCAGCCACGCTACACAAGAGCAAGAGCTGAAAGGTGAGCCCGCGGTACTATTGACCTCTGGCGTGTTGCGTTCGACTCTGGCTAAGTTCGTGAAGAACACGATTCCAAGCTTGCGAGTCTTGTCTTACCAAGAAATACCGGACGAAAAGCAGATACGTATAGTACAAGCTGTTGGTAATTAAGCCGCCTAATTAGAACGGACAATCGAATTGAAAATTAAACGATTTTTTGCAAAAGATATGCGAACGGCTCTGCTCCAAGTTAAAGAAGAACTTGGTTCAGAAGCGGTGATCATGTCTAACAAAAAGGTCGCAGGTGGCGTGGAAATTGTTGCCGCTATTGATGGCGAATCCAGCCCGTCGACAGCGAGCCAGAGATTAAATAAACCTCAGCAGCCTGCACAAAGCCAATATACGCAAATGGCCGCGCCCGCAGCTCCTGCTGGGCGACGTCAACTAGACGATGACAAGGTTAGCCTACAGTCGAATGTTGAAGGTGGACGTTCAATGACTAAGCGCTTTGCGAATATGCTTAAGCAATACAGTCATGGCGCCGATGATGAGCCACAGCATCGTGCAGAAAATGAAGATTCATTGTCAGCATTGCTCAATCGCCAATCAAGCACGGGCCATAAGCCTCATAGTCATCAGACTCAAAGCAATTTGCAGTCTCATGGCCATCAGCAATCTCACGGTAACCAACAGTCTCACGGAAATCTTGATTCTGCATTTGCTCGTGAAACGGGTTTGTCTAAGTTGATTGCTGAAGACCGCAGAGTAGAGCGCCCGACACCTCGCTTGGATCCTACCCGTTATGATCGTGGTCGAGAGAACACTCAGTCCAAAGGTTCTGATACTGAAATGGAAACGATGCGCGAAGAGATGACCTCAATTCGTCGTCTGTTAGAGCATCAAGTTTCTGGGTTGATGTGGCAAGAAGTTGAGCGCCGTGAACCACTGAGAGCCATGCTTATTAAGCGCCTTGAACGTATGGGTGTATCTGCAGAGCTTGCCGATCAAATGGCTTGCTACATTCCTGAAGATACTAAACCTGCACGTGCATGGAAGGCTCTGTTAGCTCTGGTTGCTGACCAAATCTCCGTTACACAAAAAGATATTTTAAAACGCGGCGGTATTGTGGCTCTACTTGGCCCAACCGGCGTGGGTAAAACAACGACTGTTGCAAAGCTAGCTGCACGTGCTGCCATGGAATATGGCGCTGATAACGTCGCACTAGTGACAACTGACACATATCGTATAGGTGCACATGAGCAGTTATCGATCTACGGCCGAATTATGGGTTGTCCTGTAAGAGTTGCTAAAGATTCTAGCGAACTGGCCGATGTAATATATCAGTTACGTAATCGTCGCCTGATTCTGGTCGATACTGCAGGCATGGGACAACGAGATGTTCGCCTATCTGAGCAGTTAGACACATTGATGCAAGAGAGTGGTTCCGTTATCAATAGCTACCTTGTGTTGCCTGCAACCGCGCAACGCAAAGTGCTGCAAGAAACAATTGAACACTTTAGAAGAATCCCGTTGTCGGGATGCATCATGACTAAGCTGGATGAATCCCTAAGTCTAGGTGAATTCATCAGTGTCGTAATACAAAATGCATTACCAGTTGCTTACATAGCAAATGGTCAACGAGTTCCTGAAGATATCGTTATAGCTCAGCCAAAGTACATGATTGCTAAGGCTAATGAGCTATTAGAAAAATCTACAGAGAATGAACCTCATTACTGGAATAGCGATTCTGAAGGGCTCTAGGCGGCGGATAAATATGAATGAAAATATGATACATGACCAAGCTAGCGGCCTCCGTCGCTTAACCAAGCCTTCACTCACAAAAGTTATCGCTGTAACCGGTGGTAAGGGAGGCGTTGGTAAATCTAATGTGACGTTAGGTATGGCTATTTGCATGGCGCGCCAAGGCAAAAAAGTCATGGTGCTAGATGCCGATTTAGGACTAGCGAACGTCGATATCATGCTAGGTATTCGTTCTAAACGAAACCTTGGGCATGTGTTGGCTGGCGAATGTGAACTTAAGGATGCGATTGTCGAAGGGCCGCACGGAATTAAAATTATTCCAGCGACATCGGGCACTCAAAGCATGACTGAACTTTCACACGCACAGCATGCTGGTTTGATTCGCGCATTCGGTTCGCTTGAAGACGAGATGGATATCTTGTTGGTTGATACCGCAGCCGGTATTTCGGACATGGTGATCAGCTTCTCAAGAGCGGCGCAAGACGTGGTTGTCGTGGTATGTGATGAACCTACCTCGATCACGGATGCATATGCTTTGATTAAGCTTTTAAGCAGAGAACACCAAGTTCAGCGATTCAAAGTTGTTGCAAATATGGTCAGAAGCTACCGCGAAGGCCGAGAATTATTTGCAAAGTTGACTTTGGTCACAGAGCGCTTCTTGAATGTGAGCCTCGAACTCGTAGCATGTATTCCTTTAGATGATAAAGTACGTCAATCAGTCAAGAGACAGAAAATCGTAGTCGATGCGTTTCCTCGCTCTCCAGCTGCATTGGCAATCAGCTCTTTGGCTAACAAAGCCTTGACCTGGCCAATACCAAAAACACCGAGCGGACACTTGGAGTTCTTTGTTGAAAGGCTGCTGAATCGTACTGAATTTATAGAGGAACCATTTGGTGAATAAAGCGCTTACTTACGACCAACACGCTAATCACAATAGCCAACAGGCTTTTTTTGAGAAGTACTCTGTGTTGGTTAAACGTATCGCTCATCACTTGTTGGGGCGATTACCGCCTAATGTATTGGTTGATGACTTAATTCAAGCTGGCATGATCGGCTTGATTGAAGCGCAACAAAACTATGATGGTACCAAAGGCGCAAGCTTTGAGACGTATGCTGGTATTCGGATTCGCGGGGCAATGTTGGATGACATTCGCCGTGGGGACTGGGTGCCGAGATCGGTTCATAAGAACAATCGAGAAATCAGCAGTGCAATTGCGGAATTAGAGGGTATCCTCAACCGCGACCCGAGTGATGCCGAAGTGGCAAAACACATGGGGCTCAGTTTAGAGCAGTATCACAGTGCTTTAACTGACATTAATTGCTCAAGACTGGTTGGAATTGAAGATTTAGGCGTCTCAGATGATGTAATATCTCCGAATGAAGACTCTCAAGATAATACGCCTTTTCAAGGGGTTGCTGATGAGTCATTCCGCCAAGCTTTGATCGATTCGATAAAACAACTTCCGGAAAGGGAAGGCCTTGTGCTTTCGCTTTATTACGACGAAGAACTCAATTTAAAAGAGATTGGGGAAGTGTTAGGTGTCAGCGAATCTCGTGTCAGCCAAATACTGAGCCAATCTATGCAGCGTTTACGCACTAAGTTAAGTGCTTGGACACAGAACGACTAACAACACTGATCCTATTCAGTGGAGGCTAATTTGAACAAAAACATGAAAATTCTCATTGTTGATGATTTTTCAACGATGCGCCGAATTGTTAAAAACCTACTTCGCGATTTAGGTTTCAACAACACTCAAGAAGCAGATGATGGCTTGACCGCGTTACCTATGCTGAAAAAAGGCGAATTTGATTTCGTGGTAACTGACTGGAACATGCCAGGCATGCAAGGGATTGACCTGCTTAAACACATTCGCGCAGACGCAGAACTTAAGCACCTTCCAGTGCTTATGATCACAGCTGAAGCGAAGCGTGAGCAGATCATCGAAGCTGCGCAAGCGGGTGTTAATGGTTACATTGTGAAGCCTTTCACTGCTGCAACGCTGAAAGAGAAACTTGATAAGATTTTTGATCGCTTATAAGCATCAATAAATTTAGGCACTTCTAGGTAAACACTGACTGATAAGTTATCTGTTTATCTCGATAGCCTAAGCGCACAAAGTATGCGGAGTAAGGCCGAATTCAGGATGATTTCATTAGAACAAGCAAAAAAATTAGTAGAGCTGCTTGAGAACGATGAGCAGCAAAATGCTGATTCTCTTGTGAGAAGCATTTATGAAGATAACTTTAGTCTTCAAGACAATCCAATGCTTCAAGAAATAGGAAGTCTGACACGCGACCTCCACGACTCTTTGACTCAATTCAATTTCGATGAACGCATCAGCGTTATCGCAAATGACGAAATCCCTGATGCAAGGGATCGCCTTCAGTATGTCATTGATAAAACGGAAGTTGCGGCAAATAAGACGATGGACGCTGTCGATCGCTGTATGCCAATCGCAGACAACCTACACGAGTGTTTACTTCAAGTAAGGCCTCAATGGAATGAACTGATGCATGGCCGCATTGAGCTGGCACAATTTAAAGCTTTATGTCACCGCATTGATGGATTGCTTGTCCAAGTAGAAGGCGACAGTACTGAACTACGCGGACAATTGACTGAAATCTTGATGGCTCAGGATTTCCAAGATTTAACTGGGCAGATAATCAGCAAAGTTATTACCTTGGTGAATGAGGTGGAAGGACGTTTGGTCGAGATTCTCACGGTATTCGGTGCGAATCAAAAAGAGCCAACTCCAGAGTCAGAGAAGAAAGCATCGATTGCGCCTGAAGGTCCAATTATGAACCCAGAAGAGCGCGAAGACGCTGTCGCATCTCAAGATGAAGTCGACGATTTGTTATCCAGTCTTGGATTTTAAAGGTAACGTATGAGCTACGATTTAGACGAAGATATTCTTCAGGACTTTTTAGTCGAAGCAGGAGAGATCCTTGAACTCCTATCAGAACAACTGGTAGAGCTTGAGAATAACCCTGACGACAAAGACCTATTAAATGCTATTTTCCGTGGTTTCCATACAGTAAAAGGTGGTGCTGGTTTCCTAGCATTAACTGAGCTGGTGGATACTTGTCATGGTGCTGAGAATGTGTTCGACATTCTGCGAAACGGCCAACGCAGCGTAACATCAGGTTTGATGGATACCATGCTGCAGGCGCTAGATACAGTCAATGTACAGTTTCGCGCCGTGCAAGATCAGGAACCTTTAGTGCCAGCCGACCAATCTTTATTGGATGAACTTCACCGTCTCTGTAAACCAGAGTCTGCGGATGAAGTGGCACCAGTAGAAGCGCCTGCACCTATTATCCCTGAACCTGTTGTTGCAGCGCCTGAGCCTGTTATTGCTCCGGAACCTACTGCTGAAAGCTCAAACATCAATGCATCTTCAGTCGATGATATCTCTGAAGATGAGTTTGAACGCTTGCTTGATGAGCTTCACGGTAAAGGTGGTTCACCAACAGCGCCTTCTGCACCAACACCGCCGCCAGCACCCGCTGCACCTCAGTCTGTTGCTGACAGTGGTGATATTACTGATGACGAATTTGAAAAGTTATTAGATGAATTGCACGGTGCGGGTAAGAGCCCGACAGCGGCAAGTTCAACGCCTCCTCCACCGCCAACGCCGCCAGCAGCACCTGTTTCGGCGATGTCTGAAGGCGATGATCTGATGACTGACGAAGAGTTCGAGAAGTTACTTGACCAACTACATGGCTCAGGTAATGGACCTTCGATTGAAGAATTGGATGCCGCGACTAAGCCAGCAGAAGTTAAGGCAGTAGCACCTCAAGCTGCGCCTAAACCTGCTGCGCCAGTTGCCGTTAAAGCTGAGCCAAAACCGAGCGCTCCAGCAAAAGCTGAAGTTAAAGTGCCGGCTAAGAAGCAACAAGCTGAAGCGACAGTTCGTGTTGATACATCAACACTGGACACCATCATGAACATGGTGGGTGAACTGGTATTGGTGCGTAACCGACTAGTCAGCCTAGGCCTCAACAGCAACGACGAAGAAATGTCGAAAGCTGTCTCTAACTTAGATGTTGTTACTGCAGACCTTCAAGGTGCGGTAATGAAGACTCGTATGCAGCCGATCAAGAAAGTATTTGGTCGCTTCCCACGAGTTGTCCGTGACCTTGCTCGTAGCTTGAAGAAAGACATCGTTCTTGAAATGCGTGGCGAAGAAACGGACCTTGATAAAAACTTAGTAGAAGCACTTGCTGATCCCCTGATTCACTTGGTGAGAAACTCTGTCGATCATGGTATTGAAATGCCAAACGACCGTGTTGCTGCGGGTAAATCACAAACGGGTAAAGTGATTCTGTCTGCCTCTCAAGAAGGTGACCACATTGAACTGGCTATCGTTGATGACGGTGGCGGTATGGACCCTGATAAGCTTCGTGCTATCGCGGTTAAACGTGGCCTGATGGATGAAGATGCAGCGTCTCGCTTATCAAATAAAGAGTGTTTTAACCTGATTTTTGCTCCTGGCTTCTCAAGCAAAGAGCAGATCTCGGATATCTCTGGTCGTGGTGTGGGTATGGACGTTGTGAAAACAGCGATCAACACACTGAACGGCTCTATTGATATTGATTCAGAAATGGGACAGGGCACCAAGATCACCATCAAGGTTCCACTAACCCTAGCGATTCTACCAACCTTGATGGTCGGTGTTGCAGGTCACCCATTTGCATTGCCATTGGCATCGGTTAACGAGATTTTCCACCTAGATTTAAGCCGCACAAACGTGGTTGATGGTCAGCTGACGATCATCGTTCGCGATAAGTCTATTCCGTTGTTCTACTTGCAAAACTGGCTTGCACCTAAAGCGGGTATTGTTGAACTGCGCAAAGGACACGGCCATGTTGTTATCGTGCAACTTGGTAGCCAACGTGTTGGTTTTGTTGTCGATACGCTGATCGGTCAAGAAGAAGTAGTCATCAAGCCGCTTGATAAGCTTCTGCAAGGCACGCCAGGAATGGCAGGCGCGACAATTACAAGTGACGGACACATTGCATTGATTCTAGATGTGCCGGACTTGTTGAAGCAGTACGCAGCAGCGTCAAGAATTTAATTTAAGGATAAATATGGCGATTAAAGTATTAGTCGTTGATGATTCGAGTTTTTTTCGTCGTCGCGTTAGCGAGATCATCAACTCAGAGGCTCGCCTAGAAGTCATTGATGTTGCAGTAAACGGTAAAGAAGCCGTTGAGAAAGCGAAACAGCTAAGACCTGACGTAATCACTATGGACATTGAAATGCCTGTCATGGACGGTATCACTGCCGTTCGTGAGATCATGGCCGCGTCTCCAACGCCTATTTTGATGTTTTCATCGTTAACGCATGATGGAGCGAGAGCAACGTTAGATGCGTTAGATGCAGGTGCTCTCGACTTCTTACCTAAGAAGTTTGAAGATATTGCACGTAACCGCGACGATGCAGTTGCATTGCTTCAACAGCGAGTGATTAAGATTGCTGCAAAGCGTGCATTTATGCGTCGTGCTCCTATTGTGCCGAGAGCGACAGCAACGACTTCAACATCTACGCCATTACGCCAACCAATTTCAACAACAGCTGCGACTTCCACAGCGAAGCCTGCGGTTGCATCAACGGCGAAATTTAGAGCGTCAGGTAAGAAGTATCAATTAACAGCAATTGGTACGTCGACTGGCGGCCCTGTTGCTCTACAGAAGATTTTGACTCGCATCCCTGCACACTACCCACATCCAATTGTGTTAGTTCAGCATATGCCAGCAACATTCACAGCGGCTTTTGCTAGTCGCTTGAACACCTTGTGTAAGATTGAAGTTCGCGAAGCGCAAGACGGTGATGTGTTAAAACCTGGCGTGGCGTATCTTGCTCCAGGTGGTAAACAGATGATGGTTGATGGCCGCGCAGGGTCTGCACGTCTAAGAATTATCGATGGCGGCGACCGCATGAACTACAAGCCTTGTGTGGATGTCACATTCGGCTCAGCAGCGAAGATCTACGGCGACAAAGTGTTGTCTATGATCCTGACTGGTATGGGCGCAGATGGTCGAGAAGGTTCGCGTATGTTGAAAACTGCGGGCTCGACAATTTGGGCACAAGACGAAGATAGCTGTGTTGTATATGGTATGCCTCAAGCTGTAGCAAAAGCTGGCATTTCTACTGAAGACCTCCCTCTAGACCGTATCGCGGAAAGGATCTTGGTCGAAGTTGGGTTAGCTTAGGTAAATCGAAATGATTGTTTGGAGTGTTGCAAACCAAAAAGGTGGTGTTGGTAAAACGACCACGACCGTGACTCTAGCAGGTTTACTTGCGTTGAAGGGGCACCGTGTTCTGTTGGTTGATACTGACCCACATGCATCACTGACCACCTATCTGGGTTACGATTCAGATACGGTGGAATCGAGCCTGTTTGATCTGTTCCAGTTGCGTGAGTTTAACGTGCAGACGGTAAGACCTTTGCTTTTACAAACAGAAGTCGAAGGTATCGATATTATCCCTGCGCACATGTCTTTGGCGACATTAGACCGTGTAATGGGAAATCGAAGCGGCATGGGGTTGATCTTGAAGCGTGCTTTAGCCGCTTTGAAAGACGACTATGACTATGTATTGATCGATTGCCCGCCAATTCTGGGTGTGATGATGGTCAATGCATTGGCTGCTAGCGATCGTATATTAATTCCGGTACAGACTGAGTTTTTGGCGATGAAGGGCTTAGAGCGCATGATTCGCACTTTGACCATCATGCAGAAGTCTCGCAAAACACCGTTTAAGGTTACGATTGTCCCAACGATGTACGACAAGCGAACCAAAGCCTCACTGCAAACATTAACGCAGCTCAAAGATGATTACCCAAACCAAGTTTGGACGTCTGCTGTGCCGATTGATACCAAGTTTCGAGATGCGAGCCTAAAGCGCTTGCCAGCCTCTCATTTTGCATCGGGTAGCCGTGGTGTATTTGCTTATAAACAGTTGCTTATTTATCTCGAAAGGTTGGCGATAAATGAGCGCGAATAAAGAATCAACAATGGCGCAGCCAAGTCTCTCTAGTGAACAAGCACTGGATGATTACTTTACTGCGTTATTAGGCGATGAAAGCTTTGAATCTGACGATTTTTTTGTTGACGAGTCGAGCGACGAATCACAATCTGAAGAGCCAGAGCCAGAGCCAGAGCCAGAGCGACAATTTTCGAGTCACCACTCAAGCTACGCAGAAATACGCGCGGCTGAGTTTGAGGTTCCTAACCTTGAGGATGTTCAGAAACTACTGAGTCGTTTAGAGGCGACCAATGTTGTTGATGAACTGAACCTTGATGAGTTGATGGATCAGAACACCCAGAAAATTGCCGAGCAAGCTGACATGCAAATGTTTGATGCCGCGGTTGAGTCTGTTCAAGTGTTCGAAGAGCCAGAGATTCAGGATTGGAATCTTCCAGAACCCGATTTATCAATTGTTGTAGAGCCACCTGTTGAATCGCAGCAAATTGAAGAGTTACAAGCTGAACCGTTAGCGACGGAACAAGCAGAAGTTAAGGCTGTTGAGCCTGAACTTGACGTTCCTGAGCCCGAGACAGTTATTGAACCAGAAACTCAAGCCGGAGGTGCTGACCAGTTTACCTCTTGGGAAAGTACGGTTCGCAAAGAAGACTTTCAAGTCTTGTATTTTGATGTAAACGGCGTGACCTTTGCGGTGCCACTTGATGAGCTTGGCGGCATCCATCGCCTTGAAGAGTTAAGTCATATCATTGGTAAGCCAGCTTGGTATTTGGGTTTACAAACCAACCGTGATAGTCAGCTAGATGTGGTCGACACCGCAAAATGGGTGATGTCTGAGAAACTATCAGGTGACGAATACAAAGAAAACTATCAATATATAGTGATGCTTGGAGAGAGCTTGTGGGGCCTGGCGGGCACAGAGCTCAAAGGCACCGAGCTACTTAATACAGACAAAGTACGTTGGCGAGAAATGGCAGGGAAACGCCCATGGCTCGCTGGTATGGTAAAAGAAAAAATGTGTGCTTTGATTCATGTTGAAGCATTAATCGCCATGCTAAACGCAGGGCTAGATGTAAAAGCATTAAGCTAGTAATAAGCATTGGGCTAACAATAAGCATCAAGTTAATAATAGTGGTCGGTAACGACGGCAAGAGGATTATCTATGTCTCATATGAGTGAAGTTGAAGTAAGAAAAGAGCAAACGAATGATGAAGTACTTCAATGGGTGACTTTCCAGCTAGAAGAAGAAACTTACGGCATCAACGTAATGCAAGTACGTGAAGTACTACGTTACAGCGAAATTGCTCCAGTACCGGGTGCTCCAGATTACGTTCTAGGTATTATTAACCTACGTGGTAACGTTGTTACTGTTATCGACACTCGTTCTCGCTTTGGTTTGATGCAAGGTGAAATCACAGACAACACTCGTATCATCGTTATTGAATCTGAGCGTCAAGTAATTGGCATTCTAGTAGATAGCGTTGCTGAAGTGGTTTACCTGCGTTCTTCTGAAATCGACACAACGCCAAGTGTTGGTACTGATGAAAGTGCTAAGTTCATCCAAGGTGTAAGTAACCGAGATGGCAAGCTACTTATCTTAGTAGATCTAAACAAACTACTAAGCGAAGACGAATGGGATGAGATGGCTCACCTGTAATGTTTGAAGCGCTTCCTTTAAGCCCTGTCACTCTGATATCAGGCGTTGGGGTTTTTACGTTATTTATCCTGATTTTGATTAGCAAAGTAAAACGTGCGATTCAAAAGCAGCTCGATCAGTCACGCCTGCAAGTTCGTAACTTGGACAAAGAGCTTCAAAAATCGAGTAAGCAATTACTTGAGGTTCGCTCTGTTGTGGTTGGCCTTGGCCAGAAAGTGACTGAACAACAAGATCTTATCAAACATTTGAATGAACGTATTGTTGAGCTGGAACATGCGGATACCGATGGACGTTTGTACACACGTGCAACGAAAATGGTTCAGCTTGGCGCTGGGATTAACGAGTTAATTGAAGAATGTGAATTACCCAAAGCAGAAGCTGAGCTGATGATGTCTCTGCAGAACAAGCTTGCTGGTAAAGAGAAAATTCCTTCATTACGAAGCGACCCTTCATCGTACGATCAGCAACCCGATGCCTCTCGCGATCGCAGAGACCCGCCTCGACGTCGTTAAATTGAGCGCTTAATTCGTATTGAGCAATTGATGTTTATTACGTATTCCTCTTAAAAGAAGCTTCGGCTTCTTTTTTTATGCCTGTCCGATCTATATAGAACGATGTTTATAAGTGCTTGTATCTACGATAATATCTTGTTTGTTGATGAAAATGTGTAAATTGTGATGAGGTGGTAACAGTTTCTTACCGACTTTGTTCTATCGAAAACGCCTAGTCCTGTTTTGTCACCATGTTGGTGTGCTACTATAGCGCTCTCATTACTCGACTAAATTTACCTATGCTAGAAGTCTCAAATTTAACTGCTATTCGTGACGACAGGATTCTGTTTGAATCGTTGTCTTTTCAATTGAAACCAGGTGAGCTGGTTCAAGTTGAAGGTCGTAACGGTACCGGGAAAACGACACTCCTTAGGATTATTACTGGCTTAGGCGATCGCGATGACGGCACTATCTCTTGGGACGGTGAGTCTATTGAATCGAGTCGAGATGTTTATCATCAAAATTTACTTTTTCTTGGTCACCAAACAGGCGTAAAGCGCGAGCTTAGTGCTTATGAGAATCTGAGCTTTTATCAGTCGATTCACAGTGGCGGTACCAGCAAAGAAGAGCTTTATCACGCGCTGGCTCAAGTCGGGCTTGCGGGCAGAGAAGACGTACCTGCGGGGCAACTTTCAGCAGGCCAACAACGCCGAGTTGCGTTGGCTCGCCTTTGGTTGAGCAAGCAAATGTTGTGGATTCTTGATGAGCCGCTGACTGCCATTGATAAGCAGGGCGTGAAAGTTCTCGAATCTCTTTTTTCTCAGCATGCAGACAACGGTGGCATTGTGTTGTTAACCACACACCAAGATATGTTTGCTGATAGCCCGAAACTAAGAAAAATAAAGTTGGGTGAGTAATATGATCTCTTCAATGACCACGATTATCCGACGCGAACTGCTTATCGCGTTTCGACGTCAAGCGGATATCTTTAACCCTTTGTGGTTCTTCATCATTGTTATCACGCTTTTCCCTTTGAGTATTGGCCCAGAGCCAAACCTACTTGCGCGTATTGCTGCGGGTATTGTTTGGGTGGCCGCTTTGCTCTCTGCATTGCTCTCTTTAGAGCGTCTTTTCCGTGATGATTTTCAAGATGGCGCCCTTGAACAGATGATGCTGATGCCAATCCCGTTGCAGTTGGTAGTATTGTCCAAAGTCATAGCACACTGGTTGTTGACCGGGTTACCATTGATTTTAATCAGCCCATTATTGGCTGTTTTGTTGTCTTTAGATTTTGATACATGGCTCTCAGTTGTGTTGACCTTGCTGGTAGGAACACCCGCATTGAGTTTTATTGGTGCGATTGGTGTTGCGTTAACCGTTGGGTTACAGAAGGGCGGAGTCCTGTTAAGCCTGTTAATCTTGCCGCTTTACATCCCCATTTTAATCTTCGCGACGTCAGCAATTGACGCTGCGGCTTTGGGCGTTGCATACAACGGTCAATTGGCGGTGCTTGGGGCAATGTTAATGGGTGCGATGACTATGACGCCTTTTGCGATCAGTGCCGCACTTAGAGTAAGTGTGAACTGATTGGGGTTCCGTTATCGTATAGCCAATGTGAACCAAATGTGTCGATTGGACTCATAGAGTCAATAAAACTGAAAGCAAGACAAATAAAATTATTATAATTATAGCTTTAATAGCTGTAAGCAATATGAAGTAAGAGTGAGATTACAACATGTGGAAATGGCTCCATCCCTATGCCAAAGCAGAAACCTCTTATCAGCTTGCTGGTAAACTTTTGCCATGGTTTTCGATCCTAGCGCTATTGTGTCTATCCGTCGGTACCGTGTGGGGGCTTGCATTTGCGCCTTCTGATTACCAACAAGGCGATAGCTTCCGTATCATCTACATCCATGTTCCGTCTGCAATCTGGTCGATGGGCGTTTACATGTCGATGGCGATTGCTGCCTTTATCGGTTTGGTATGGCAGGTAAGGCTATCAGACATGGCCGCACTGGCGATGGCACCGATTGGCGCTGTGTTTACCTTCATTGCGTTACTAACTGGCGCAGTTTGGGGTAAACCAATGTGGGGTGCTTGGTGGGTTTGGGATGCGCGTTTAACCTCAGAGCTGATTCTTCTATTCCTATACTTGGGTGTGATCGCACTACACCACGCTTTTGACGACCAAAAAACAGCAGCGAAAGCGGCAGGCATTTTGGCTATCGTTGGTGTCATCAACCTCCCTATCATTCACTTCTCTGTAGAGTGGTGGAATACACTTCATCAAGGCGCGACCATTACTAAGTTCGCAAAACCTTCGATCTCAAGTGACATGCTATGGCCGCTTCTTCTTAACATCTTCGGCTTCGCTTTCTTCTTTGGCGCTTTAACCATGATTCGTTTCCGTAACGAAATCATCAGTAAAGAAAGTCACCGTCCATGGGTTCGCAAGCTTGCGGCTGAAAAAGCGTAGTAGGGTAGGTAATTATGTATTTTGAATCTTTGAGTGATTTCTTAGCCATGGGAGGTTATGCCTCGTATGTCTGGAGTGCATTTGGAATCACATTCCTCGCGATGATCATTTTACTGGTCGTAAGCGTTCGTCGTGGTAAGCAATTACTAAATGAAGTACAAGCTAAGATTGATCGTCAAGCTCGTATCGATGCAGCAAAAAATATGGAGAACACTCTATGAACCCAAGACGTAAAAAGAGGCTGGGCATTGTCTTAGCGATCTTTTTTGGTATCAGTGCGACTGTTGGATTGATGGTTTACGCACTTAACCAGAACATGGATCTGTTCTACACACCAACTGAGCTGGTCAACGGCAAAGATGGTAAAAAACCTGAAGTTGGTCAACGCCTACGTATTGGTGGCATGGTCGTAGTCGGCTCTGTAAGCCGTGACAATGAATCACTACGTGTAAGCTTTGATTTGCAAGATGTAGGCCCTAAAGTAACAATTCTATACGATGGCATCCTTCCTGATCTTTTCCGCGAAGGCCAAGGTATTGTCGCTCAGGGTGTTCTTAAAAATGCAACGACAATCGAAGCGTTTGAGGTGTTGGCGAAGCACGATGAAGAGTACATGCCTTCTGAAGTTGCGGAAGCAATGAAGAAAACCCATGAGCCTTTGCAATACACGACTGAACAAAAAGAAGGAAATGCTCAATGATAGCCGAGATCGGCCATTTTGCGATGATCCTGTCCTTGGGACTTGCATTGCTGCTGAGCGTGCTCCCACTGTATGGAGCCGCTCGAAATAACACATTACTGATGAACAGCGCACGACCGTTGTCGTGGGGTATGTTCGGATTCTTAGCGATTTCGTTCTTTATCTTGTGTTACGCGTTCTACACCAATGATTTTACGATTCAATACGTAGCAAGTAACTCGAATAGCCAACTGCCTTGGTACTACCGAATTACGGCGGTTTGGGGCGCTCACGAAGGTTCATTACTGCTTTGGGTTCTCATCCAAGCAGGTTGGACTGTAGCAGTAGCGACATTCAGTCGTGGTATGCCTCAAGAGTCTGTGGCTCGCGTTTTGGCTATCATGGGTCTGATTACTGTCGGCTTCTTGCTGTTCATTATCGTGACGTCTAACCCGTTCTTACGTACATTGCCTTTCTTCCCTGTTGATGGCCGTGACCTGAACCCACTACTGCAAGATCCGGGTTTGATTATTCACCCGCCAATGCTTTACATGGGTTATGTAGGTTTCTCTGTTGCGTTCTCTTTCGCAATCGCTTCTCTAATGAGTGGTCGTCTTGATACGGCATGGGCTCGTTGGTCGCGTCCTTGGACAATCGCAGCTTGGTTATTCCTAACAGTAGGTATCGCACTAGGCTCTTGGTGGGCTTACTACGAACTTGGCTGGGGTGGCTGGTGGTTCTGGGATCCAGTAGAAAACGCTTCATTCATGCCTTGGTTGGCTGGTACTGCGCTGATGCACTCACTAGCGGTAACAGAAAAGCGTGGCACATTTAAAGCTTGGACAGTATTGCTGGCTATCTCTGCATTCTCGCTAAGCTTACTAGGTACATTCTTAGTTCGTTCAGGCATCTTGGTATCGGTTCACGCGTTTGCGTCGGATCCTGCTCGCGGTATGTTTATCCTAGGTTTCCTAGTCTTCGTTATCGGTGGTTCACTGCTGTTGTTTGCTATTAAAGGCGCATCGGTTCGTGTTCGCGGTAACTTCGATCTGGTTTCTCGTGAAAACGCACTGCTTGGTAACAACATCTTACTGATTGCAGCGCTTGTCGTTGTGTTAGTAGGTACGCTACTGCCATTAGTTCACAAACAGTTAGGCTTGGGCTCGGTATCTATCGGTGCACCATTCTTTGATATGTTGTTCTTCTGGTTAATGATCCCGTTCTCGTTCCTGCTTGGTATCGGTCCTCTGATCCGATGGAAACGTGACAACCTGTCTAAGCTTGTTAAACCAATGCTGATTTCAGGTGCACTCTCACTTGGCTTGAGTGCGCTAATGGTTGCTCTACTGGCTGACCGCTTCAGTGGTACTGCGTTTGCTGGTTGGGTAATGGCGTTCTGGATCATCTTCATGCACGGCTTTGAGCTGCATGAGCGTGCGACTCACCGTCATACATTCTTGAAAGGTCTAACTAAGCTACCTCGTAGCCACTGGGCAATGATGTGTGGTCACATAGGTTTAGCCGTGACAGTGATTGGTATCGCGATGGTGCAAAACTACAGCATCGAACGTGATGTACGTCTGGCGCCAGGTGAAAGCTACCAGCTTGAAGAATACAGCTTCCTGTTTACAGGGGTTCGTGACAAAGATGGTCCTAACTACGATGGTTACATTGCTGACTTTGAAATTACTAAAGAAGGCAAATACATCAACACGCTTCACGCTGAAAAACGTTTCTACACCACAGCTAAGTCTATGATGACAGAAGCAGCGATTGACCGTGGCGTAACGCGCGACCTTTACATTGCAATGGGTGAACGTTTAGACGACAACAAATCTTGGGCTGTACGTATCTACTACAAACCATTTGTACGTTGGATCTGGGCAGGTTCTTTGATTATGTCGATTGGTGGCGCTATTGCTATCAGTGACCGTCGTTACCGTTTCCGTAAGCCAATCAAAAAGTCGGCTGAAGAGCAGGAGGCTTAATTCGAATGAACAAGAAGATTTTATTCATTCCATTGATTGCGTTCATGGTTCTAGCTGGAATCTTTGCAACGCAATTAATGCGCAACCAGTCGGGCGATGACCCAACTAAGCTAGAATCCGTATTGATTGGTAAGCCTGTTCCTGAGTTTGGTCTAGAAGACTTAGAACAACCAGGTAAGTTTCATGATCAAGCGATCTTTAAAGGCGAGCCACTGCTTCTTAACGTGTGGGCGACTTGGTGTCCTACTTGTTATGCAGAGCACTCTTACCTGAACAAGCTTGCGGATCAAGGCGTTAAGATCATTGGTCTTAACTACAAAGATGATCGCAACAAAGCGGTTGGTTGGCTAAAAGAGTTGGGTAACCCGTACCTAATTAGCCTGTTTGATGGTAATGGCATGCTAGGTCTTGACCTTGGCGTGTATGGCGCGCCTGAAACTTTCCTAATCGATGCTAACGGCGTAGTTCGCTACCGCCATGTTGGTGACGTGAACCCAACCAACTGGGCATCGACGCTTGAGCCGATGTATCAAGAGTTGTTGGAGGAATCGAAATGATTAGAAAGGCACTGATTACTCTATTCGCTACGTTCGCAATTTCAGCGACTGTTTCTGCTGCGCCTATCGAGTTCCATGAATTTGATACCGTAGATCAAGAACAGCAGTTCAAAGAGTTGAGTAATACGCTACGTTGCCCTAAATGTCAGAACAACACGATTGGTGATTCGAATGCTGAGCTAGCGGTCGACTTACGCCAAAAAGTGTACGAGATGACAAAAGACGGCAAGTCTGAGCAAGAAATTATTGATTACATGATTGCTCGTTACGGTAACTTTGTAACGTACAACCCGCCACTGACCTTAGCTACATCGATCCTTTGGATTGGTCCGTTTGCGGTTGTTGTGTTTGGATTTGGTTTGATTATTTTACGAAGCAGAAAGTCAAAATCAAAAGCAGCAGTAGAGTCAGATAAAGACTGGGATGCAGACAAAGAAGCTCGCTTAAAAGCGTTACTCGATGAAGAGAACGACGGAGATAAGAAGTAATGACTCTATTTTGGATTTCTACCATTATCCTTTCGCTAGCGGCAATTTTCTTAATTGTTCTGCCTTTCATTAACAAGAAGGCAAACAATGACGAGATGCTTCGCGACGAGTTGAATAAAGCGTTCTATAAAGACCGTCTTGTCGAGTTAGAAGTAGAAGCAGAGGAAGGTCTTGTTGATAACCAACAAGAACTGATCGATGATTTGAAACAGTCTCTGCTTGATGATGTTCCTGCACAAGAAGAGATGAAGAAGACTCAAATCTCTACGCTTGGTGTGGTTGTACCGTCGATCATCCTTGTCGTCGTTGTGACTTATGGTATGTACTTTAAGTTCGGTGCGTTGGACAAAGTTCAACACTGGCAAGAAGTGAGCTCGAACCTTCCTGAATTGTCTAAAAAGCTAATGTCATCGGAAGGTGGTGCACTAACGGATGATGAGTTGGAAGATTTGACTCTAGCGCTTCGTACTCGTCTGCATTACCAACCAAAAGATTCAACAGGTTGGTTGCTACTCGGTCGTATTGCACTGGCTAACCGCGACGCTGAAACAGCAAAAGATTCTATGGAACGAGCTTACAAGCTTGAACCTAAGAATGAAGATGTTCAGTTAGGTTTCGCACAAGCACTGATGCTTTCTCCTGATGAAGCTGATCAAAACCAAGCTCGTTTGATTTTGAGCCGTTTGATTCAAAACGATTACGTTGACCTTCGTGTGTTCTCACTGCTTGCGTTTGATGCGTTTGAGCGTCAAGACTACCCAGGTGCGGTGAAGTACTGGAGCATCATGCAGCAGATGATTGGTCCACAAGACAGTCGCTATGAAATGCTTTCGCGCAGTATTGAAAGTGCTCAGAAGAAAATGGGCGACAATATGGGTGTCGACCAAGGTAAGACTGTTGCTGTAACGCTCGATCTATCTGCAGACGTGAATGCTGACCCTAACTCAGTGTTAATTGTTTCAGTACACAGAGCAGATGGTTCTTCAATGCCTATCGCAGCCGCTCGTTACCCACTAGGGACTTTCCCTCGTACTGTTGTTCTAGATGACGGCAACAGCATGCTGGAAGGACAAGAGCTGTCTAGCCTTGAAACTCTGATGGTTAGAGCTAGGCTTGATACAGACGGCAACGTTTCAACTCGCGAAGGCGATTGGTACGGTGAAAGTGAAGTGGTTGAACTGGGTGCTCCAGTTACCATTGATATCAATAAGCAATATTAATCACCACTTTGCATAGGTGTTAGCTATTCCGATTTGCAGATAAACGGTATAGACTTAGCCAAACAATTGAGGCCAGCGATTGCTGGCCTTTTTTATTATTTGAATTCCTTATGGAAAAGGTGATATGTCTGTCAGTGTTTTAAGACTCTCGAGTTTACTTTTTATCGCAAGCTTAACGGTTGGGTGTTCAAGTGCGCCGGACGAAAGTGTTGACGATGATAACCTCGAAACCTCTGAATACGTCGAAGAGTCCCACCCGAATGATCCTTTTGAAGGCTTCAACCGAGCGATGTGGGATATCAACTACGAATATCTAGATCCTTATTTAGTTCGCCCTGTTTCCCTCGCTTATGTTGACTACACCCCTGTGCCAGTACGTTCTGGTATATCCAATTTTCTAGCCAACTTAGACGAACCATCAAGCATGGTGAATAACCTTATTATGGGCAATGGTGAAAAAGCACTCGACCATTTCAATCGTTTTTGGATTAACTCAACGATTGGTTTGTTAGGCTTAATCGATATTGCCAGCGAAGCGGGGATCACCAAATACGATGATAAGTCGTTCTCTGATGCGATTGGTCATTACGGGGTAGGGAATGGTCCCTACTTCATGGTGCCGGGTTATGGCCCAATAACAACGCGTGAAGTAACTGAAACCGTTGATGGTATGTATGTGCCTCTGTCTTTCTTGAACTTCTGGGCTAGCTTAGGTAAGTGGGCATTTGAAGGTATGGAGACTCGCGCTCAGTTAGTGTCACAAGAATCACTATTGGACGACTCGCCAGATCCATATGCTCTGACTCGTGAAGTTTACATTCAACGTCGTGACTTTAAAGCCGAAATCGAACCGGAAGAAGTCGATCTTGAAGAAGAAGATTTCATTGACGGATACCTAGAAGATTACTAGATATAAGATTTTGAATAACTGATAAAAGAAAGGCTCGATGTTGAAAATAACATCGAGCCTTTTTTATATTTGCTACTTTAGATTAAGTAACCAGATTAGAAACGGTAGTTAGCTTGTACACCAACTAGCCAAACATTACCCGTTGTTGTACCAATAAATTGGCCGCCAACAGCTTCGGCTGCATCGTCAGATGCGTAACCGCGAGATTCTGTGATGGGAGCATCTTTAGCAATGATGTAAGTAAAGCCAGCATCCAATGAAAGCTGTTCAGACCATTGGTAACCAGCACCAACACTTAACCATGTGCGGTCAGTTTCTGGAATAGTGATAGTACGGTTTTTATCGCTAACTGCAGAAGTATCGTAAGCCACACCTGTACGTAGTGCCAGTTTAGGGTCAATTTGGTAAGTTGCGCCTACAGCAAAGCGATAGTTATCTTCCCAATTCTCAACCTTAACTGTATGGCTACCATATGTATCTAGCTCAGCTTGCAATTTTTCGAAAGAACTCCAGTCAGTCCAATTAAAACTAGCATGGATTGCAAGTGCTTTAGTGAGTTGATGGAAACTTGCAAGCTCTGCTGTTGCAGGAAGTGCTAACATCATATGTCCATTGTCACGTTGACCAGGTGTCATGCCAAAGCCGATGCCTTCTGCGTGACCTTCTAACTTCAGCTCAACCTCAGACTTGTAGGCAAAACCGATACGGTGGTCTTCGTTGATCTGCCACGCTGTACCTACTTGCCAACCCCAAGCGGTGTCTTCACCTTCCATATATTTCAGTGTAGTGCCTTCTGGAGCTGAGATCGGCATTTGGTTTGAATCTAGACCAATTGCATTTTTCGCTGGTGCTGTTGCACCGAAGCTGCCTTCACCCATAACGTAACGGATACCGCCACCAATGCTTACTTGCTCAACAACTTGATAAGCGAAGTTTAAGTTAGCTTCTTTAGTGATTACGCTTGCTTCGTTACCGAAATGAGATGCGTTGAAGTCGTCACCTAAATTCGTTTCCATTCCGTAATTCGTGCCAAATGCAAAACCGATAGCAAACTTTTCGTTGTAACGGTGAGAAATGTAAAGATTCGGGATAATAGCGTCATCTGCGAAATCGTTTGAAGATGCTTGGCTTGTACCTAACGCTGGGTGAGCGTGGTTTACTTCACCTTTAACATCAATGTTAGGGTTAACGTAAATACCACCAACAGAAACTTGTGTACCTTCTAGGTAAGTCAGCATTGCAGGGTTACGCCATTGAGCATCTGCACCGTCTGCCATTGCTGCTTCACCAGCGTATGCGCGGCCTAGGCCTGTTGCCGAGTATTCTGCTAGTTGAAAACCAGCCGCTTGAGTGACGGTAGAAGTCGAAAGTAGTCCAACTGCCACTGCAGCAGATAGAAGAGTCTTATTCATTTTCATTATTATGTTCGCTGAACCATAAGTATTTAGTGTCGTGATTCTACGTTTAGAGTTATTACTTTAAAAATGAAATTCGAATAAAACAGTGTTTTAGGGATTAAATGAGTAAATGTGTTTAATTATTAGAGAAATAATCTAAATGTTTCGGCTGTGTTGCGAAGTTTGAGCGTACACTTGTAGGCATATTTTGCCTCTGCAGGCTACAGATGTAAGCTTAAATTGATGTGGGTCAGTAGTTTAGGCAATAAAAAAGGGTCGCATAATGCGACCCTTTGGGATTACTTATTAGCTTATATTAGAAGCTACGGCTGTATTGAAGACCAACTAAGATAGCATCAGCATGAGTTGTTGCTTCTATTGATGAAATTGTAGTTCCTGATATTTCAGTAGTTTCATTGACTTTTACATCATCACCCAGTAGGTAAGTGAAGCCGAAATCTACGTTTGAAGCTGTATCAATGTGGTATGTGAAGCCAGCAGAGAACCATTGACGATCAGAATCTGGTACCGAAACTGATGTAATACTATCTTGGGCACTTGTGTCGTACATGTAACCGGCACGTAATGTCCAATCTTTATTCATGTAGTAAGTTGTACCAAGAGCGTAATGCATCCCATCTTGCCATTTATACTCATTTAACTCACCGGCTTTGTCAGCCTCTAGTACGTCAAATGCGCTCCAACCAATCCATTGAACGCTGTAGTGAACAGCAAACTTAGAGTCTGGTAGCATATGGTAACCAGAGAACTCAATCATGCTAGGTAACGGCATGTTTAATGTATCGTTTTTGTATGTTGCGTTAACAACATCTCCTGTTGCTGGGTTCACTCCAATACCAGTAATATCACCTTCAGCTTCTAGAGTTGGGCTGTAACGATATGCTAAGCCAAATCTATTATCTTTATCTAGCTCGAAAACTGTACCCAAGTTAAAGCCTACAGCCCAACCGTCAGCGTCTGCATCTAGAGCTGTGTATTCTTGAACACCTGTAGGGTTTGCTACATTATTAGGCAGCGTAATTTTACGCTCAAGCTTACCTTGTCCATAGATGAAGTCTAAACCTGCACCAAAGCTCCACTGTTCATTCAAACGGTATGAGCCAGCTACCCCTAAGTTCATACTTTTAACGTCAGTTAGGCCACCATATTCAGAACCTGCAAACGAATCGTCAAACTCAGTTTTAGTACCAAAGTTAGTGTAGGCATTGACGCCCCATGCAAATTGGTCATTAACAGGTACAATTAAGTGGATGTTAGGTGCGATAGAAGTATCACCCGCATCATCATAGTTTGAAGGTGTTGAACCAGTTAATGCGCTAGTGTAAGTGGCATCTTTGACTTCAATTTTCGAAGTGATCGAAGTGAAACCTAAAGATAGTTCAACTTTATCAAACAGTGCCATTGCCGCTGGGTTACGAGCCATTACTGACGCGTTATCTGCGATTACTGCATCACCAGCAAAAGCACGGCCAAGGCCGGTAGCTGATTGTGCGTTAAGTTGGAAACCTGCTGCCATCGCTTGCGAAGACGCCAGTGTAATTGTTACTGCTAAAAGAGACTTTTTAAACAGACGCGTGTTGTTGGTAGTCATTCATTTATTCCTTTATATATCCGCCTCTACAGGGCGATTAATTTGAGCAATTGCTCAATGGTGGCTGATCCTATTCGCAAGTATACGATATACAAATCCGACCATTGGGAATTTTGAGTGGAAAATTATGGAAATGACGCCTATCTGGCACGAAAATGGTGTGAAATGCTGTTTTTTAGAGTTTTAACTCTAGAGGTATTGGTGGTGTGAATGGTTTTGTGGTTTATTTATAAATAAAGCCCAGCAATATCAGTAATATAATTGCTGGGCCTTTTGTGACGGGGCTTTAAGAGCGAATCAGCTCATTGGTTTGATCATTTTTGTCAGCTTTTCGGCGATTTTGGAAACATCCTCACCATTTTCACCCACAAGGATTAAGCTGCTGCCATCTACGGGTGTTACCGAGCCGGACATGCCTTTTTCATCAAAATCGATAGGTTTGTCTGTTGGAATACCGGTTAAAAACAGTGTTACTTTGCCTTTTGCGCCTTGGAAGACCATATGTACTGCGTTGGATTTACCAAAGCCACAGTGGTTTAGGTAATAAACATGGTAAGGGAAAGCGTCATCAAACTGAAAAGCAAATGGGTTCATTTTTGCGTTGATCTGCTGCGATGTAACCTGTTCATCGATGCTACTAACAAAGCTCTTCTCATCAACAACATGCTTCATCGCTGTATCAACTAAACTAGCTTGCGCAGGTGAAACGAATGCATTTCCCCAATTCACTTGGCCAACTAATAAACCTGCAACGAATGCTACTGAGGCGGCCATTGCCATTGCTCGTCTCGCAAACGTTGGCCTTACTACTTTGCTTTCTTCGCTTGAGGTCTGATTGAACAGAATACGATCAGCAAGATCGTCTGGCACATCCACATTCATCGCAGAGTGGATCTGTTTATCAAGCGCTAGTACATCGTCTAAGAAGTTACTATTGGCTTCGCTATTCGCGGTCGCATCAACAATATCTTGTGTACGTTGTTTAGGTTCCGACAATACACGACGACGAAATTCCAAATCATCCATTATGTTGCCCCCTTTCTGCCTCTTCTGTATCCAACAGCTCTTTCAACTGATTTCGAGCTCTGAATAAACGTGTCATCACCGTGTTTTTGTTGAGATCGAGAATATCGGCAATCTCATCACCACTAAAACCACCAATCACTTGCAAGAAGAGAGGTTCACGGTAATCAATTTCAAGTTTCATGATCTGGGCTTGCAACCACTGATGCTGATGGTGCGGGTCATCACTGACACTAGCATCGTTACCGTGATCGTCGATATCAACCAGATCAAACTGTTTGCGTTCAAAACGTCGAGCGTTCTCGCGTCTCAAGATGGTAATCAGCCAAGATTTGGCGGCTTTTTCATCTTGAAGGCTATCGAGTGACTTCCATGCACGAAGGCAAGTTTCTTGAACTAAGTCTTCGGCAATGCTTTTGTCTTTGCATAACCAATAGGCGTAGCGAAAGAGGTCACGATGATAGGCGCGCACAAGTGCTTCGTATTTTCTTTGTTTGTCCATATCAGAGTTGACCGGACGCTTGGCTGTTTTCTTTCCAAACATTTTTATTATTGACACACGAGCCTCCATAATTGCTCTGCGTATAGCTGTCCTCTATACGTTGTGCTTCGTTTTTATATTTTTAGAGCTAACGATCGGCAGGAAATCGTAAAATCACATTAAAATTGATCTACTTCAAAATCTAAGGCCTCGAACTCGTTATAGTACACCTTGTCGTCTAGTTAGTCATTCGTGGCTAGCATGTTGAGCAAGACGACACTTCCTTTTGAAGGCTGACTTTACTTTCTCCTAATCAGGAAACTGATTATTTCAATTGGCGCTAAGTTAATTGCTTTATATACATTCCGACCACACAGCTTTGTGTGGTTTTTTTTTGCCTCAAGAAAACCATTCCCTACACAGCGATAACAGTCTTTGCTTACAATAGTTTAGTCTCTTACGGCAACCTTTCCCCCAAAAAGGTTCGCCTGAATGCGCAGTTATATTTTCAAACAGTGAGATACTCGTATCACGTTTATTTAAACGCTCGTTTGATTTAATTAACAACTTCTTTACAATGCTTCAGGTCAGACCTCTTAACTTTAAGGAGAAACCATGGGCAAACAGGAAGTCAAAACGCGTTCTGGAGAACGTGTTGCCGTTGTCGCTGGATTACGAACCCCATTTGCTCGTCAGAGCACAGAATTTAGCCAAGTGCCTGCGGTTGACCTAGGCAAAATGGTTGTGAGCGAAATGCTTGCAAGAACGGATGTCGATCCTGCGCTTATCGAACAAGTTGTGTTCGGCCAAGTAGTGCAAATGCCAGAAGCGCCGAACATTGCGCGTGAAATCGTGTTGGGCACAGGCATGAACATTAATACCGATGCCTACAGTGTCACACGAGCATGTGCGACCAGCTTCCAAGCGGCAGTTAACGTGACCGAAAGCATTATGGCTGGCACGATTGATGTCGGTATTGCGGGCGGTGCGGACTCTTCTTCTGTATTGCCTATCGGTGTTTCGAAAAAGTTAGCGGCAAATCTATTAGCGCTGAGTAAAACGAAAACTATGGGTCAAAAGCTGAAGATTCTTAAAACGCTTTCCGTAAAAGATTTGATGCCAGTACCACCTGCAGTTGCAGAGTACTCGACCGGTTTATCCATGGGACAAACGGCTGAGCAAATGGCTAAGACGCATGGTATTACTCGCGAAGCTCAAGACGCACTTGCTCACCGTTCTCACTCTTTGGCTTCTCAGGCATGGAAAGAAGGCAAGATTAAAGACGAAGTGATGACGGCATTCCCGGCGCCTTACAAAAAGTATCTAGCGGAAGACAACAACATTCGCCACGACTCAACGGTTGAAGGTTACGCTAAGCTGCGTCCTGCTTTTGATAGAAAGTACGGCAGTGTAACGGCAGCCAATGCTACGCCTCTTACCGATGGCGGTGCAGCAGTGATGTTGATGCGCGAAGGTAAAGCGAAAGAACTAGGCTTAGAAGTGCTTGGTTATATTCGTGGTTATGCGTTCTCAGCGATTGGTGTTGAAACAGATATGCTGATGGGCCCGACTTACGCGACCTCACAAGTATTAAAGAACACCGGTTTAGAGTTGTCAGACCTAACACTGATCGAAATGCACGAAGCATTCGCTGCCCAAGTTTTGGCTAACGTGAAAATGTTCGCAAGCGATGAGTTTGCACAGAAGAATCTTGGCCGCGATAAAGCGATCGGTGAGATTGATATGGAGAAGTTCAACGTGCTGGGTAGCTCGATTGCTTACGGACATCCGTTTGCAGCGACTGGCGCACGCATGATGACTCAAACATTACGTGAACTGAAACGTCGCGGTGGCGGCTTGGCACTGAACACAGCGTGTGCGGCTGGTGGTTTAGGTGCAGCAATGATCTTGGAGGTAGAATAATGTCTACGACTCTTGATGCAACAACAGAAAAAGAAACAGTCGCTCAACCAGATTCAACCTCTGCGACTGAATCAACCAAAAAGAAAGCGACAGCATTTACTCTCAATATCGATGAGCAAGATATTGCTTGGTTAGCGATTGATGTACCAAACGAGAAAATGAACACGCTGCAAGCGGCTTTTGCTGAAGAAATGAAGGCCATCTTCGAGCAACTCAAAGAAAAGCAAAGCCGAGTTAAGGGCCTAATCGTTCATTCTCTTAAGCCAGATAACTTTATCGCTGGTGCTGATGTAAGAATGCTTGATGCGTGTAAAACGGCTGACGAAGCACAGTCTCTGGCTCGCCAAGGGCAGGAGATGTTCCAAACGCTTTCTGAACTACCGTACCCAGTAGTCGCAGCGATTCACGGCCCATGTTTAGGTGGTGGTTTAGAGCTTGCACTGGCGTGTGATTACCGTGTATGTACCGATTCAGATAAGACTCGCGTTGGTCTGCCAGAAGTACAGTTAGGTCTGTTACCAGGCTCTGGCGGTACACAGCGTCTGCCTCGCCTTATCGGTTTGCTGCCATCTCTTGACCTAATCCTAACGGGCAAGCAACTGCGCGCTAAGAAAGCGAAATCGCTCGGTGTTGTGGATGCTTGTGTGCCTGAAACTATCCTGCTTGAAGTCGCTAAAAGCTTTGTCGAAAAGAATACGGGCAGTAAAAAAGGGAAGCGTCTTGCGTCGAAAAGCCAAGCGTCGACCAAAGAAAAGCTGATTTCACGTAACGGCCTTGGTCGTAAAGTGATTTTTGAACAAGCTTCTAAGAAGACTAATCAGAAAACACGCGGCAATTACCCAGCAGCGGATGCGATTCTAGACGTGATTCGTTATGGCCTTGAGAACGGCTTTGACAAAGGTCTTCAGTATGAAGCGAAGCGTTTCTCTGAACTGGTAATGACTTCAGAATCTAAAGCCCTTCGTTCGATTTTCTTTGCTACTACGGAAATGAAAAAAGAACACGGCGCAGACGCAGAACCAAAAGCGGTTAAGCGTGTTGGTGTGCTGGGCGGTGGTCTTATGGGCGCAGGCATCAGCCATGTCAGTGTTGCTAAGGCGAAAGTGCCTGTACGCATTAAAGACGTATCAAATGAAGGTGTACTGAACGCGCTTAACTACAACTTCAAGTTGTTCGATAAGCAGCGTAAGCGTCGCATTCTGAGCCGAGCGGGCCTTGAAAGTAAGATGCTTCAACTGTCTGGCGGTATCGACTTTACGAGCTTTAATCACACCGATGTGGTGATTGAAGCGGTATTTGAAGACCTCGACCTTAAGCAGTCAATGGTTGCGGACATCGAAGCCAATGCCAAGCCAGAGACTATTTTCGCGACGAATACGTCTTCATTGCCGATCCATAAGATTGCGGAGAAGGCGCAGCGACCAGAAAACGTGGTCGGTCTTCACTACTTCAGCCCAGCCGAAAAAATGCCGCTAGTAGAAGTTATCCCTCATGAAACTACGTCAGAAGAGACGATTTCTACGGTTGTTGCATTAGCGAAGAAGCAAGGTAAAACGCCGATTGTTGTGAAAGACACGGCTGGTTTTTATGTGAACCGTATTCTTGCTCCGTACATGAACGAAGCAGCGCATTTACTGCTAGCGAACGAGCCGATTGAAAAGCTCGACAGCACGTTATTGGACTTCGGTTTCCCGGTTGGTCCTATCACTTTATTAGATGAGGTGGGTGTTGATATCGGTGCGAAGATCATTCCGATTTTAGTGAATGAGCTTGGCGATCGTTTCCAAGGTCCTGATGTGTTCGATATTCTTTTGAATGACAATCGTAAAGGCCGTAAGAGTGGTAAAGGTTTCTACACTTACAAAGGCAAGAAGAAGGAAGTGGATAAGTCAGTTTACAAGCTGCTTAAGCTGCAACCAGATCCTAAGTTGAGCGATAACGATATCGCGATGCGCTGTGTGTTACCTATGCTAAACGAAGCGGTTCGTTGTCTAGACGACGGCATTATCCGCAGCCCTCGTGATGGTGATATCGGTGCGATTTTCGGTATCGGTTTCCCGCCATTCCTAGGTGGTCCGTTCCGTTATATGGATCAAATCGGCATTAAGTCACTGGTTGAGATGATGAACGATTTCGCTAAGAAGTACGGTGATCGTTTCGCGCCATGTGATGGCCTACTGACACGTGCTGGATTGGGTGAGTCTTTCTACAAGTAACTCTCTAACTCATTGATTAAGAAGCCCGTATCAAGCAATTGATGCGGGCTTTTCTGTTTTATGAACGAGTGTGAAAGGAATGAGATTCCCGACTCAGTCGTTCCTCCTTCTCGGGAATGATGATTGAGAGATAAAAAGTAAGTTATTGCGTTGATTAGAAAGGTGGTCAAACACACGTCAATCAAAACTACCGTCATCTCCTAAAGCGACGAAGGAGCGTAATAGGAGATCTGCTTTTGGGCTGCATCCAATAAAAAAGGTTGATGCTTTCACATCAACCTTATGATTTTCATTCCAGCTTTATCAGCCTAGCTCAGTATCTTTCGGGCGTAACTGAAACTCATCAATAGAGCCAATTTCAACACCTGCTGACAGCTTCTCTTCCTCATTATGAGCATTACCGTGAGCATGCATAATCAGGCGATTTGCCGTGCGTGGTTTTAGCTGGCTAACCACAAAACGCATCATGTCTGAGCGAGTTAACCCCTTAAGGTCTTCCAATACGCGCTCTCTCTGGTTGAACTCAACATCCTTATTGCCTATCGCAACCCATAAGCGCTGAGCTCGCCCTCGCAAAGTCGTATCTGGTGTCGAAATCTGATTCCAGAGACCGCGCTTACTGCTGTGCCATTGATAGTCGTTAAGCTCCAACAGCACCATGTAAAAGGCATTGAGGAACTCATCTATTGAAGCTAACAAGTCAGCAGGGGCGGCATTCGGTGATTGCACATACAACACAATACCAGGGTGTCGGTTGAGCGGCATATTGCCAGTACCGACCATGTAACCTAGCTGCTGCTTGGTTCGTATCTCATGGAAGAAAGTGGCCGACATCAAATGGTTTGCCAATGAATACAGCGCGATATTTTTAGGTGAAATATCAGGGCATTGGTAATAAACCACAATTGCTGAATCATCTTGGTTACACACCACTTCACGTTGGAAGCTGCCGTTTTCACCGAGCATGATGAGCGGACGCAGTGATTCTTCGTAAGCCTGATCTTGAACACGCAGTGCATCTTTTAGCGTTTCAGCCATCTTGTGTGCATCGGCTTTTTTCCAGTCGCCATACACAAACATCTCAACATGAAGTTCCGCCAAGATTGCTTGAACAAAAGAGGAGAGCTCATCGACCTCTATCGTTTCTAGGGCTTCAATTAACACGGAATAAGGCGGGTTATTTGGTTGAAGTATCCCAGTCATTGCATTAAACAACTGCGAAATAGGGCGATCTTGCGACGCGTTGTTCCAGTTTCTGAGCAATTGATGCTTGATGGTTTCGAAGCGTGTTGGACTAAAGTCGCGTGCTTGGAAACGTTCAAGAATCATATTGAGCAGTTGTGGCTGTTTCTCGCTAAACCCGGACAGAGTGAGCGTTACACCGCCCTGATGGGTGTACATGTTGTAGCCCATTCCGGCGATTTCAGCCTGATACGTATCTTTTTCGAGTGAGTCTAAGAACATCTCTACGCACAAGCGTGTTTTAACGATATTTCTTGGGCTAGCAACTGAGTGCGGGCTATCGATAGCGACATACACCACACCTTTAGGAACTCGAAATTGATGGTCTTGCAGGTGCCACAGCTTAAAGCCGTCGAGCTCTTCTAACAGTTGTGGGAACTTAGCGTCACCTTCCAGTTCAGTCGGGTCTAGATCGTAGCAAATAAACGGGTTTTTGCTTGGGAGTTCAAACTGCCAACCGGGGTTAATGCACGTAAAGCATTGAACTTGTTCAGCGCTAAAAGGTGTGACCGAGTAGGGAGTAAAGTACCACTTCGCTTCCCTGTCATACTCGAATCCCTGAGCAACAATGGTCGCTCGCATGTTGTCTACGGTTAAGTAAGGCAGCAAAGAACGCTGTAATTCGTCATCGAAATGCGACATTTTGTAATCGCCATACACCACATCTTGCTCTTGGTAGTGCTGCATGTTGATGACGAGGTGGCTGACGACATCAAGCGGTCTTGCTGGCTCTTGAAAGCGGAAAGCAGACTCTAAAACGGCGCGTTTTTCTAGGTAGCGCCACTCTTCTATGCCTTGTTGTTCGACTAACTTGATGTACTGAAATATCGCTTGGATGATGTTATCGGTTTTGGTTAAACCTTCTATGGTCAATGAGCAACTGACTGTGAAATCACGGTAGTTACTGCCACTCGCGCCACCACCTGCAGAGAGAGATGTTATCCAGCCTTTCTCTTTGAGTTGCATCATCAAACTGCCTTCACCTTCGTAACCTAAAAGATGGGCAAAGAACGACAATGGCTTAACGCCGTAGTGTTCGTCCATACTGGGCATAGGGAAGGTTAAGATCAGTTTGCGCACTTCTTTAATCGGCTCAACGCGGACTTGTACACCCGTACTTAACTCGCCGACAATCGGAACTTCAACCTTTTTGCCTTGTAGGTTGTGATTGGTGATTGAGCTAAAGCGATCCTCAACCCAGCTTTGCATCTCATCTAACGACTGATTGCCAGACAGTGTCAGTGTCATCAAGTCAGCAGAGTATTGTTGCTGGTGGAAAGCCAAGATCTCTTGTCGAATCGTCTCGCCGTTTCTGTCACCCAACGTATCGATATTACCGACAGAAAACTTCGAGAATGGGTGATTGTGATTCACCAGTTCTTTGGTAACTTGGTACAAGCGTCGTGAGTCGTCGTTGAGTTTCATCTTGTATTCGGAGTCAACGGCTTGGCGTTCTTTGTCTAACGCTTCTTCGTTGAAAAGGGGAGCGGTAAAAAATTGGCTGAAGCGATCGAGTGCGGTTTCAAAGGCATTCAATTCAACATCAAAAAAGAAGCAGGTGTGCTCTGTTCCTGTCCAAGCGTTGTTGCTACCGCCATGCTGGCTGATAAAACTTTGGAACTCTCCGACCTTTGGATACTTTTCAGTTCCCAAAAATAGCATATGCTCTAAGTAGTGAGCTAAACCCTCTCGGTCTGTAGGGTCATCAAAATGCCCCACATTGACGGCTAATGCGGCTGCTGCTTTTTGAGCATTTTGATCCTGAACTAACAGTACACGTAACCCGTTATTTAAGGTTATGTAGCGGTATTGATGTTCATCATTTGGGCTTAAGTGCACAGGAGCATCTCCAGAGAAGGTGGTTTTTAAATTATGTACCCGATGATTCGGCGTGCAAACCTTGTGATCATATTTTGGGATATGAAGTGCTTTTTGGCGATTTCTAAATCACTTTTATCGATTTTTATCAGTAATTTATTTTCTTTTAACAAGATTGTTAAGAAAGTCGAACTCTTTGGCAAGTGACTTGATATAATTATTTATATTGACTGCGGTTTCTCTGGATTGAGAGCCAAACCTAAGTAGCGTTTCGCTGATATATGGGATATATCGACTTTCGACATGTTACGAAGACAGGATTGAACATGAAAATATTCATTATGCGCCACGGTGAAGCAGAACATTTTGCCAACTCGGATGCAGAAAGAGCGTTGACCAAGCGCGGGAAAATGGCTTCTCTTGCCGTGGCACAAGCTGCAAATGAGCAGGGGATTAGTCAATTCGATAAAGTGCTGGTGAGCCCATATTTAAGGGCACAAGAAACGTGGTTAGAGATCTCTCAGGCGTTTTCTGGAAAGAAAGTAGAAACCTGTGATGATATTACGCCTTATGGAATGTCCGACGATGTGTTTGATTTGACCTTAGCAATGGCTGAAGTAGAAAAACTAGAGACCATTTTATTTGTTTCTCATTTACCTCTAGTTGGCTACCTAACTGCAGAGTTTGCAACAGGCATGGCGCCGCCTATGTTTCCCACTTCGGGCCTAGCGTGTATCGACTTCAACCTTGAGACACAAAAAGGTGAGTTGCTTTGGAACATCAATCCATAAGCTCGTTGAGCTCTGTTTGATGACAAAGTTGCAGACAATTAGAAAGGGCATCTCAATATGATTGGGATGCCCTTTGTTGTTTTTTGGTGAGAGAGAGTTTGTTAACCAGAATTACTTCTCAGGAACCGAAAGCAAGACTAACAGCGCGCCATTGCCGCCAAACTCTAACGGTGCTTGGTGGAAAGCCATCACGTCTGGGTGCTGTGCTAACCACAAAGGCACCTTCTGTTTAAGGATGTGTTTACCGATACCGTGTTGAACACAGGCACACGCCACGCTCTCTTTCACGCAGTGCGCAATCATCGCGCCAAGCTCACGTTTGGCTTCTTGTTGAGTCATACCATGCATATCGAGATACACGTCAGGCACGTAGACACCACGACGGAGGCGCTTGACCTCATATTTAGAGACATCATCACGCGCATAACGCGTCGGACCGTCTTCGCTAAGATGCGGAATGAACTCATCCGAGAAATAAAACTCGCTATCACTGGCTTGTCTTGCCGTTCGAGTAATTTCTTTTTGCTTGGCATTTCTTTTTGGCTGCTGGACTATGGTATCCTGTTGCAACTTTTTAACGCCCTTTACTGCATCGTTGAACAGGGCGAAATCGTCATCGAAGTCGGTGTCTTTTTTGCTCATCAGGTTATGAATTCTAATTAGAAACGTAATTAGCAGTATTGTAGCGCTTTTCGGAGACAATTTTGGATAAGATTTTTGTAGAAGAAGCGGTATCAGAACTACACACGCTTCAAGATGTGATTCGTTGGACTGTTAGCCGCTTTAACGCAGCGGGCCTATTTTATGGTCACGGCACTGATAACGCGTGGGATGAGGCAGTACAACTTATCTTACCTACTCTTTATCTGCCGATTGATGTTCCTTCGCATGTCATGAACTCTCGTCTAACGAGCAGCGAACGTCTACGTATTGTTGAGCGCGTAATCAAGCGTATTAATGATCGTACACCAACGGCTTACCTAACCAACAAAGCTTGGTTCTGTGGTCTTGAGTTCTTCGTTGATGAGCGCGTTCTTGTGCCTCGTTCTCCAATTGGTGAGCTGATCGAAGCTCAATTCCAACCTTGGTTAACTGAAGAGCCAACTCGCATCATGGATATGTGTACGGGTAGTGGTTGTATCGCTATTGCTTGTGCTCACGCATTCCCAGACGCTGAAGTAGATGCGATTGATATCTCTACTGACGCATTGCAAGTTGCAGAGCAGAACGTTCAAGATCACGGCATGGAGCAGCAAGTGTTCCCAATCCGTTCAGATCTTTTCCGTGATTTGCCAAAAGAGAAATACAACCTGATCGTATCTAACCCACCTTACGTGGACGAAGAAGATATGAACAGCCTGCCAGATGAGTTTACTCACGAGCCAGAACTTGGCCTAGCAGCGGGTACAGACGGTCTGAAATTGGTTCGTCGCATCTTAGCTAATGCACCAGACTACCTAACTGACGACGGTATTCTTATCTGTGAAGTTGGTAACTCAATGGTTCATATGATGGATCAGTACCCAGAGATTCCATTCACTTGGATTGAATTCTCTAACGGTGGTCATGGCGTATTCATGATCACTCGTGAGCAGCTAGTGGCTTGCGCAGATGAGTTCTCTCTCTACAAAGACTAAGCTTTGTATCGAAAAAGCTTCTTTGATTAGATTCGGGTTACCTTCGTTATTAGAGAAACCCTCTCTGTATTAATTTAAACGCCATGCAGCAATGCATGGCGTTTTTTATTGCCTACATTTTGGATATCGGGACTTAGCGTTGAGGATTCGTTGCATATTATTTAGTTGCTTAATATGAATAACTATCACATATTGATGGTCAATGTTTAGTCGTTTTAGTGAGTTAAGGAGAATTCGCGATGAGCTTTGATACATGGATTTATTATTTATTAGCGGTGCTGATTTTGACAGCTTCGCCCGGGCCAAGCTCTTTATTGTGCATGACCAAAGGTGTGCAATCTGGCTTTAAATTATCGATATTTACTGCCTTGGGGAGCTTAACTGCGATTACTGGTATTTTAACTTTATCGTTTACCGGGCTAGGGGTAATTATTGCTTCGTCTGAAGTGGTATTTAATGTCATAAAATGGACTGGTGCAGCTTATCTGATCTTCCTCGGTTGGAAGTCTCTGCGCTCTAGCCAACAAGATTATGACAAGTTATCGGATCAACAAGGCGGTGCTCAATCTGTCAAAGAAAGCGCTGCGCAGCATTACTTAAGTGGCTTTATTGTTGGCGCGAGTAACCCCAAAGCTATCTTGTTTTTTACTGCACTTTTCCCACAGTTTATTGATCCCTCAATTGCGCTATTACCACAGTTTACCGTGTTTGCTTTTACCTTCGCAGTGATGGAATTGTCTTGGTTATTGGTGTATGCCTACTTGGGGGCGAAGTCGTCAAATTGGTTGTTTGCGAAAGGTCGAGCCAAGGTCTTTAATCGTGTCACTGGAGGTGTCTTTATTGGGGCTGGCGCACTGCTTTCGACGACCAGTCGAGCATAACTTTCTGTTTTATCAGAGAGGTGAATGGTTACAGAATATTCTTGATGCTGTCATAAAAGGTTAATATTAATGTGCTTGCTGCTTTTGGCGAAAAGCCGATATATTGTAGTTACACCATCACGTTCTCAAGGAGAGACATATGCAGCATCAAGAAATGATTCAACACAGTAACTTTGGCGTAATCAGTCGTACTTGGATTTTCTCTACCCTTTCTCTAGTGGGTATTCTTGCTCTAATGTAGTCAGCTTCATGGCTCTATAGTTTTAGTTTTTATTATGAAATCACTTGTTAAAAAGTCTTCAAAGTCAGAACTCTTTCTCTTATAAATGTGGCTTTTCTCATCAGGCTAGCCACTTAACTTTTTCTTAGTCATCTTCTTCTAGCAAGCATCCCCCAGTAATTTACTCCTAGTCACCACTTTCTTCTTGTGGAATGGTTTATCACCTTACCTCTATAAACAAGCGCCATCGCACTTCTGAAGTTGTTACGAAACTGTGATAATCTTAAGTTATCTTTTATCTACAGTGTATCTCTCATGTCTGTCTGGGATTCTATTTCATTTAACAATCGATTTACTGCATTACCTCGACTGTTCTATACCCCAATTCAACCTACACCGCTCAGCAATGTCCAATGGCTCGCATGGAATCATAAGCTTGCGGATGAACTCGGTTTTTTGTCATTTGATGATGCTTCCGAGGAATTGCTTGAAACGTTATCTGGCAATGTTGAACCTGAGCAGTTTTCGCCTGTAGCAATGAAATACGCAGGCCACCAGTTTGGTTCTTATAACCCGGATTTAGGTGATGGAAGAGGGCTGTTATTAGCTCAAATTGTCGCGAAAAGTGGCGAAACGTTCGATTTACACCTTAAAGGTGCCGGTAAAACGCCCTATTCACGTATGGGCGATGGACGCGCTGTTATTCGATCAACCGTTCGTGAGTACTTATGTAGCGAAGCGATGGCAGGGCTCAATATCCCAACCACTCGCGCGTTGGCTATGATGACCAGCGACACACCGGTATATCGAGAGAAGCAAGAGTGGGGCGCATTGTTGGTGCGTGCTGCCGAATCACACATCCGTTTCGGTCACTTTGAACATCTGTTTTATACCAATCAGTTGGCTGAGCATAAGTTGCTGGCCGATAAAGTCATTGAATGGCACTTCCCTGAGTGTCTCGATGAAGAGAAACCCTACGCTGCTATGTTTAATCAGATTGTTGACCGTACCGCGGAGATGATTGCGTTGTGGCAAGCGAATGGTTTTGCTCATGGCGTGATGAACACCGATAACATGTCGATCATCGGGCAAACTTTCGATTATGGTCCGTTCGCGTTTCTTGATGAATATGACCCAAGATTGATCTGTAATCACTCGGATTACCAAGGTCGTTATGCTTTTAACCAGCAGCCAAGAATAGGGCTTTGGAACCTGTCGGCACTGGCTCACTCACTTTCTCCGCTGGTGGATAAGGCCGACTTAGAGGCGGCTTTAGAGCAGTACGAACCGCAAATGAACGGTTACTTTAGTCAGATGATGCGTCGTAAGTTGGGGCTACTTTCGAAACAAGAAGGCGACAGTCGTTTGTTTGAATCTATGTTCGAGCTGATGTCGCAAAACAAAGTCGACTACCCAAGGTTCTTTAGAACGCTATCGAACCTAGACACCTTGTCGCCACAAGAAGTGATTGATCTGATAATTGATCGAGAGGCAGCAAAACTGTGGGTAGATAACTACTCACAACGCTGCGAATTGGAAGATAGCTCAGTGGTCGAGCGCTGCGAAAATATGAGACAGGTAAACCCGAAATACATCCTCAGAAACTACCTAGCTCAGCTAGCGATAGACAAAGCAGAGCGCGGTGATAGCAGCGATATTGACGCTTTGATGGTGGTACTGGCAGACCCTTATGCGGAACACCCGGATTATGAATACCTTGCGGCTCTACCTCCTGAGTGGGGTAAAGCCATGGAGATCAGCTGCTCTTCATAACCAACCAATAGCGGATTAAGCCCTAAAGATTCAGATAGAGGTCACTAAGTTGTGATCTTTATCTGTTTGTTCTTCTAACTTTACAAACATGTCAATAATCAAACAATCGGCCAGCCTATACACTATGTGAATAAGTTGTAAATTTAATAGGTTTGGGCGATGCCAACAAATACTCGAATTCTCGTGGTGGATGATGATCAAGAAATCCGCGAGCTGCTGGAAGAGTACCTCACAAAATCTGGTTTCGATGTTTCTTCTGTGGGAGACGGTGTTGAACTAGAAGCTCATCTGCAAAACCAAGGTTATCCAGATCTGATTCTGCTTGATGTGATGCTACCCGGTGACGATGGTTTTACCTTGTGTCAACGCGTCCGTAAGCAATCGAATGTGCCTATCATCATGCTGACTGCCGTATCGGATGAAACCGACCAAATTATCGGCTTAGAAATTGGTGCTGATGATTACATTGCCAAGCCGTTTAGCCCTCGTCAGTTAATGGCGCGTATCAAAGCGTTGTTGCGCCGCGTTCAAGTGGTGGATGACAAGACAAGTGATGCATTGCCAAAACAGATTGTTTTTGGTGATTGGACGCTTGATACGTTAGCGCATCGAATTTCCCACAATGAAAACTCGGAAGAGATGGATTTGTCGGGTAGTGATTTTTCTCTGTTGATGTTGTTCTTAACTCGCCCTAACGAAGTTCTCGACCGTGACACTATCTCATTCGCGACCAGAGGCCGTGAAGCGTTGCCTTTTGAGCGAGGCATTGATGTGCAGCTTAGTCGTCTGAGAAGCCGATTGGGCGACAGTGGCAAGTATCCTCACTACATCAAAACCATGCGCGGTAATGGCTATATCCTCGCTGTGCCTGTTCAGTATGAACACTGATAATCAAGTGATGTTAATGAGCACCTCGGCAATGAAGTATTTCCTATGAACGGGTTGAGTCGGTTAAAGCCAAACTCTTTGGTTGCCAGGACATTGTTACTGACCTTGTTAGCTGTGGTGATAGCTCAAGGTATCGCAACGTCTATTTGGTATAGCGAATCCAAACACAAAGAACTGGAGGGGATTCGTTCTGCCTCTTCAAGCATGGCCAATATGTTTGCCTCGACGGTGACTTTCTTCCAGTCTCTGCCCGTTAAATATCGCCATATCGTGTTGGATCAAATCCGCAATATGGGCGGTACGCGCTTCTTCGTTTCTTTCAATAAAGAGGCGTTGATTGTCGAACCGATCCCTGATACCCGTTTAAAAACCGCCTCGATTGAAGCGATAGAAAGTGTTTTGAGTAGCAAGCTCAATAAAGTCGAATCAGTGCGGGTTGATTTCTCTCGCCCTGAACATCTTCGTTTGCTTAAAAATGACATCTACTTGAGCGATCTCCCACGATCGTGGGCACATCATACTTTAACCTTAGAACCTCTTACCCCTCCTATTCTGGTTGTTCAGATAGAATTAGCCAGTCATGAATGGGTGTATATCGCCGCGTTGTTGCCTGCGCCTTACGTCAAACTCGACGATACGATTCTCGGCAGAGAACAGGTGATCTTCTTAGTTTCCTCGACCCTCATTCTTTTGGTTTTGACTTACTTGATGATTCGTCGGCAAGTACGCCCTCTTAAAAAATTAGCAAGAGCGGCCAATGAGATGAGTATGGATATTCAGCAGCCGCCACTTAACGAAGAGGGGGCTACTGAGCTGGTGACGGCGACCCGAGCGTTTAATCGAATGCAGCAACGGATTCGTCGCTATGTTGCCGACCGTGAGCACCTTTTCTCTGCAATCTCACATGATTTAAAGACACCAATAACACGGCTTAGATTGCGTGCAGAGTTGTTGGAGAGTGAAGTAAAGAAAGACAAATTCAACAAAGATCTCGATGAGCTTGAGATGATGGTTAAAGGTGCTTTGCAAGCGGTAAGAGACACCGACCTTCATGAGAACAATGCCATTATCGATCTCAATGAGATGATGCTATCCGTGATTGAACTGCACAACCAATACCAAACTAAGGTCGAGTTTGAACCTGCTGTGATTGAACCGTTAGTCGCTAAACCTTTAGCGATTAAACGCGTGCTCACCAATCTTATCGACAATGCTGTGAAATATGGACAATCCGCCGAGGTAGATATCAGCAGTGATTCGGTGTGGGTTATCGTGACTATTCAAGATCACGGAAAAGGTATTCCTGAAGACAAGTTAGAGTTGGTGTTTGAACCTTACTTCAGGCTCGCCACTGACGACCAAGGACACGGTTTAGGGCTTGGAATCTGTCGAAACATCCTACACGGACACGGCGGAGATCTCATTATTCGTAACTCCCCTCAAGGCGGCTTAGAAGCTAAAGTCTATATTCCACGCGGCCTAGAAGTTTAATGTAACAATTGTGTTACATTGAGCTTACCTTTTGTTTCAATCTTACAAATCAGAATAAGTAGACTCTGTATTGAACCGGACGTCGAGTCCGCTAAAACATGGAAGATAATAATGAAAATCAATAAAACCCTACTTACTCTATCTCTTCTTGCTGCCTCAACATTTTCTCAAGCTGGTGAAGTGGAAGTGCTTCACTGGTGGACTGCCGGTGGCGAAGCGAAATCCGCAGCTGTACTGAAAGAGATGATTGAAGAACAAGGCCATACTTGGAAAGATTTCGCTGTTGCTGGTGGCGGCGGTGAAAGTGCGATGACTGTTTTGAAAACTCGAGCAGTGTCGGGCAATCCTCCATCTGCGGCGCAGATTAAAGGTCATGATATTCAAGAGTGGGGTGGTTTAGGTTTTCTAACGTCTCTCGATGCAACGGCAAAACAAGAAAAATGGGATGAGCTACTGCCAGAAGTGGTCACTAAAGTGATGAAGTGGGACGGAGAATATGTGGCGGTTCCTGTCAACGTTCATCGTGTTAACTGGCTATGGGCGAACCCTGTTGTTTTAGAAAAATCAGGCGTGACGGTTCCAACTACGTTAGATGAGTTCTTCGTTGCCGCAGACAAGATCAAAGCGGCTGGCTTCATTCCACTGGCTCACGGTGGTCAACCTTGGCAAGACGCGACAGTCTTCGAAGCTGTAGCACTTGATGTACTAGGCAGTGAAGATTACAACAAAGCGTTCGTTGATCTGGATATGGACGTGTTATCTGGCGACAAAATGGTGGAAGTGTTCACCAAGTTCAAAAAGATGCGTGATTACATCGACAGCAACTCTCCAGGTCGTGATTGGAACGTCGCAACTTCAATGGTTATCAATGGCGAAGCCGCGATGCAAATCATGGGCGATTGGGCGAAAGGTGAGTTTACTGCGGCAGGCAAAGTGCCGGGTAAAGATTACATCTGTGCACCAGCTCCAGGTACTGATGGCCAGTTCACTTTCAACATCGATAGCTTTGCGTTCTTTGAGTTAAGCGACAAAGAGAACCAAAAAGCGCAGCAAGACCTAGCGAAAACCATTCTTACCAAAGATTTCCAAGAAGTCTTCAACCTTAACAAGGGTTCTATCCCTGTCCGTCTAGATATGGACATGTCTAAGTTTGACCAATGTGCGTTGGACTCAATGGCAACCTTCAAAGCGAGTGCGAAATCTGGCGATCTTGTTCCGAGTATGGCTCACGGCCTAGCGACAACAAGCTACGCTCAAGGCGCGATTTACGACGTGATAACCAACTTCTTCAACGAAAAAGATGCCGATCCAAAACAAGCGGCAGCTAAGTTAGCAAAAGCAGTGAAAGCGGCTATCTAATCTAACTTGATAAGCGACACACAACGCACGTGAGTGACGGGTTGTGTTGCTTTATCAAACCCCCAGGGTGGGTAGGCTCGTAGGGAGCCTATCTACTCTTCACTCCCAATTCTGATATGCGTGATGCTGATGTGGTGCCGAAAGGTAAGCCATTGGCTCGATTGTGCAACAAGGATAAGTTATGGAGCATGTTTTGACTGAGTCGACTCCAAAACCCACAAGGAGCCAGCCTGCACCGAAACCGAGTTTTGCTGACAGGTTACAACATTGGTTACCTAAAATTGTACTGGCGCCGACCGCGTTAGTGACCGTGGTGTGTATCTACGGCTACATTTTTTGGACGGCAGCGCTGTCGTTCACCAACTCTCGATTTCTGCCGAGCTTTAATTTCGTTGGTTTAACCCAATATGAAAAGCTGATGGATAACGATCGTTGGATCACCTCAATCACTAACCTCGGTGTGTTTGGCTTTCTATTCATGGCGATAGCTATCTTGCTTGGTGTTGGTTTAGCGGTATTGCTTGACCAGAACATCCGTCAAGAAGGAGCGATTCGTACTATCTATCTCTACCCAATGGCGTTGTCATTCATCGTGACAGGTACGGCGTGGAAATGGATTCTCAATCCAGGTCTTGGTATTGAAAAGCTGATGCAAGATTGGGGATTCAGTGACTTCAAATTTGATTGGCTAGTCGACTCTGAAATGTCGGTCTATACCTTGGTTATCGCAGCACTTTGGCAGTCGTCAGGCTTCGTGATGGCGATGTTCTTAGCCGGCCTTCGTGGCATTGATTCTTCAATCATCAAAGCGGCTCAAACTGATGGGGCAAGCTTACCCACTATTTATCTGAAAATCATTCTACCTTGCTTGCGCCCTGTGGTTTTCAGCGCGGTGATCATCACCTCACACATTGCGATTAAGAGTTTCGACCTTGTGACCGCGATGACCGCGGGTGGCCCAGGTTATTCATCGGATCTTCCTGCGCTATTCATGTACGCACACTCATTTACGCGTGGACAAATCGGCCTTGGTGCTGCCAGTGCCATGATGATGCTTGCTGGTATCTTAGCGATTCTCGTGCCTTATCTTTACTCTGAACTTAGGGAGAAAAAGTCATGATGAATAACATCAATTTTGCTCGAATCTTTATTTATTCAGCACTGCTTTTCTTCTGCTTGGTGTATCTAATGCCATTGTTTGTCATGGCGCTGACCTCATTCAAAACTCTGCCAGACATCAAGGCAGGTAACTTGATGAGCTTACCGAAAGAGTGGGTGTTTGATGCTTGGTATAAAGCGTGGGACACCGCCTGTACGGGCGTGAAATGTGAAGGCATCAAAGGCTACTTCTGGAACTCGTTCCAAATGGTGATTCCTGCGGTTGCGATTTCAACATTGCTCGGTGCATTCAATGGTTATGTAGTGACGAAATGGCAATTCCGAGGCTCGAATCTGTTCTTCAGCTTACTGTTGTTTGGTTGCTTCATTCCGTTCCAAGTGGTGCTACTACCAATGGCAACCATGCTCGGCAAGATGGGGCTAGCGAACACAACCATCGGCTTGGTGATTGTGCACGTTATCTACGGCATGGCGTTTACAACTCTGTTTTTCCGTAACTTCTACATCTCGATTCCGGATGAATTGATCAAAGCAGCAAAACTGGATGGTGCAGGCTTCTTTACCATTTTCTTCAAGATCTTATTACCGATCTCTACGCCTATCATCATGGTGACGGTGATCTGGCAGTTCACCGCAATCTGGAACGATTTCTTGTTCGGGGTGGTGTATTCCGGCTCAGAGACTCAGCCAATCACCGTAGCATTAAATAACTTAGTCAACACCAGCACGGGCGTTAAAGAATACAACGTTGATATGGCTGCCGCGATCATCGCCGCGCTGCCAACGCTGTTGGTGTATGTCTTCGCAGGAAAATATTTTGTTCGTGGCCTAACGGCAGGATCAGTAAAAGGATAATTACCCATGGCAACATTAGATTTAAAACAGATCCGTAAAACCTATCGCAACGCGGACAACGAAACGTTAAAGGGCATCGACATCAGTATCGATTCGGGGGAGTTCTTGATACTTGTCGGCCCTTCGGGGTGTGGAAAATCCACCCTAATGAACACCATTGCTGGGCTAGAAAATATTAGCTCGGGTGAAATCGTGATTGATGGTGTTGACGTGGCCCAGGTTGAACCTAAAGACCGCGACATCGCGATGGTATTCCAGTCGTACGCACTTTACCCAAACATGACGGTACGCGGCAATATCGCCTTCGGCTTGAAGATCCGCAAGATGCCACAAGACGAAATCGACGCAGAAGTGAATCGCGTCGCTGAAATGCTGCAAATTGAGCAACTGCTTGATCGTAAACCATCACAGCTATCTGGTGGTCAGCGCCAGCGTGTCGCGATGGGACGTGCACTAGCGCGTCGTCCTAAGTTGTACCTGTTCGATGAACCGCTTTCTAACTTGGATGCCAAGCTACGTGTCGAGATGCGACACCAGATCAAACGTCTGCACCAAAAGCTGAACACCACCATTGTCTACGTGACCCATGACCAAATCGAGGCGATGACCTTGGCTGACCGTATTGCGGTGATGAAAGATGGTGAACTGCAGCAACTCGGTACGCCGCAAGAGATCTACACCAAGCCAAATAACATGTTCGTGGCGGGCTTTATGGGTTCACCATCTATGAACTTCATTAAGACCATGGTGGATTTGGATGATGAGCAGAATCCGATCATCAAAGTAACGGGTACAGCTGAGCAAGAGCACCACATTCGATTACCACAAAGCATGCGTGAGCAAGATGGCAAAGAAGTGGTGATTGGCCTGCGCCCTGAACATATTACCGAGCAGCAGGGTGATGATGTGTCGGCAACGACCAAGCTAGACTTGCAGTTAGAAGTGCTAGAACCAACAGGGCCAGATACGATTGCGATGGTGAAAGTGAACGACCAAGAAGTGGCATGTCGCTTGTCGCCAGAATTTGAAGTGTCAGTTGGGCAAATGGCGCCGCTGCATTTTGACTTATCAAAGGCGGTATTCTTTGATGCTCAGACTGAAGCGAGAATTGATTTTTAGTTTTTGAGACAGTAGCTCAATGAGAGTCTAAGCTTAAGCAAAGGCAGTATCACTAATTACTAATAAGTAACGTGATGCTGTCTTTTTTGTTGTTTTAGCCTGTTTTATTTCCTCACGAAAACAGAGGGATAAACGAGATAAATGGATTAACTGCAATAATATCGCCAAATAGCCTCCGTTAGCTCTATAAAGCTGACCGAGAACAGCGTAGGATCGCGCTACTTTAGACCAAATACTAGGTTGCACATTAGTGCATAAACAGAAGAATACATGAAACTAACAGCAAAACCCTCAGCTAGTAACGCTTTACTTATTTCTATTACGACACCGGACTTCAAAGGTGACGAAGCAAAAGAGTCTCTTGCCGAACTTGCTCGCTTAGTAACAACCCTAGGGTTTAAAGTGGTCGGTACACAATCACAGCACCACAGTTCAACACAACGACAAAACGTGTTGGGCGCAGGTAAGCTTGCAGAAATTGCACACCTCACCGGTTACCAAGGTTCGATTGAAGAAGCAGAAGATGAAGATTTTATCGATGAATCTTTTGATTTTCGCGCTAGTATCGATGAATTAGATTTTGATGATCTTCCATCTGAAGATGTGGAGTTTGGTACTGCTGATGTTGTGGTATTTGACTGTGATTTGAGCCCTTCTCAACTGCGCAATGTTGAGGCTCACTTAGGTGTCGAAGTGTTTGACCGCACCGGTATCATCATCGAAATTTTCAGTCGCCACGCTCGCACTCGTACCGCACGTCTGCAAGTAGAAATTGCTCGCCTAAACTACTTAGTACCTCGACTTCGTGAAACAGCAGACGGTGACAAAGAACGTCAAATGGGTCAGGGTGCTGGTGAAACCTCACTAGAGCTTGACCGTCGTAAAGTACGTGACCAAATTGCTGCGCTTAAGCGTGAGCTGGTTAGCGTACAAGATGAAATGAAGAACCGACGCACACAGCGTTCGGAACTTTTCACTGTTGCTCTGGTTGGCTACACCAACGCGGGTAAATCTTCGATGATGCGCGCTATGACCGCAACCGAAGTGAGCGGTGAAGATAAGCTATTCGCGACCTTAGATACCACGGTTCGTGCACTTCAGCCGATCACTCAGCCGCGTATCTTAGTGTCAGATACGGTGGGTTTCATCAAGAAACTGCCACACGATCTGGTTGCTTCATTCCACTCAACACTAGCAGAAGCGCATGATGCTTCATTACTGCTTTATGTGGTTGATGCTTCTGATGTTTCATTCCGCGCACAGCTTGATGTGGTACACGAAGTATTAGCGCAAGTGGGCGTTGAAGGCAGCGAAAAACTATTGGTACTGAACAAGTGCGATAGATTGAGCGAAGAAGAACAGTTAGAGCTGATTGAAGAATTCCCAGATGCAATGCTGACCTCGACTCGTGACCCGCTCGATATCACCAAACTACACAAGTACATTGTGGGTGTGGCTGAACAAGGCATGATCGAAGAAGAGATCACGATTCCTTATTCTGGACAAGGCATTATCGGTGAGATTCGCTCAAACATGAGTGTGGTGAAGGAAGAATACGACTACGAATGCATCAAGCTTACTGTACGCTCAAGTGCAATTGATTTAGCGCGCTTGAAAAAGCGTATGCAGAAGTCTTAATTTTGTAGCGAGCCTGGCAAGAACAACCAAAAGAAAAGCGACCCGATAAGGTCGCTTTTTTGTTTCCTGTCGCTGAGTAATTAGTTACTCGTCAACCAGTCCATTTAGGTCATTTACGCCATTCTTTGAGTTGGCTTCCATCGTGCTAGTTCTGGATCAAGCTTGATGCCTTGCGAAGTCAGCAGGTTAACACGTGCTAAGTAAGCCGCACCGTGCATCAGGTGCTTAGCAAGGTCGACCGCATTACGCTGCTGGTAATCATCTAGGTAGCTGTCTTTTGCCCACGCGTTGAATGCGCCAAGTGCAGGGCCAGCCCATACTTGATAATCCATTTCACGACCTTGTTCGCCCGTGTTTGACCAGCGGCTAGAAAGCCCCAAGTACCAGCGGAAAATCAACGCCATTTTACGCTTCGGGTTGCCTTCAGCGCGTTCGATCTGTTTAGGGTCGCGCTCGTTAAAGTGAGCAACAGTACCTGCCCAGATGTCATCCAATGTTGAACGGAATACCTGCTTCTCTAGCTTTTGACGTTCTTCAACTGGAATCGCTTCAATGGAGTCGTAGCGTGTGTAGATCTCGTAAAGCTTGTTTGCACGCATTGGGAACAAGGTACCGCGCTTAACCACTTGCAGCTTCACGCCCATTTCGAACATGTCTGCTGCCGGAGCCATAGTCACGTCAGCCATTTCAGTTGTCGAAAGCAGCTTACGTGTGTGTTCGCTCGCGCCAGCTTCAACACAGGCTTGGTTAATAGAACCAGTAACAATGTATGCCGCGCCCATGTTAAACGTTGCTAGAGCTGCGTCAGGCGTGCCGACGCCACCACCACAACCAACACGCAGCGGTGTTTTGAATTGGTACTGAGCTTGGATCTGTTCTTTCAACGCAAGAATCGTTGGTAACAGGGTAACTAGAGGGCGGTTATCGGTGTGACCACCAGAATCCGCTTCTGCAGTAATGTCATCAGCCATAGGAACTAGCTGTGCCAGTTCCATCTGTTCTGCTGTGATTCGACCTTCATCAACTAGAGCTTGCAGCATTTTCACAGGAGCAGGTTGCATGAACTTGCTTGCGACTTCAGTACGGCTCACTTTTGCGATGACTTTGTTGCCGATCTGGATTTCACCTTGTGCATCACGGCTAAGGCCAGCAGCACGATAGTGAACAATTTGCGGTGTTAAACCTAAGAAGGCAGAAGCCTCAACCGTTTTCACTTTGTGCTTCAAAAACAGCTCTACACTGCCGCGTTCTAGTGCTGGTTCACTTGGGCTGTGAATCAAGTTAAACGCGTAAGGACCGTTTGGTAGTGCAGCTTGAATGCGGTTGATCGCTTGCTCAACGCGAGACGGGATTAAGCCCGCCGCGCCAAATGAACAAAGAATGCCTGCCTGACCAAGCGCAATTACAAGCTCTTCAGATGAGATGCCGTTGGCCATTGCGCCTGCGTAGTACGCGTATTTTACGCCATGACAGCGACGAAACTCTTCGTCGCCCAAGCTTTGTGTACCGAGTGCAGGAGCAAATGCGCTAACAGGTTGGCTGTTCGCTGCACTTGCTGAATCACCCGATGTAATTTCAGCTTGTTGGCTGACGCCTAAGCCTTTTTCTGGGTGGCTCACTACGTAACAAGCAAGGCTTAAGTCTTTTAAGATGGTCGACATTGCCGCGCTATCAAAATGAGTTGTGTTCTCTTCAATCTGCCAAGGCCACGGAGATAGCTTTTCGTTATTGATAGTAGTTTGAGTTGTCATAATTATTTCTTTCCTAGTTCCGTGTCAGGCTTATGCTTCTTCGATACAAATGGCGATGTCTTTCACTTCGTAAATACGCAGACCATCTTTGCTCAGGTTTGCGTCACCAACGATGGTGCGTTTGCCGTCTTCGTCTTTAACCGCTGTGATATGTACATCGAGAGACATCTGTTTGTTCAGAGGGTTAATCTGACCACGGTATTTCCATTTCACTTCAGATTGGATTTGACCGAACTTTGGATTGCGGAAGTCAGCGCCAAGATCTTTGTTTAGCGCATAGGTTTGCATCAGCTCGATGATCGCTTCGACACCTAGAGAACCTGGCATTACAGGATCTTGATGGAAGTGGAATTGGAAGAACCAATCACTTGGGTCAATCGTACGCTCAGCGTATAGGTAACCAAGACCGTCTTTACCACCATCGCTAGTGATCTGCACGGTATCGATAAAGTTCAAACGACCGCCGGCCAATTTGTAGTGCTCTTGTACTTCACCAGTAGACGAGACAGGTGCATTGAAGTAACGCGTCGTTTTGTCTAGCAGGTTGATGTTTACATCCGGCGTGCGGTTGTTATCAACGTGCCAAGGATGAGTCACCTTACCGTTGTCCAAACCCAGTTGGTCTTTCAGTGCTGCGCCTTTGAAGTAACCAAATACCGCTGTACCTTCGTAGAATGGCACGCCGTCAGTGCTCAGTTCGAAGCTAAAGCTCTGTACGATGTTTGTACCCATCATTACGGTTGAAAGCAGGCGAGAATCGTTGGTGATCGTTTTGCCACGCAAGTCGACGTTACGCAGCATTTTGCCGCTGCCGTCTAGGTTACGGAAAAACAGTTCTTCACCTGGGAAGCCTAGTGTGGTGCCCATGTAGCCAGAGATGAAGCCGTTTGGCTGCAGTGAAATCTCCATCAACACCGAGTAAGGCATCAAGGTATGGTGGCTGTTCTCATCAAAGTACCATGCATTTTCTGGCACTTCGTATTCAGCGATACACGATGAAGGTTTCTTGAAGTCGCCACGCTTGCCGTCGATCTCAACGACACGAGTGGTTAACTGCAAGTCGCCACACGGAGTACGTGGTGGAATCATCCCACGGTAGATAGAGAAATCAGGGCCGAAACATTTTTCGATGTCGCCAGTCGCGAATTCGAACATGTGATATGGCGTGAATGGAACCGTATCGGGTGTGCGGTTCGGGTAATCAGGCGTTACCGGAGCTTCAACATGTTGAAGAGGAATCACGCCTTTATTTGGCGCAGTTGCTAGGTCTTCAATTTGCGCCATCAGTGGCGCATTTGCTGAAGCTTGTTGGTTCACTGCTGGTGTATGGCCCAAGCTTTTATGGTCCAAGCTTTCGATAACAGGGGTTGCGACAGCTGTTTCTAGAGAAGGTAGGTAACGAGTACATTCGTCATCTTCTTTGATCATCACACCCAAGTTTTGGAAATCAACAATCACTTTGCCATTCAGTAAAATATCGATGTTAGCTTTCGCGTATGGGCGAGGGCTTAGACCAATCTCGGTCACTTCCATGCGGTAAGTCAGTTCTGCCGATTGTGGTAGAACTTGACCACGACAGCGTACTTGTTGAGGGGCATTTTCAAGCGGTTGGAAACGACCATTTTGAACAAGTGTGTGCATGCCAAGGTGCATCATGAAGAACTGAAGCAGTTGACCACAACCTTCTGCCATCAAAGAGCCAGCCATTACTGAGTCATCTTTGAAGTGACAAGGGAAGTACCAGTGCTCAGGCTCTAGCTGCTTGTGACCTTCAATCAGACCAAGTCCCCATGTGCCGCCTTGCGGTTCAACACGGCTAACCTTTTCGATCATCATGAACTTCTCTGAGCTGAAGCACAAAGAAGGCTGGTGGCGAATAGATTGGTGAGTCGGGCCAAAACATTCTGCAATGTTAGCAGTCAGTAGATGACGTAATTCTTGGTGGTTAAACTGCGTTTTAGGGCAGTGCAGCATAGGGTCGAAGCGTTGCTTAGTTGCAAGTTTACGAGCCTTGATTTCGTCTTCAGTGTGAATAACACCTTTGCCGTCAGCCAGCTCTTCGTCAGTGAAGAAGCCTGCACAACCGTTATCCATTTTCAGGATCATCTTGTCGCCAACGAAACATTCGTACGAGAAGAAGAACAGTAGCGTGTCGCCATTGCGAGCAAAGCTGTTGATTGAGATGTCGTAACGCAGCGTATCGCCACCACGAGGCAAGTCGCCAAGGAAGGTCAGCGTACAATCAAGCAGGCGATAAACACGTTCGCCTTTGTTTTCGAAATCAATGCCTAAGTAGCTGATCAGCATGAGGTCACACTGACCTGATTCTACCGCCACTGCCCAAGGGATTTGACCATCAACAAGATACGGCGCATCAACTGGGATGTCGTATTCTGTAGTCATGGTACTTGGCTTGTACTCGTTAACGGTCGCGTTGAGCTTAGTGACACGAGATACCAATAGGTAGTCGGTGGTTGGCAAGCGAACGCGGCGCGAGTAGCTATCAATGATCGCGTAATCAGGGCCAAATACGTTCGCAATATCGCCTTCCGCGTATTCAACCAGATCATCGTAATCCCAGATGCATGGCTTACGGATAGGTTTTACTGGTGCTGGCGTCGCAAGTACGTTTACTGGCACTGACTGAACCTGAGCCGGTTGAGCTTGAACAGGCTGAGCTGATGTTTGCTGACCATTCGTTTGTTGAGAAATGGCATTGTTCTCTAAACTTGAGCTATCTAAACCAGACGTAATTGCGTTTAACTGTGCTTTCAATAGTGCATCAGCCATTTGCATGCCTTGGGCACGAGTGTGCAGGAATGCTTTGTGTACTTGCTGCGCCGCCTGCTGGTTTTGAGCAAAGGCTTGGTTGTGTGGTGCTACAGATGGTTGTGATGCTGCATCCGTATTAGCGTCGATATTCGATACGCCATTTTTAGCGGATAGGACATGAGTCATATTGCTGTGGTTACCTGTTAGCTGACTGTGGCGAGTTGGCGCCAGAGTAGGGGATACTGATGTAGGAGTTTCGATGACTGGCTCTACCGCGTTCTGCGCTAATGCTTTCTTCTCTAACTCTTTTTGCACAAGAGCTGCTTGAATGCTTGCTGTCGTTGGAACCGACGCGACTCTTGCTGCTTGTTTACCAGAAGCTTTCTGTTGAATCGTTGCTAAGTTGGTTACTGGGGTTTGGGCAATATGTTGATAGATATCGCGACCACCAAGAGTCACTTGCTTAACCAATTGACGTTTAGCATCGCTCGCCAGTTCATTGCTTAAACGAACAGAAAGTGATTGAGATTCAACACTCGATTGGCTTAGTAGCAGCTGTGAGCATTGTCCTTCGCTGATGTTGGCAACAATCGCGCTCTTAGAGCTGACATTTGGATTCAGAGACTCAAGGTTCAGGTTGAGCAGACCGTGTAGCAGGCTTGCCATGCCAGAAGCAGCAGAGCAATGACCAACACGTTGACTCGCTTGAATTGTCTTAGTGCTGCTTCCTAGATTGATAGGTGTTTGCTCTTGTGACAAAGACTCTGATGCATGGTTAAGCTCAAGCAGAGAAACATCGTTCGAACTCATACCGACTTGAGTCAGTAACTCGTCAGCAACGGCATTGTTATGCTCGCTTGAGCCAAAGGCCAAGGCGTTGATGCTGCCGTAAGCCGTATCTTGGTTGCTCGCTACTTGACTCTCTTCAACAAGAACAATTGCACCTGCGCCTTCGCCGACATTCCAATTGCCGTCTTGCGGTTGGCCGAATTTTGGAGAAAGTGACACTGGGCTCACGCTGTTCTTGAGAATCACATGTTCCGCACTGCCGCTTAGGTCGACGGCTGCAATCACGACGGCGTCCATGGATTCTTGCGACATGAGGTTTTGTGCGACATCGATACAACGAGCAACTGACTGTTCAGCGGCTGAAATCGTAAAGGCAGGGCCGTTAAAGTCCCACAATGAAGAGATACGCGAAGCCATGATGTTGCCGATGAAACTGGTGTATTGGTTCAGCTTGGCTGCGTCCATCACACTGTCCATCGCGATGGTTTCTAGCGCTTGGTATTCGTCTTGAGTTAGTTCGATACCCATGTTGGCAAAGCTGTCAGCCAATTGGCTATGCAGGTTTACGCGTCCACGGAATTGGTGCATCTCAAGCTCTGTTTCCATCGCAACGAGTACTGCAACCTTTTGGCCTGCTACAAGCTTGGCATCTTTGATGGCTTCGTCTGCAACTTTCATCAGTAGCAACTGCTGAGAGATCAAACGGTCATCTTCGTTTGGCGGCACTTTAAAACGTAGGAAATCGAGATCGAATTGATCGATGTACGCGCCATTTGGAATACCGTGTAAACCAAACTGATTCAGTAGTTCTGGATGTTGGTCTAAGCCTTTCCAGCGTTTCTTAGGCAAAGCAATGAAAGCATCGTTGTTGGTTTCAATCGCAGTGCTTAGCGCATTGATGCTTTGCAGAGAACCGAAGTGAGACGCGAGGCCAGTAATGCTTAAATTAGACGGCTGTAGGCTTGGAGACGCTGACTCTAGAGTCTGGTTTGCATGACTGGTGTCTGAATACGCTTCAAGCAGTAAGTGAGCATTACAACCACCGAAACCAAATACAGAAACACCCGCACAGCGCTCTTGGTTGCCCGTTTTACTTGGCCAAGGTTGAACCTGTGTTGGTAGGGTCTGTGAACCAAATAAACCTTTTGGTGAAGACAGTGGCTTGTCCAAATTAATACTTGGAGGAAGCACGCCTTCTTTCATCGCAAAGATCATCTTCATGATCCCCGGCATACCCGCAGCAGTCAGTAAGTGGCCGAGGTTTGACTTCGCAGAGCCAATCAATGGCGGGTTAGAACCATTCAATTTGTCAGCAAAGAAACGCTCCATTGAGGTTAACTCAACCTTGTCACCTAATGGCGTGCCGGTTGCGTGACACTCAATCACTTCAATGCTGTCTGGTGTTAGGTTTGATGCTTCGTATGCGCGTTCAAAGGCTTGCACTTGTCCTTTGCTGTTTGGGCTTAATACGAACTGGCCACGGCCATCGTTCGACAAGCCAATACCGCTGACAACTGCATAGATATTGTCGCCATCACGTTCTGCATCAGCTAAGCGTTTTAGGACTAACACACCGGCACCTTCGCCAGCAAACAGACCTTTACTGTTGCTATCAAACGGAACCGATACACCGTGATCAGGGTAAGCGTGGAAGATAGAAAAACCCATGTTGATAAAGAATGGGTCAGCACCTGATACCGCACCTGCCAACATCATGTCGGCTTTGCCTGTGTTCAAGTAATCACACGCTAACTTCAATGAATACACTGAGCTTGCACATGCCGCATCTAGGCTAAGTTGCACGTTGCCTAAACCTAGCGCATCAGCCACTAACTTCGAGGCGTTGTGTGCTGCAGCACCATTGATCGGATTAAGGTCTTGCGCGGTTTCATTGGTTGGTAGCAGTGAAAACTGGTCATTAGCCAATTTAGCTTGTAGTGCCTTTTCGACGACCGAGTGATACATCGGCAGAAACAGGTCGTTCGAGCGTGTGGTTGGGAACGAAAGGGCACCCATGATCACGCCTGTACGCTCTAAAACATCGGCATTCAGATCAATGCCGGCGTCAACTAACGCCTTACGACTGGTATCCAAAGCCCATAGGAAGCTCTGGTCAACACCGTTGAATGATTCTGCTGTCAAGCGGTAGCCATTGCTGTCGAAATTGAAGTTTTCGATGTAGCCGCCTTTATCACAGTAAAAGCGGTCTGACTCACCTTGCACGCCCTGATAGCTTTCAGGTTCAGCACCTAATTTTTCAGCGCTTAATGTGGTTCGAGAATCTTTTTTATTCAGCAAGTTTTGCCAAAAGTCTTTTGGCGTATCAGCTTCTGGGTATTGGTTAGCAATACCGACAATCGCGATCTTATTGCACTTCACTTGCTGCTTATTCTTAGTTTGAGCCTGATACTGGTTCGATTGAGAACTCATACTAGCTCTCCTTGATGATTCACTGCGCTGCCTTGAGACAAACCGCTTAATTGCTTAGCTGCGGTGATCTGTTGTTCTAGCCCTTGGATAAGAGGCTCGACAGACAATGGGATTTGATGAGTAATGAGCTGACCAATGCATTTGATGAGCGTGACAACATCGTCACCGCCTTTGGCATTGGAAGCGATTGTGCAGTATTGGTCTGCTACGTTGTCGCTACGATTGATCTTGTCGATCAATGTGCTGGTTTGACGATCGGCACCCACTTCGACAAACAGACGCGCACCTTGTTGACGTGCACTTTGGATCAACGCGGTGAAATCCAGCGTCGAACAGAAAGTGTCGGCAATCGAAAGGGCGATGCTGTCGCTGTCTATATTGACTGGTGCGCCCGTCGGTAGACCTGCTGCGCTGATAAAGCGGATATGTTTTGGCAATTCGTCGAACAGTGGTTGCGTGTAAAACTCACGCACTTGGCTATGTTGGCTCAATGCTGGTGTGGTGTGCATGGCAGTCACACGGTTCGCGGCAATGCCACGTTTACCTAGTTTTTTGAGTAGTGCACGACAGGTGCTTTCACAACCTGCCAGTACGCAGGTGTCACCTTGGATAATGGCAAGATAAGCGCGTGGGAATTCTGGCAACAGAGCCTCAATCGCTTGCGCATCACTGCGAACTACAAAGCTATTCCATTGGATGCTTTCGTCTTCGTTCAGCTGCCAATCTTGACGTACTGCGGTGAGCTCACCAGAAATAGCCGTGGTGAAGATAGGACTGGTTTGAGTCATCTCAATCAGCGCATGTGGGTTTTTCCAAACATTCAAGCTAGCCCACATGGAAGCTTCACCCTTGGAGTAACCCAAAGCGAAGTCTGGCTGCACTTTGAATTCATCACACAGCAGTTGTGTTAACAGATAACTACTGCCCACACCTGCAATTGCCAGTTCACTGAGCGACATTTCTTGCGCGTCTTCAGCATAGGTTTTGTCAGCCTGCAGCATCTCTTTCAAGTTACCTTCACGTTCTAAACGAGCAAATAACTGTGGGAAATGGTGGTGAAACTCGCGCAACATACCGGGATAAACCGTGCCAACACCAGGGTAAACAAATGCAACACCACCTTTGCTTTGAGGCATCGGTGAGAAACAACTGCCTGCTGGCGTTTTGTAGTGGCTATTGTCAGCCATTACTTTTGGCAACGCATTTTCTAGCGCTGTGATCTCTTGTATTGCAGCTTCAATTGAAGCGGCTTGAATCACGATGTTCGCGCCACGGCCAGCATTGTGCTGAATGCTTTGGAAGTGACTTAGGTTTGAATGCATCAGGGTGGCGATAGCAAGTTCGCTGTCTGCCGCTTCGTTAACGCATTGAAGCTCCACTCTTAACGAGGTTAACTGAGAAACCAATTCGGCTTGGTCGTAGCCAGAAACCACAAACATCAAACGCTCGCTCGATAGCAGTGGCTTTGGTTCTTGCAAACCGGTCGCTTGAGTCAATATCAGGCTGGTGGATTTCTGGTTTTCTTCGCTGAAGGTTAACGCAGCAACACGTGCTTTGTTCGGCTCCGTGAACCAGTAATGGTTAGGTAATGAATCGCTCGGCAATGAACGGCTCGATATCGCATTAACCATATTCAAAAATTCATCAAACTGCTGCGAAGCAGAAAGTGCAGAATATTGTTGTTGATGGCTTAAATCTGTCGCGGGGCGGCGCGCAATATCCAGAGCTAGCTGAATGCTATCTTCGGTAGCTGCATCTGCAAAACTCGCTAGATAAGCGTGTGGATGAATCTTGTTTTGAGCAGCATTCAGCGCACTCAACATCAACAGTGATGGTGAGTGATGATCCAAACAAAGCTTAACAACACTATCTTGATTGACTGCCTCAATTGCTTGAGCAAGTGCTTGATTAAAATTGCCATCAACCACAACAGTTATCATCTCTGGGAACGAGGGGAATAAGTCGGCAGAAAGCTCAGCCGCGTTTTCTGGCTGAGCTAAAAGAGCGATGCGCAATGGCATCGCTTTATTAGTAGGAACAGTCACTATGACAATTGCTCCTTTTCTGCGTTCTTAGTCGCCTCTTTCTTCGATACTGCTGAGCTAGATTTCGGCAAAAATGCGTCATTTAAGCTCTTGCTGATGGTGACTTTTGCACCTTTCATTACCGCGCTTAAACGACCATCTTGGTGGTAAAGCGAGATATCAGCTTGCAGCGAACGAGCCGTGCTTTTTATCACGCTCAGCTCTAGCCAACCTTGGTCACCATTGTGCATCGGTGCGTAACAAACAAACTCACCGATTGCAGACGGTAGGCTTGCCGCGCCGTATTTCAATCGAGCCCATACCAACATGGCTTGCAACAGATAATCTTCAGCAAATGGCTGGCTATCGCCAAAACCTTGCTTAGGAATAAATGATCCGCAGTCGCTGTTTTCAATCTGAGGCAATTGGCACTGAGCCAGTAAGCCTAAGTCGTCAAAGCGTTCAACTGAGGTAATACCTTGCAGTCTTGGTCCGTGAAACAGAGTGCCGTCGCTGTATAGAGCTTGTGCAGTTGTTACTGGTGTTGAAGAGTTAGCTTCAAAGCGTTTTGTCGACGCTTGTTGAACATCTTCAGACACTTGCACAGAGGCAACTTGCAACTGAGCTTGATACTGTGGTCGCCCTTGGCAGCTGATTACTGCTTTTAGCTGATCTTTTGATTTAGCGTCTGAAGACAAGACAAGCGTTAGCTCTTGCACTTCATCAGTATCAAAAATCACACCCTTAAGCAGTTTATAGTTGTGAACGCTAACGTTCACCCCTAACAGTTGCTCTGCTATTTCACGCATCCATTGGATAGCACACACTGTCGGTAACACTGGGTTACCGGCAATGCAGTGATCTTGAATGAAAGGCAATGCCTTTGGATCAAGATGACGTGTCACAGTAATGCTTGTATTCAGCGGACTCTCTGCAAGGTGCACAGACTCCGCATTAAGCTTTTTTACAGCAGCTTCCTTGTTGTCAGAACCTTGCATGCTCGTACCAACCAGCAGTTGAATGCCAGTTTCGTTCAGTAGTTGAGAACTAAATAGCTCTGCACCCGCCTGAAGAGGAATTACGTACACACCGCGCTCTGTAAACATACGTTTCAGTGCTGCGTTGACCATGCCACCGTCCCACGGTCCCCAGTTGAAGCTCATCACTTTCGCTTGAGGGTTACGAGCAGACAGCTGTAGAGCCGCTTTGTTCAGGATCTCGTTGGACATTGAGTAATCGCTTTGGCCTGTGTTTCCGTAGAAACCCGCCGCCGAAGAGAACATCGCAATCAGTTTTAGCTTGCTGCTATCAAGACCACCAAGAACCGCTTCTAGTCCGCCCACTTTGGTGCCGTAAACCATGTTCAGTTCATCAAGCGTTTTGTCTTGAATATGCTTGTCAGCCAGTACACCTGCACCGTGGATAAGACCTGTGATGCCTTCGAAGTTTGCCAGTGTTTTTGCTACTGACTCATGGTTCGATACATCTAGGCTTAGGTATTCAGCGCTCGCGCCGATCTCATTGAAAGCGGCAAGTGCTGCGTTGATTTCAAGGCTGCTCAATACAGGTTTTAGCAAGGCATCAACTTTCTTCGGCGTTGGTTTGTCACCTGTTGCTTGTAGGTGAGCGATAGCAGCTGGTTTTAGCTCTTTCTCTTGCTTACCTTGTGCCCACTGAGGTAGCTCAACTGAAGTAATATGCTTACTACGACCTGCAAGAACGAAATGAGATTTACATTGCTTAGCAAGCGTCAGTGCACATTCAAACGTCACGCCTTTAGCGCCACCCGTCACGAGAACTTTGTCGCTCTTGGTGAGTTGAGCGCATGTGTTTTTAGTTTGTGCAGCGCCTGGTGTTGTCGCAATCAGTGTTGCACGACCAGATTCACCGTTTTCCGTATGGCTAAGGCCGATTTCAACCGTGTTGGTATCGATATCGAACAGTTCACCTGTGATAGCTTCAGCTAGGTGACGAGCATCAATAGAAGCGTCAGCATCCAATGCACGGCAGAATACGTTTGACCATTCATGGCTCAGTGTCTTAGTTAGACCAGATAGAGCCGCTTGGTTAAGTTCTGCATTCGCTAATTGCTTAGTATCTAGGTAACCAAAGCCACCATCGATATGGCTTAGTGTGAAGAACACGCTACGACCAGAAACGGCATTCAGTTGGCCATTTAGGTGCTTGGCGAATAAGAACGCTGTCGTCAGTGAAGCTCTTGAGTCTGCATTCAAGTTAACCGCTTGCTCGTTGCTTTGTTTAGCATCAACGATAGCTTGTAGGTGAATGAAGCCAGCAATCACTTTGTTCGACGTTTTAAGGTCTGCTTCGATGTCGTTAATAACTGCAGTCACACCAGCATCATCGACGCTGTTGAGTGTGTAGCTTGCGATTTCACTGTTTAAAGGTGACGCGGCAGAAAGAGCACTACGCACTACAGCAACTTGAATGCCGTTAGCGGTCAACTTTTCTGCTAGAACACCGGCGTTGTGACCATCATCTGTGATCACGACACAAGCGTCTTTTGAGAAACAATCGACGAGTTTATCTGCCGCTGGTAGCTTTTTTAGCGCTACCTCATTGTGTGGAGGAAGTTCCGCCGTCGCTGTTTCTGCGATAGGCGTTACTGATTCAGCTTTAGCAGTCGCTACAGGTGCAGCAACGGATAGCTTGCTTTGCATGTAGGTAACGATTTCACCAAGAGTACGACACTCAGCTAAGTCTTCAGGGTTTAGCTCTGGCAGCGTTGGTAGCTGGTCTTGAACCGTACCCAAGATCTCAACGCGTTTAATCGAATCGATACCAAGGTCAGCTTCCATGTCCATCGCTAGGTCGAGCATTTCTGCTGGGTAGCCTGTTTTGTCGGCAACCACTTCCATCATAGTTGATTGAACGTGAGCAGGGTTTAGGTCGTTGCTCGTGCTTTCTACAGCGGCTTCTGGAGCAGGAGCTACTGTCGCTGCTTCCGAATTCGGAGCTAGCTTGCTGTTCATGTAGTCTACAATTTCACCCAGAGTACGACACTCAGCTAGGTCTTCAGGGTTTAGCTCTGGCAAGGTTGGTAGTTGGTCTTGAACCGTACCAAGGATCTCAACACGTTTGATTGAGTCGATGCCAAGGTCAGCTTCCATGTCCATTGCTAGGTCGAGCATTTCTGTTGGGTAGCCCGTTTTATCCGCTACTACGCTCAACATTGTGCTTTGAACTTGTTCTGCGTTTAAACCGTTTGATACTGCTGGCGCAGATGCTTGAGCTGCTACTGGAGCAGAAGCTGGAAGCTTGCTGTTCATGTAGGCTACGATTTCGCCTAGAGTGCGACATTCAGCTAAGTCTTCAGGGTTTAGTTCTGGAAGAGTCGGTAGTTCATCTTGAACCGTACCAAGAATCTCAACACGCTTGATTGAATCGATACCAAGGTCGGCTTCCATATCCATTGCTAGATCTAGCATTTCAGTCGGGTAGCCCGTCTTCTCTGCTACCACTTCTAACATCGTCTTCTGAACGACAGCCGCATCTAGTCCATTGCTAGATGTTGCCGGAGCAACCATTGGTGCCTGTGAAGACACGGGAGCAGAAGCTGGAAGCTTGCTGTTCATGTAAGCAACGATTTCGCCAAGTGTACGACACTCAGCTAAGTCTTCAGGGTTTAGCTCTGGAAGAGTAGGCAGTTCATCTTGAACCGTACCAAGAATCTCAACACGTTTGATTGAGTCGATGCCAAGGTCTGCTTCCATATCCATTTCTAGATCAAGCATTTCCGTTGGGTAACCTGTTTTCTCAGCAACCACTTCTAGCATGGTTTGTTGAACGATTTTCGCATCAAGACCGTTAGCGGCTTGAACAGGAGCAGTAGCGCTTGGCTGTGCTGCAACAGGCGCTGATGCTGGCATCTTGCTGTTCATGCTTTTACTGTTCATGTAGCCGACGATTTCGCCAAGAGTACGACACTCAGCTAAATCTTCAGGGTTCAGCTCAGGTAGGTTTGGCATTTCGTCTTGAACGGTACCAAGGATCTCTACGCGCTTGATTGAGTCGATACCAAGGTCTGCTTCCATGTCCATTTCTAGATCAAGCATCTCCGTTGGGTAACCTGTTTTCTCAGCGACTACTTCTAGCATCACTTTTTCAGCATCGGCTGATTGTACTGCTACTGGTGCAGCCACAGGAGCTGGTTGTGCTTTAACTGGCACAGGCTGAGCTGCAACAGGCGCTGCCGCTTGAGCCACTACTTGTGGTGCAGGAGCTGCTTTCTGTACTGGCGTAACTTGAACAGACTGAGCTTGAACTGGCGCGGCTTGTAAAGGAGTCGCTTGTACTTGAGCTACAGGCTGTTGGACGATAGCTGCTGGAGTAGTTTGAGTAGTTTGAGTAGTTGGAGCTTGAATCGCTGGCTGAGCATTTACAGAAGCAACGAAGGTTGGTTGTACCGTTTGTACTGAACCTTGTGTCAGCATGTTAAGTGCTGAGTTGTTGCTGTGCGCTTGCATCTCTAGGTAATGAGCGTGAGCTTTTAGCGTTTCAGCTTGGTGCTGGTGGAACATTTCCATAGAACGCTGTAGGTTCTCAGGAATTGCTACGCCTGCCGTTGCCATTTTCGCTTGCTCAGACATTAGGGTGTTGAACGTGTCACCGTATTGCTGAGGAATCGCAAGGAACTGCTGATGTACTTCTGCTGCTTGTTGTTGAGCATTGAAGAATGATTGCAGTGAAGACTCATCAACCGTTACTGAAGCTGTTGGTTGAATAGTCGCTGGTGCAGGTTGTGCTACTTGAGGCTGCTGAGTTGCTGTTGCTACTTGTACTCTTGGTGCTGCAACTGATTGTTGTACATTTGAAGCTTGAGGAGCAGCGACAGGTACTTCAACGATTTCTGTTTTAATCACTTCTTTTTCCACGATTTTCTCGACTTCAACTTTCACTTCAACAATCTCAGTCTTTTCGGTGACGTTGCCCGAAGCCAATGATTGATCCATTTTCTTACGAGTAGCAGGGCTGATGTAGTTGGTTGCATTCAGCTTGATGTTCATTGGTGATGCCTTTGCAGGTTCAGCAATGTCAGCTTGGTAAGGGTCAATGTTGTCTAATGAAACACCTGCCACGCACAGTTGAACCGCAGCTAAGCGAAGCTGTTGGTCACTGTCGCCTTTAGGGCTTGGGTTGATGCTGATTGCGTAAAGCTCTTCGTTCTTATCAGCCAATGTTTTCTCAACCAGCTTTTGAAGGATGTTTTTAGGACCGAACTCAACGAATACACGCGCACCCGCTTCATACATCGCTTCAATTTGCTCACTGAAACGAACCGATTGCAGCATGTGCTGTTTGAATGCTTTCTTAATCGCTTTCGCGTCTTTGCTGTGCAGTTTGCCCGTTGCGTTTGAGTAAAGCGGCAGCGTTGGAGCGCTGAATGAAGCTTTATCAATTGCAGAAGCAAATGGTTTTTGAGCGTGAGCAACAAGCGGTGTGTGGAAAGCACCAGACACTGGCAGAGCAATCGCTTTGAAGCCTTGTTCAGTTAGCGCTTGTGCTGCTTGTTGAACGGTTGCTGTTGGACCTGCAATAACCAGTTGAGTCGGGGCGTTGTAGTTAGCAATGCTCACGCCTTCAAATTGGCTGATGCAGCTTTCAACGGCTGGAAGCTTGTCTGCGTCTAAGATGACCGCAAACATAGTACCGCTGTCACCTTGTTCAGGTGTTGCAGCCATCGCATCGCCACGAGCGAAAGCTAGCTGGTAGTAATCGTCCTGCGAGATAACACCCGATGCACATAGTGCGCTTAGCTCACCAAAGCTGTGGCCTGCGACCATGTCTGCTTTGAAGCCAGCTTGAGTCATGATGTCGAACTGACCCATAGACACAGTACCAATCGCACTTTGCGCATTGGCGGTGTTGGTTAGCACAGCTTCTTGAGCTTTGGTTGCTTCTGGTGTGAAGGTTGGAATTGGGAACAGAATTTGCGACAGAGCCGTTTTCTTGTGCTGACCAAATACTTGATCCGCTTGAGCAAGCTGTTGGCGCATTTCAGGGTAATGACAAGCAAGCTCGCGACCCATGTTGAGATATTGCGAACCTTGACCTGCAAATAGCGCTGCCACTTTACCTGCGCCGTTGCCAGCAATCAGTGCCGATTCACGGTAGCTAGTGCCGTTTGGCATCTGCCAATGTGTTTTGGTTTGGCTCTCAAGCATAGGAATCGCTTGAGTCAGTTGCGCTTGAAGGTCTGCTTGGTCAGTTACAACTAAACCAAGACGAGCATGCTTAGCGTCAACTTCGCGTAGAGCGTGTTGCTCAGCAAGCGCTTCCAGTTTGAACGCTGCATCTGCAGTTTGAGTTGAAACCTGTTTAAGTTCATTGATCAGTGCTTGACGAGATTCTGCGCTGAATAACAGAGTTTGCGGCACTTGGCGTTGACGGTATTTGTCACCGCGAGTGTGCTCTGGTGTGTACTCTTCCAATACCACGTGGAAGTTAGTGCCACCAAAACCGAATGAGCTGATACCTGCACGGCGTGGTGTGCCGTCGACACGTTTCATCCAAGGGCGCGTTTGTGTGTTTAGGTAGAACGGCGAGTTTTCGATATCCAGTTTAGGATTCGGAGCCGATACGTTAATCGTTGGCGGCAGTACTTTGTGGTGCAGTGCTAAGGCAGCTTTGATTAAACCTGCAGTACCCGCGGTTGATTTAGTGTGACCAATTTGAGATTTCACAGAGCCTAACGCAATGTGTTGCTTCTCTTCATTGTTCTCACTGAATACCGAGTTTAAGCCACCAAATTCAGCAACATCGCCTGCTGCAGTACCTGTGCCGTGCGCTTCTAGTAGGCCAAGCGTGTGCGGTGCGAAACCTGCATCATCATAAGCACGTTTGAGTGCTTTTGCTTGTCCTTCAGGGCGAGGCGCGTAAATACTCTTGAACTTACCATCCGAAGAAGAACCGACACCTTTAATCACTGAGTAGATTCTGTCGCCGTCACGTTCAGCATCTTCAAGGCGCTTAAGAGCAACCATGCCGATGCCTTCACCAATCATCATGCCTTTTGAATCGATGTCGAAAGGTTGAATGGTTTCGTTTGTAGTGAATGCTGGGGTTTTAGAGAAGCTCATGTACATGGTTGGTGAGTTATCAGTACACACACCACCAGTGATCATCATTTCACTGCGGCCTTCAACCAGCTCGCTCAGTGCCATGCGCATTGCGGCTAGAGAACCTGCACACGCAGCATCTACTACACAGTTGATGCCACCAAGGTCAAAGCGGTTAGCAATACGACCTGAAATTACGTTACCTAATGAACCAGGGAATGAGTTCTCTTCCCAGTGGATGTATTGGTCTTGGAATTTTTTGATCAGCATTTCGCTGTCTTCGTCGTTGATGCCACTGCTCTTGAAGACTTTTTTCAAAACAGGGTATTGAAGACGAGCATTCAAGCTTTGAGCGATCTTCTGACCACCGCCTACACCGAGTGTAATACCGATCTTATCGCGATCGTAACCTTCAGGAAGTTTCGCATCTTCAAGTACTTCTTTTGCCACGATCAGAGATAGCAGCTGTGACGTATCAGTCAGTTCTAGGATATTTGGCGGAAGGCCGAATTCCATAGGGTTGAAGTCAACTTCTGGGATGAAGCCACCGCGCTTACAGTAAGATTTGTCTGGCGTAGTACGATCTGAATCGTAGTAATCTTCTGGGCGCCAGTGTGTATCAGGCACTTCGGTAATTGCATCGATCTTTTCGCTGATCAAATCCCAGAATTTGTTTAGGTAGCGAGAGTTCGCAAACATGCTTGCCATACCAACGATAGCAATAGGCATGTCTTTAAGACGTTTATTAAGTCGAGTGTCGTCGACTGATTCCGGTGTATTTTTTTCGGGTTGGCTCATTATGAGTCTCCACTTGAAATCACTGAGGGCGATGTCGTGTTTTGAGGCTGCGCTTTTAATTGAATCGAAAATAAATCTGAAACAGATTTGGGCAAACGCAGCTGAAGAGTAAGGCTGCCGAAAGTTGGCCACCTGACTAAAATAGGGGGTGCGAAGTTCATTGACTTGCAGACGTTGAGAACGTGTTTCATGCGTGAAGGGGGTATTCGAATGTGAGGTTAATGTCCATTTAAATCCTGTCCAAAGTACTGCTTTATGCAAAGCAGGTATCCGCAATAAAAACGTGTGAATTTGTTTAATGGTTGAGCAGGCTACCCGAGGTGAGTGGCCGATACAATGCTCCCAGAGGCCACTATGAACTGTTCAGACCAGATGATTTTACTGAACTTTTGTTTTTTGTATTTTTAATGCAATTAACTTATTGATAATTAATGGATATGAGTAGTTTTTTAGTGTTTATACTCTATTTTTTGACTTGGTGAGATCTATGTCAGATTTTTGTAAGTAACATTTAATAGATGCCTGTTCCGTAAGGCTAAGTGTGATCTGTGTTTTAATTTGTTATTATTTGAAAAATTAGTTTTAAGTCCGCATATGAAGGGTGTTTCCTGCCCAAATTCTCTATGTTTCTCTCAAAACATAGGTGACTTAAATTTGTTCGTTTTGATGGTTTTTTGATAAGTGGTTTGAAGAAGTGAGCGTGAGTAAATTGGAAAATCCAATCGTTGATTTGTGGCTATGTTCTTTGAGTAATTTGCGTGATGATGTAGGCAGTAAGTCACACCTCAAACAGACACTCACAGCTGATGAAATAGCGAAGGTCGAGCGGTATCGAATGCCCTCATCTCAAGTTCAAGCCCTATATGTTCGCAACTACCTAAGAAAGGTGTTGTCTAGCTATTCTGATTTAATGCCCGAAGCGTGGTGCTTTGAATATGGCGAGAAAGGAAAGCCCAGTTTAGTCGCCGAACAGCAACTCATGACGGGGTTAAACTTCAATATCAGTCATAGCAAAGAACATTTGTTGATTGCAGTTTGCCAACGAGAAGGGAAGCCAGTCCAACTGGGTGTCGATATCGAACATGCAAGAAGCTCGACCAATATCGACTCGATCATGAAGCACTATTTTTCAGATAAAGAATTGGCGGATTTACTTGAACTTAGTAAAGAGCTGCAGAGAGAGCGTTTTTTCGATCTTTGGGCGCTGAAGGAGTCGTACATCAAAGCGACGGGCAAGGGGCTGGCCACATCGTTGCGAAGCTTTTCGTTCGAATTTTCCAATCTGACGGAGCAAACATTGTCAATTCACGCTTCGGGTTTTCAACCAAACTTGCAGGATGAAATTAGATTGCATGGTGAAATCAGCATATACAGTGGAGTTGGGTTGGATGTTACTGAGCAAACCGATAGTTCTGCAGATTGGCAATGTTGCTTGGGGAGGTTGGATGAGAAGTATCGCTTTGCTGTTACGCTTGGTGGGGCGAGTCTGCCAATGCAATTAGAGATGAGAACCTTTTCGTCGTCTCATCTCTTTTAAGCTGGTTTGGTGAGACGAAGTTAGCTCGTTTCGCCAAGCATCGCTTTTAATACTTCTGCGGGTACAGGCTGAAGTTGTTTGTCTTTATCTAGGCAAACCATCTCGATATCACCAATCACGGCAGGTTTGGTTGCATCTTTACGCCATACCTCTTGTCGCCATAAGGTTTTGTATTTGCCATCGAGCTCAAAAGAGGTTCGGATATCGCAGATCTCTGCGAACTCAACGCCGTCTTGAAAGGTCATATTGGCTTTATAGACCGCAAACCCCAGTCCATGTTCATTCCACAACTCTGCCAGTTTATCGCTGCCCAACACATGCTCGCGCGCACGCTCAAAGTATTTAAGAAAGTTAGGGTGATAAACCACACCTGAGTGATCGGTATCTTCGTAGTAAATCTGTACTGGGTGATGGTAGATCTGACTCATGGGTAGCAACTCTTGGTAAGTAGTGGGACAGTAAATCTGGCTAAGTTGTGCAGCACTCTACAGGATAGGTCGAAATTACTTCAAGGCATCATCGGTAATGTGGCTTTTGGTCAGACCTCATTCATTACTATTACATTGGTCAGCTTCCACCCATTTACAAATATTCTATGTGTCATTTTCCACCCATTAATTTTTGTAGCGAGTTAGCGGCAACTGCAGGCAGATCTGATGAAGCCTTGCGGTTAAAGGCTTGTTAATGGATTGTGTCAATGTGGCGCGCTAATTGCCTTAGTGAAAGCACGCAGTTCCCATTGAAGGGCTGCTTTGTTTACTAAGGAGAATAATAATGTTTAAGCCTCTTACCCTGCTGTCTGTATCTGCTCTGGCGCTCACAAGTTTTAATGCTGCTGCAAACTGTGACCCTGGTGAAATCGTGATTAAATTCAGTCATGTAACCAATACCGATAAGCACCCGAAAGGCATCGCCGCTTCTTTACTGGAAGAGCGAGTAAACACAGAAATGAATGGAAAAGCTTGTATGCAAGTTTTCCCTAACTCAACACTTTACGATGATAATAAGGTACTGGAAGCCCTGTTAAATGGTGATGTTCAAATGGCGGCGCCATCGCTGTCAAAATTTGAGAAGTTCACTAAGAAATACCGCATTTTTGACCTTCCTTTCCTATTTGAAGACGTAGAAGCCGTTGACCGTTTCCAAAACTCAGAATCTGGTGAAAAGCTGAAGAACGCGATGAAGCGTCGTGGCCTGCAAGGTCTTGCGTTTTGGCACAATGGCATGAAACAGATGTCGGCGAACAAACCTCTTATCAGCCCTGAAGATGCAAAAGGTTTGAAATTCCGTGTTCAAGCATCGGATGTATTGGTGGCTCAGTTTGAACAACTAGGCGCTAACCCACAGAAGATGTCTTTCAAAGAAGTGTACGGTGGCTTGCAAACTAAAGTTATCGATGGTCAAGAGAACACATGGTCAAACATCTACGGTAAGAAGTTCTTTGAAGTACAAGACGGCGTGACCGAAACTAATCACGGTATCTTGGATTACCTAGTTGTAACGTCAAACGACTTCTGGAAAGACCTACCTGAAGATGTACGCACACAGCTTGGCACTATCGTTCAAGAAGTGTCTGAGACGCGTAACGCAGAATCTTCAAAAGTTAACCTAGCGAACAAAAACAACATCATCGAAGCGGGTGGTGAGGTTCGTACACTTACGCCTGAACAGCGTGAAGCATGGGTAGCTGCACTTCAACCAGTATGGAAGAAGTTTGAAAAAGACATCGGTTCAGACCTTATCGATGCAGCGTTAGCTTCAAACCAATAACACCGCTAAGGGAGTGGCGAGTATTCGTCACTCCTTATTAAAACAATTATAAGCGGAGTCAATTATGGAAAAGCCTCAAATGGAACAACCAAATTCTAGCGAATCAGCACTGGAAACCTCTCTTTTTTCCAAAGTCGGAAGAGTTACGGATGTGATTGAAGAGTCACTAATCGCATTTTTCCTTGGCGCAATGACGCTACTTACTTTTGCCAACGTGGTATTTCGATACGCATTCAATGACAACATCTTATGGGCACTGGAACTGACCGTGTTCATGTTTGCTTGGATGGTGTTAGTGGGCGCATCTTATGGCGTTAAAAAACACTTCCACATTGGTGTTGATGTGATCATCAACCTTGCCCCAGAAAAGCTACGCAAAGTGTATGCGCTCATCGCCGTGACAAGCTGCCTAGCATTTTCAATCTTACTTCTTATCGGTTCTTGGAATTATTGGTACCCATTCGCGACCGATCGCGCATGGTACGAGACCGACGATATTCCAATGCCAGAGATGCTTCAGTTTCTTGCTGACTGGCTGAATGAAGGCGAGCGATACGAGAAACTGCCACGTTTTATTCCTTATATGGCGCTGCCGATTGGTATGGCAATGCTAACGTTCCGTTTTGCTCAAGTTGCTTACCAAGTCGTCACAGGCAAGCTTGACCGCATGATTGCAGGACACGAAGCCGAAGAAGAGCTGGATGCGCTGAAAGCAGACGTGCTAGCGGGCCCTGACGAAGATGCAACAGCGGTATTGAATTCGACTCCGCAGAACAAAGCGAATGAGTCGAGTACAAAATCTAACGGTAAGGAAGACTAATCATGGCAATGTTATTTCTATTTTTAATGGTAATTGCTTTCATGTTGGTCGGTGTACCAATTGCAATTTCCCTCGGTTTATCGAGCGTAATATTCTTATTGATGCACTCAGATGCGTCATTAGCTTCAGTCGCACAAACGCTGTTTAATGCATTTGCAGGCCACTACACACTCTTAGCGATTCCTTTCTTTATTTTGGCCTCTAGCTTCATGTCTACTGGTGGCGTGGCGAAACGTATTATCCGTTTTGCTATCGCGATGGTAGGTTGGTTCCGCGGCGGCTTGGCGATGGCGTCGGTTGTGGCATGTATGATGTTCGCAGCCCTTTCTGGTTCATCTCCTGCAACGGTAGTGGCGATCGGTAGTATCGTTATCGCAGGTATGATCAAAAACGGTTACTCAAAAGAGTTCGCGGCAGGGGTTATCTGTAACGCGGGTACTTTGGGTATCTTGATTCCGCCGTCCATCGTGATGGTGGTTTACGCGGCTGCGACCGATGTATCGGTAGGTCGTATGTTCTTAGGTGGCGTTATTCCTGGTTTGCTGGCGGGTGTGATGTTGATGATTGCTATCTACATCGCAGCACGTATTAAGAAGATTCCGGCACAGCCATTTGTGGGCTGGGGCGAGATGTTCGCAGCTGCGAAAGATGCGAGCTGGGGCTTGCTGCTGATTGTCATCATTCTAGGTGGTATCTACGGCGGCATCTTTACTCCGACAGAAGCGGCGGCAGTGGCTGCGGTGTATGCCTTCTTCATTGCCAACTTTATCTATAAAGATATGGGGCCTTTCGCTGACAAGAACAATACAAAGCCTGCTTTGGTTAAGGTGTTCCAAACGTTTTTCCATAAAGACACCAAAGACACACTTTACGATGCAGGCAAGCTGACGATCATGCTGCTGTTTATCATTGCCAATGCTCTGATTCTTAAGCATGTACTGACCGAAGAACGCATTCCTCAAATGATCACTGAGTCTATGCTATCTGCGGGCTTGGGTCCGATCACCTTTTTGATTGTAGTAAACGTTTTACTCTTGATTGGTGGGCAGTTCATGGAGCCATCAGGCTTGCTGATCATCGTTGCTCCTTTGGTATTCCCAATTGCAATTGCGCTCGGTATCGACCCAATTCACCTAGGTATCATGATGGTGGTGAACATGGAGATAGGGATGATAACGCCGCCTGTCGGGCTCAATTTGTTTGTGACCGCAGGTGTCGCGAAGATGTCGATGATGAACGTGGTAAAAGCCGCATTGCCGTGGGTTGGGGTGATGTTCTTATTCCTGATTATCGTCACTTACGTACCTTGGGTATCAACATGGTTACCAACCACCTTGATGGGACCAGAGATCATAACCAAGTAGCTATTTGAGTCATTCACTGACATGGAATTTAATCCATAAAAAATGAGGAGGTCGCTAGACCTCCTCATCTATATTTCTGCCACGATTTGAATGAGGCTTTATCTGCTCATACAAAGCGCGTTTTGCCTCTAATTCTGGCGTGTGTAGATCGACATGATTGTCAGCATAAAAAATACCATCTATCTCGAAAGTATCGGTAATCGATGGCACTTTTGTTTTCTCACCCATAACCACTTCCTTATTATATTTATTGCATAACATCCTGTTGTCGAAATAAGTATAGGTGATCTTGCTCCCAAATCTAATTTAGTTTGGTTCTACCTTATAAGATTCTTTCGTTAGCTGGTGCTTTTGCATCTTATCGTAGAGGGTTTTCCTCGGTAATTGCAGCCTCTCCATGGTCTCTTTTATACTGCCATTGCATTCAATAAGTGCCTGCTTCAACGTATTTTTTTCAAAGTCAGATACCAATTCTGCCAAAGACAGTTCTTGAGTAGTTTCAGTGGCGCTGTCTGATAAGTGAGAAAGCTTACCTAAAAGTACAAAACGCTCTGCAGTATTACGTAATTCTCGAACATTTCCCGGCCAATCATGAGCCAAAAGTGCGTGCAGCTCCTTTTGTGGAAGGGCAGGGGCAGTCTTGCCATAACGCGCCGCAGCGACCAGTAGGAAGTGGTGGAAGAGTGCTGGGATATCTTCTTGTCGGCTTCTTAACGGCGGTAAATCTAAGGTCACAACATTGAGTCGATAATAGAGGTCTTGGCGGAAAGTGCCTTCTTCAGCGGCTTTCTTTAGGTCGACTTTAGTTGCCGCAATCACTCGAATGTCTAGAGGGACTAAACCATTAGACCCAACCCTTTCGATGACGCGTTCTTGCAAGACGCGCAACAGGCGAATTTGTGCCTGCATTGGCATGGACTCAATTTCATCTAAGAATAGAGTTCCGCCCTGAGCAAATTCAAATTTACCGACACGTTTGCTTTCTGCGCCAGTGAATGCCCCTTTCTCATGGCCATACAGTTCACTCTCAATCAGATTTTCAGGTACTGCGCCGCAGTTGACTGCGACGAAGTTTTGTTCTCGCCTGCTGCTTTGTTCATGCAGAGAGCGTGCAACTAATTCTTTGCCAGTGCCTGTTTCGCCAAATAGCAATATGTCGGCATTGGTATCGGCAACGTGAGTGATGATAGACCGCAGCTCCGTCATTGATTGCGTGTCACCAATGATCCTTGGACCAAGTGCTTGGCTGGCTTTAAGTGAACGTTTTAACTCAAGGTTCTCGAGGGTGAGCTGACGTTTTTCTATCGCTCGCTTAGTGGTTTCGACTAGGCGTTCATTAGCGAAAGGTTTTTCAATGAAGTCATAGGCGCCGTATTGGATGGCTTGAACGGCCATTGAAATATCGCCGTGACCAGTAATCATGATCACAGGGATCTCTTTGTCTTTGTGCATTACGGTGTTGAGCAGATCATGCCCGGATAGACCCGGTAAACAGATATCAGTGATGATCACGTGAGGTAAGCCGTTTTCTTGAATCGCGAGCAGAGCAGACTCCGCGTCGGGAAAGAATTCGGCATCAATGTTGGCGAGCTCGAAGCTCTGTTCTATCGCCATTCTTAGGTCGGATTCATCATCAATGAAATAGACGTGACACATAGTGATTCCTTTACTTCTTTGTATTCTGGTTATTGCTGAGTTTTTGCTTGCTGTTCTTGTTCAACAAGGGGCAGCTCTATGCTGAATCGAGCACCGCCTTGAGGGCTACTACCGGTAACGAGCTTGCCATTTATTCCGCTGATTATTTGTTGAGAAATCGATAGTCCAAGTCCAAGTCCGTTTTTCTTGGTGGTATGAAAGGGTTCAAAAAAGTTTCCGTTCGAAGGGGAGGTGAAGCCGGGGCCGTTATCATCGACATGAATCAACAAGGTATTGGCCTGTTGATGGTCGGACTCTCTAATCTCTAACAGAATAGCTAATTGTTTGTCATCTTGTTGTTCCACCGCCTGAATCGCGTTGGTCAGCAGGTTAATGATCACCTGTTCCAGTTGAATGGCGTTGGCGAGCACGCAAGCATCAAAGGTCTCAGGGAGTTCGTTGACCTTAACTCGCTCGCTCTTGAGTTGTGGCTTCATCAGCTCTTTCGATGAATGTAAAACTGGGAGTATTTGTAAGGTGTGTAGCTCTTCCGCAGTAGATTTTTTGGCGAACGAGCGAAGCTGGTGGCTGATTTTCGCCATACGATCAGTGAGTGCCGAGATTCGCGATAGATTGTCATCGACACGATCGGTTTTTTCTTTGGCAAGAAACAATCGGCCGTTGTCGGCATAACTGCGAATCGCGGCAAGCGGGTTATTCAGTTCGTGACTGATGCTCGCTGACATCTGCCCTAGCACTGCTAGTTTGGCGGCTTGGATGAGCTCGTCTTGGGTTTGCCTCAGAACATGCTCGGTTTCGATACGGTGTTTGATCTCAACATGTAACTCCGATGTACGTTCAAGCACTTGAAATTCGAGTTTTTGCTTGGCTTCGGATTGCAGCCTGTCTATCTGTGCTCGTCTTTGTTGTCTATGGTGGTTGAGCTGCATTGTTAGATAAATAATCGCAAAGATTAGGCTCAAAACAACAAGGTAAGCAACCAAGTCCCACCAAACTAAGTGGGTTGGAGAAAATACCCGTATGGTGAGTCTTGGTTCGGCTAGGAAACGCGAAGAACTAAAGAACTGCTCTTGGACGAGTTTGTGTGGCGACTCAATACGACTGGTGGCACTGTCTAAATCGCCGGAGAAGTGCAGGCTTTCTATTTTTGTATCGAGATACTGCCTGCTTTCTTGAATTCGAGTGTGTTGTACTTCGCTTAGCGGCTGAAGGCTTTTGAACAGCCACTCAGGGTTACTCGACATAAATACAATTTGATCTTTATCGTCAGCAACAAAAAAACTCTGTTTGCCTTTCCAACTTGCTTCAATCAGCGATAAATCCATCTTTACGACAATGACGCCAATAATCTCGGCGGCATAGGAGACGGGGTAAGAATAATAATAGCCTCGCTTTCCAGAGGTTGAACCTAGCGCAAAATATTGATTTTCATTGCCAATAATCGCTTCTTGAAAGTAGGGGCGGAAAGCAAAGTTACGACGAATAAAAGAACGCGGTTGATTCCAGTTACTGGCTGCAATGGTGGTGCCGATACTGTCTAGTAGGTAGGTGTCGGATGCTTGAATCACCGAGTTTACGTGCTCTAGATAACGATTAGTGAGTTCGATTTGCGCAGAGTTACTTGGAGAGTGCAGGGCATCGACCAGCTCTTTGTCTTTTGAAAGCAGCTCGGGAATGTGCGCGAACTTATCCAATTGGCTTGAAATATGAACAGAAAAGCGGTCCAGCTTAGATTGATGATCATTTAACAAACTTTCATGGCTCGTGCTCCACACCCAATGACCGCCAAACACCATCAGTAAACTGTATGTGACCATTAACAGTATTGGGATTTTAAAAGCTTGAAACATGAAGGCTCTCCGCTGATTTCTTTGGTAAACAATCAAGCCTGTCTTCTCTCGTTTATGGTAGCAAATAGCGGTAGTTTTTGCTGAAAGCAGAGAGTGAACAGATGGATGTAGGTTAAGGGTTTGTAACGGGGATTGTTGAAAAAGTTATCGACTCTGAGGGGTAAAACAAGAGCAAGATCTCTTTTTAAGGTTTTTAGCAAAAAAAGCCCTCGATTCCCTTGAAAAAGTCGCTATTGTCCCCATTTCTGTTGTGCTAAGTGATGATTTGATCGTTTTTGTATCACTTAGTTGGACGAATTTAGAGCATTCATCATCATGCAGAGGTGAACGGCTCGACAGAGATTAAACAGATCGCTAGAATGTCGCGTCTAAAATTTCTGTCCTGAGGCTAATCGGAGATACCTTTCTTGTTTCTGAAAACAAGCTTTATTGCGTTTTAATCGACGTGTGAAGAACGAAGATATCGCTGATTAGTCTGGTGTTTGGTTGAATAATCAATTCAGACATCAATGCTCGATTTTAAATTAGGTGTTCGGATAGAGCACTACACAAGGATGCAGCCAACAACGTCTGCTTTTGAATTAAAGCTAAGTTACGGCTCATATGCTCAGATTACTGAGCCAGTTTTGAGGTTTATATAATGCAAGTTACTGTTGAAACGCTAGAAGGCCTAGAGCGCCGTCTTAATATTACTGTTCCTGCTGCTAACATCGAAGATGCAGTTACAGCTGAACTACGCAACATCGCGAAAAACCGTCGTTTCGATGGTTTCCGTAAAGGCAAAGTGCCAATGAAGATGGTTGCTAAAATGTACGGCAAAGCAGTACGTCAAGACGTGATGGGCGAAGTAATGCAACGTCACTTCATCGAAGCGATCGTTAAAGAGAAAATCAACCCAGCTGGCGCACCTACTTTCGCACCAGTTGAAAACAACGAAGGCGCTGACCTAGTATTCAACGCAACTTTTGAAGTTTACCCAGAAGTTGAGCTGAAAGGTCTAGAAAACATCACTGTTGAGAAACCAGCAGTAGAAGTTAAAGAAGCTGACGTTGAAGAGATGATCGAAACTCTACGTAAGCAACAAGCAACTTGGACTGAAGTTGAAGCTGCTGCTGACGCTGGTTCTCGTGCAACTATCGACTTCGTTGGTTCTATCGACGGTGAAGAGTTTGAAGGCGGCAAAGCTGAGAACTTCCCACTAGAGATGGGCGCTGGTCGCATGATCCCTGGCTTCGAAGACGGTATCGTTGGTAAAACAGCAGGTATGGAATTCGAAATCGACGTAAACTTCCCAGAAGATTACCACGCTGAAAACCTAAAAGGTAAAGCAGCTAAGTTCTCTATCAAGCTGAACAAAGTTGAAGCTCGTGAACTTCCAGAACTAAACGAAGAATTCGTTGCTAAGTTCGGCGCAACTGACGGCGTTGAAGGTCTTAAAGCTGAAGTTCGTAAGAACATGGAGCGTGAGCTTAAGCAAGCTGTTAAGAACCGCATCAAAGAGCAAGCTATCGACGGTCTAGTTAACGAAAACAACATCGACGTACCTTCTGCTCTAATCGATCAAGAGATCGGTGTTCTACGTCAACAAGCTGCTCAACGTTTCGGTGGCAACACTGAAGCTGCTGACCAACTTCCACGTGAGCTGTTCGAAGAGCAAGCTAAACGTCGCGTAGTTGTAGGTCTTCTACTTGGTGAAGTAATCAAGACTGAAGAGCTAAAAGCTGACGACGAGAAAGTTAAAGCTATCATCGAAGAGATGGCTACAGCATACGAAGATCCAACAGAAGTTATTGCTTACTACGAGCAAAACGAGCAAATGATGAACAACATGCGCAACGTTGCTCTAGAAGAGCAAGCTATTGATGCAATCATCGCTAAAGCTCAAGTTTCTGATAAAGAAGTTAGCTTCAACGAGCTAATGAATCAGCAACCTGCTTAATATAGTAATATCTGACGTAGAAGGTTGACGTACGGTCAACAATTCTGCTAACAATGGTCCGTATGATTTAATCATTCGGGCCATTTATTTTAGGGACATAAGAATATGAGCTACCAAGAAAAAAATACAATGCCATCGATTATGGACGCACTAGTTCCTATGGTGGTTGAACAGACTTCCCGTGGTGAACGTTCTTACGATATTTATTCTCGTCTATTAAAAGAACGTATCATTTTCTTAACAGGTCAAGTGGAAGACCACATGGCAAATCTTGTCGTGGCTCAACTGCTTTTCTTGGAATCAGAAAACCCAGACAAAGATATCTATCTTTACATCAACTCACCTGGCGGTAGCGTAACAGCAGGCATGTCTATCTACGACACAATGCAGTTCATCAAGCCAAACGTGAGCACAGTATGTATGGGTCAAGCTTGCTCTATGGGTGCATTCTTACTAGCGGGTGGTACTCCTGGTAAGCGTCACGTGCTTCCAAACTCACGTGTAATGATTCACCAGCCACTTGGCGGCTTCCAAGGCCAAGCGTCTGATATTCAAATTCACGCGCAAGAGATCCTAACGATCAAACAAAAGCTAAACAAACTATTGGCAGAGCACACTGGTCAGCCTCTAGAAGTTGTTGAGCGCGATACAGATCGTGATAACTTCATGTCTGCTGATCAAGCAGTAGAATACGGCTTGGTGGATTCAGTTCTTAATCACCGCGGTCAATAATTGCAGGGCAATTGTTTAACGCAAAGTGATTCAAATTGATATACACTCAAGCATAGAGAGTTAAGGCTAAGAGGTTAGCGAATGACAGATAAAAGCAAAGAGGGTGGTAGCGGTAAACTGCTTTACTGCTCTTTCTGTGGCAAAAGCCAACACGAAGTTCGCAAGTTAATCGCAGGTCCTTCTGTTTACATTTGTGATGAATGTGTCGATCTTTGTAACGACATTATTCGTGAAGAAATTAAAGATGTTCTTCCTAAGAAAGAATCGGAATCGCTGCCAACGCCGCGTGAGATTCGTGAGCATCTTGACGACTATGTAATCGGTCAAGAATACGCGAAGAAAGTGCTAGCAGTTGCAGTTTATAACCACTACAAGCGTTTACGTAATGGTGATACGACAGCTGAAGGCGTAGAGCTAGGTAAGAGTAACATTCTTCTTATCGGTCCTACTGGTAGTGGTAAAACACTACTGGCTGAAACATTGGCTCGTTTCCTAGACGTTCCTTTCACAATGGCAGACGCAACAACACTAACCGAAGCGGGTTACGTGGGCGAAGATGTTGAAAACATCATCCAGAAGTTGCTTCAGAAATGTGATTACGACGTAGCGAAAGCGGAACGCGGCATTGTTTACATCGATGAAATCGACAAGATTTCTCGTAAAGCTGAAAACCCATCAATCACGCGTGACGTGTCTGGTGAAGGTGTACAGCAAGCTCTACTAAAACTTGTTGAAGGTACAGTAGCTTCAGTTCCACCTCAAGGTGGTCGTAAGCATCCACAGCAAGAGTTCTTGCAAGTGGACACGTCTAAGATCTTATTTATCTGTGGTGGTGCGTTTGCAGGCCTAGATAAAGTGATTGAACAGCGTGTAGAAACAGGTTCAGGTATCGGCTTTGGCGCAGAAGTGCGTTCAAAAGATGAAACCAAAACTATCGGTGAATTGTTCACTCAAGTAGAACCTGAAGATCTAGTGAAATATGGTCTGATTCCAGAATTCATTGGTCGTCTACCTGTGACAACAACACTGACAGAGCTTGATGAAGAAGCGCTAATCCAAATCCTATGTGAGCCAAAGAATGCACTTACAAAACAGTACGCAGCATTATTTGAGCTTGAGGATACAGAGTTAGAATTCCGTGAAGATGCTTTACGTGCCATTGCTAAGAAAGCAATGAACCGTAAAACAGGTGCTCGTGGTCTACGTTCTATCTTGGAGGGTGTTCTACTAGAAACTATGTACGAACTGCCATCTTCAACTGATGTAAGCAAGGTTGTGATTGATGAGTCGGTAATTAATGGTGAGTCAGAACCACTATTAATTTACAGCAACTCAGATAACCAAGCAGCTGTTGCAGAGTAGGTCTTTTTTAGACAAGTCACTCAAATTGAAAAAGGAGGTAAGCAATTACCTCCTTTTTTTTATTCTTCCATTGAATCCAGTCGTTTAAGCCCCATATACTGCTTTATAAGTTAAAGCGGAAGAGAGAAATATATGAACTTGGAACGTTCCGAGCGTATCGAAATCCCCGTGCTACCTCTACGTGATGTAGTGGTTTACCCACACATGGTTATTCCATTGTTTGTTGGTCGTGAAAAATCGATTACTTGCCTTGAATCGGCAATGGAAGCTAACAAACAAGTACTACTTGTAGCGCAGAAAGAAGCGGACACTGATGAGCCTTCAATTGACGACCTATTTAAAGTAGGAACTGTCGCTACCATTCTTCAGTTACTAAAGCTCCCTGATGGTACTGTTAAAGTGCTTGTCGAAGGTCAGCAGCGTGCAAAAATTCACCAATTCAAAGAAAGTGAGTTTTTCTTAGCGGACGCAGAATACGTTGTAACCTCAGAACTTGACGAAAAAGAACAAGAAGTGGTTGTTCGCAGCGCGATCAATCAATTCGAAGGCTTTATTAAGCTGAACAAAAAGATTCCACCAGAAGTTCTAACATCTCTGAACGGTATTGATGAGGCAGCTCGCCTTGCTGATACGATTGCTGCACACATGCCACTTAAACTGGTAGACAAGCAGCACGTTCTAGAAATCTTAGATGTGACTGAACGTCTGGAATTCTTGATGGGCCAAATGGAGTCAGAAATTGACATCTTGCAAGTTGAAAAACGCATTCGTGGCCGCGTTAAGAAGCAAATGGAAAAATCTCAGCGTGAGTACTACCTGAATGAGCAAATGAAAGCGATTCAGAAAGAACTTGGCGAGATGGACGACGCTCCTGATGAATTCGAGACTCTGAAGAAGAAGATCGAAGACTCTAAGATGCCTCAAGAAGCTCGTGAAAAAACCGAGCAAGAACTGCAAAAACTGAAAATGATGTCGCCAATGTCTGCTGAAGCAACAGTAGTACGTAGCTACATTGATTGGATGGTGGGCGTTCCTTGGGCTAAGCGTTCAAAAGTGAAAAAGAATCTAGCGAAAGCGGAAGAGATCTTAAACGAAGACCACTACGGCTTAGAGCGTGTTAAAGAACGTATTCTTGAATACTTGGCAGTACAAAACCGTATCAACAAGCTAAAAGGCCCAATCCTTTGTCTTGTTGGTCCTCCTGGTGTAGGTAAAACCTCGCTAGGTCGTTCGATTGCTGCGGCAACGGGTCGTAAGTACACGCGTATGGCACTTGGTGGCGTTCGTGATGAAGCTGAGATTCGTGGTCACCGTCGTACGTACATCGGTTCACTTCCGGGTAAACTGATCCAGAAGATGTCTAAAGTTGGTGTTAAGAACCCACTGTTCCTATTAGATGAGATCGATAAGATGTCTTCTGATATGCGTGGCGACCCATCTTCAGCACTTCTAGAAGTTCTAGATCCAGAACAAAACAACGCATTTAACGATCACTACCTAGAAGTAGATTACGATCTGTCAGATGTTATGTTCGTGGCAACATCGAACTCGATGGACATTCCTGGGCCTCTACTGGACCGTATGGAAGTGATTCGTCTATCTGGTTACACAGAAGATGAGAAGCTGAACATTGCTAAGAGCCATTTACTGGACAAGCAAGTTCAACGCAACGGTCTTAAGCCTCATGAAATTGAGATTGAAGACTCTGCAATCATCGGCATCATTCGTTACTACACGCGTGAAGCGGGTGTACGTAGCCTAGAGCGTGAAATCTCAAAGATCTGTCGTAAAGCAGTGAAGAACATCTTGCTAGACAGCGATCTTAAGTCTGTAACGGTTAACATTGATAACCTGAAAGAGTACTTAGGTGTTCAACGCCACGACTTCGGTAAAGCGGATGAAAGCAACCGTATCGGTCAAGTAACAGGCCTAGCGTGGACTCAAGTGGGTGGTGATCTACTGACTATCGAGACCGAAGCAATGCCGGGCAAAGGTAAGCTAACGCAAACTGGCTCACTTGGCGACGTGATGAAAGAGTCGATTCAAGCGGCAATGACAGTGGTTCGTTCTCGTGCTGAAAAACTGGGTATCAACTCAGATTTCTACGAAAAACGTGACATTCACGTTCACGTACCAGAAGGTGCTACACCGAAAGATGGCCCGAGTGCGGGTATCGCAATGTGTACTGCACTTGTCTCTAGCTTGACGGGTAACCCGGTTAAAGCAGAGGTCGGTATGACAGGTGAAATTACCCTTCGTGGTGAAGTTTTACCTATCGGTGGCTTGAAAGAAAAACTGCTTGCTGCACACCGTGGCGGCATCAAAACTGTACTGATCCCTAAAGACAATGAGCGTGATTTGGAAGAGATTCCAGACAACGTAATCGCTGACTTGAAGGTGATCCCGGTTCAGTGGATTGATGAAGTACTCAAAGTCGCGCTAGAACGAGATCCGTCAGGGGTCGAGTTTGACGTGAAAAAATAGTGATGCATAGCAAAAATAAGTAAAGAATTACGCTGATAGGCCCGAAAAGGCTTGTCAGCGTTTTTTTTGGACGCTAAGTTATTGATCAAAGCGGCAGCCCTTTTGCAATAAGGCTTGCGGCTAAATTAAAACCAAAATGGAACGTACAGTCATCAGAAGTAGTCACAGATGACACATAGGGGAAAAACAGTGAATAAAACACAACTAGTAGAATCAATCGCAGAAAACGCAGACATCTCTAAAGCTTCAGCTGGCCGCGCTCTAGACGCATTCATCGAAGCAGTTGGCACAACGCTACAATCTGGTGACCAAGTTGCACTTGTTGGCTTTGGTACTTTCAGTGTTCGTACTCGTGCTGCTCGTACAGGTCGTAACCCAAAAACTGGTGAAGAGATCCAAATCGCAGAAGCTAAAGTACCTGGCTTCAAAGCGGGTAAAGCACTTAAAGACGCATGTAACTAATTTTCACTGCTGAAACCTCCATTTAAGAGGGGAAGGCAGTAAAATGCGTTTACTGTTTGAAAAATGATGTTTCATTCTTAAACAGTATGTGTACAAAGCACATTGAACTTATTTAAATTATGCGCATCCTACTGATGCGCATTTCTTTTTCTGATAATATCGCGTGAATAGATTTTTATTTTGAAGCCAATGCTTCATATCCGGAGAGCACTTAAATTATGATGGATCGATTACGCGAAGGCGTGAATAGCATCGCGGTAAAAATTATCCTTGGGTTGATTATCCTGTCATTCGTATTCGCAGGTGTAGGCAGCTACATCACCGGTGGCGGTAACAACGCAGCAGCTAAAGTTGGCAACACAGAAATTGCTCGTGGTGAGTTCGAACAGGCTTACCAAAACGAACGTAATCGTATGCAGTCTCAACTTGGCGATTACTTCGCGCAAATGCTTGCAGACCCTGCTTACGTAGAGTCTTTCCGTAAATCAGTACTTGATCGCATGATCAATGACGTACTGCTTGAGCAGCAAGCTGAGTCTCTAGGCCTACGAATCAGTGATTCTCAAATCCGCACCATGATTCTAGAAATGCCTCAGTTCCAAACGGCGGGTCAATTCGACCAAGAAGTTTACCAATCGGCACTACGTCGTGCAGGTTTCAGCGCAGAGAGCTTCGCTGAATACATGCGTCGTGACCTTATGCGCAACCAGCTTGTGACTGCACTTCAAGGCAGTGAATTCGTTCTTCAGGGCGAAATCGATACTCAGAGCAAGCTTATCGCACAAACTCGTGACATTCGCACAGTGACACTGTCTGTTGCTGACCTTGCAAAAGACATCGAGTTAACTGACGAGCAAATCGAACAGTACTACCAAGAGAACCCAGCAGCTTACACTCGTCCAGAGCAAGCTAAGGTATCTTACATTGAGCTTTCTGCTGAAGCGCTTAAGTCTCAGCTTGAAGTAAGCGATGAAGAAGCACAGAAATACTACCAAGAGCACCTAGACAAGTACTCAACGGAAGAGCAACGTAAAGTTAGCCACATCCTAGTTCAAGGCGATGACGAAGCGAAAGCTCAGGCAATCCTAGACGAGCTAAATGCAGGCGCTGATTTTGCTACGCTAGCGGAAGAGAAATCTGACGACTTCGGTAGTGCAGACGTTGGCGGTGACCTAGGTTGGATTGAGCGCGATGTTATGGACCCTGCATTCGAAGACGCGGCTTTCGCTCTTGAGAATATTGGCGATACTACTGGCCTAGTTAAATCTGATTTCGGCTACCACATCATCAAGCTAGACGAACTAAAAGCGTCTCAAGCTCAGCCTTACACTGAAGTAGCGGCAGAGATTAAGACAGAGCTTCTAGACCAACACGCAGTTGATCAGTTCTACGAGCAACAAACTGAGCTAGAAAAAGTAGCGTTTGAATTCCCAGATTCTCTAGATGATTCTGCAGAAGCTATCAACGCGAAGATCACAACGACAGATTTCATCTCTCAAGTTGACGCTCCAGAAGTTCTGATGACGCCTGCAGTTATGCAAGCTATCTTGAGCCCTGAAGTGAAAGAAGACGGTCTAAACTCGGAAGTTATCGAAGTTGCACCTGAGCACGTAATTGTTGTTCGTGTAGAAGAGACTCGTGATGAGACAGTTCTTCCTCTAGCTGAAGTGAAAGATCAAGTTGTCGCTGCACTGTCTGCTGTACAAGCAGAGCAGCAAGCGGTTGAGCTAGGTGTTTCTCTAGTGAACGAACTTGAGCAAGGCAATGAAGCAGTACTAGCGGACAACAACCTTGAGTTCACTGAACTTGAAACGATTGACCGTAACTCGCCATTAGCGGCATCTGTATTCGCTCTAGCGAAACCAGAAGCAGGTCAAGCTGTGTTCGGTCAATCTAAAGACCAAGACGGTAATATCGTTGTTGTTGAGCTTTCTAAAGTAACGGCTGAGATCAACCCAGCCTACAGCACTCAAATTGGTGCACAGTTGGAGCGAGTTGGTAACCAGCAAGACCTGACTAACGTATTAAACGTACTTCGTAAAAACGCAGACGTTGAATACTACGTAGTGGGTCAAGGTCAGTAAGCGTTTGATTACCTCAGTAGCAAGCTCAAGTTAGAGCTTACTACTGAAATCAACACGTGATTGTTAGGCTTTAATTCAGATTTGTGAGCCAACAAACAAGCTGATGAAAATAAGATGTATAACGAAGCGGGTCACTTAGGTGATCCGCTTTATTTTTATCTGGTGATTGTGTTATCTAGCGCGGCAAATGCATAAGTTACGTTTTTTGAACAAAGGAACTATTTATGCGCACGATATATTCAACACTAATTCTTTCATTTCTGATGCTCTTAAGCCCTGCCGTGTTTGCAGACAGCCCAACCAAGGCTGAGCTTTACGAAGGCATTGAGATTACGGTCAACATCAATACCGCGACGGCAGAAGAACTTTCAGCACTATTGGTTGGCGTGGGTGACAAGAAAGCCAAAGAAATCGTCGATTACAGAGATCAGAACGGGGCATTTACTACTGCTGATGATTTGGTGAGTGTCAAAGGGATAGGTGAAGCGACGGTTGAAAAGAACCGCGAAAGAATTCAACTTTGACCCGTTTTTCTACTTGTTAGAAATGAAGCGATAGATATGAAGCCTCCGGCCAATGCACCTGCTAGGTGGGCTTCAATCGCGATACGAGCATTAATCAGTTCACCAGTCGTGCTAGAAGGGCCAATAAGCTGCTCCCAAGCGATTTTAGCGACTAATCCGAATACTAACAGCCAACTAGACTTCCTGCCGTTTAAAGCCTCTCTGAGCGCGAATAAGCCAAACAACCCATGCAAAGTGCCCGATAGGCCAACGTAGATCTGAATACTTGAAAACAACAGAGCGACGCCAGTCACTAAACTGATCACAAGCAAAGCAACAACAAGCTGTTTTTTACTCGGTTGAAACAGGTAGCTGATGATCCACAAGCCTGCTAGATTCATCAGAAGATGCGAGTAGTTGGTATGTGAAAAGTTTCCTGTTAGGATTCGCCACCATTGCCCATCGGCAATCGCATTGCTATCCCAAACGACCCAAGCTTGTATTGGCTCAAATTGGAATAAGACGCATAAAAGTGAAATGAAAATTAAAACAGGGTACACATTAAATCCATGTCTCGTTATTGCCCCCAATGCAGCAAGGCTTTGAAAGCTTGTATTTGTCAGTGGGTTACACCACTCGAATCGAATGTTGAGCTTATCATTCTTCAGCACCCATCAGAAGAGCATCGTCCGATGGGAACAGCGCGTATTCTCTCGTTATCTCTTAATAACAGCGTGACGTTTGTTGGCGAAGACTTTTCAGACAACGAACAACTCAACGCATTGTTGTGCGATGAACAGTATCAACATGTGATTTTATACCCAAGCGAAAACTCTGTTTCAGTTGAGTCGGCGACATCTCCCAATAAGAAGCTGCGTGTGATTTTATTGGATGGCACGTGGAAGAAAGCATTCAAGATGTGGCAAGTATCGAGTAACTTGCATGCGTTGAACACGGTTCATTTACCGAAAGATCTCAAGGGTAATTACCGAATTCGCAAAGCACCCAGTGAAAATAGCCTTTCAACCGTTGAAGCTGGCTATCATTTACTTAGCTTGTTAGAGCGTGATGGCGACTTTAGCCCTTTGCTAACGGCATTTGACCAAATGATTCAGTTTCAAATCAATCAAATGCCGCCGGGCGTGTTTGAGAAAAACTACTTAGATTAAGCCGTTTTAGTAAGGTGAGTCAGGAATTAAAACTCGGTATGAGCTGAGAACAGTTGCTGATGCATTTTCTGCGCAAGATCATCAGTCATCGATGAAATGTAATCGGCTATCACGCGCATTTTTCGAGACTCATCTTGATGTTGTAGCCATTGCTTCTTGATGGGCAGTGGCAGCAAGCGTTCAGGATCTGCGCTGAATGCTTCAAACATATCCATGATGATCTGTTGACCTTTGTATTCGATGACCTGAACCTGTGGCACTTGAATAACGAACTCGCTGACAAAGTGTTTCAGCTTATCGAGTGTGCCGTCCATGCTCGGCTCGAGCACCGCATTGTAAGCCAACAGTACATTCTCAAAGTTAGCCTCCACTCGCTTAATCGAGATACTGGTCAACAGTGCGTTGACTATCCCACCAATCGCATCCTTTCGACGATACTGTTCACCAGAGAAAAGCATCTCTGTAATTGAATCTAGGTGTTCACAAATCCATGGGTCGGCCATCTCTTTCAGTTGAGGGTAAGCCGATTCGACCCACTGAGCTTTGGTCACAGAGCCAAGCACAATCGCATCTTCTAAATCGTGCACGCCATACGCGATGTCGTCAGCAAGTTCCATGATCGAACAATCCAGTGACTTATATTTGGTCTTGTTGTGCTCAAGTGGCTCGGTATGCGTTTTTCTTTTCTGTTTTAGGAGCTGTTGGTCGCTGCTTGAAAGCGGTTCAAGCACCCAGTTAAACAACTCTTCATCATGATCGTAGATGCCTTTTGCTGGCATCCAATCTTTAGCTCGGAGTTGTCGTTGATGCTTAACGGGTTCAGACTGCAATTTAGCTTGAACCTCACTCAGCAGAGAAGGGTACTTAATTAGACCTAACAAAGTGCGTCGAGATAGGTTCATCCCGTGATGTTCAGTGTAAGGTTCTAGCTGTGTGACTATGCGAAACGTTTGAGCGTTGCCCTCAAAGCCGCCGTGGTCGCGCATCATGTAGTTGAGTGCGACTTCGCCGCCATGTCCATAGGGTGGGTGACCGATGTCGTGAGCCAAACACAGTGAATCAATCAAACTGTCTGAGGGTAATAGGTCTCGAAATTCGGGCTGCTTTTTCTTCAGTTGAGCGACGATACCGGTGCCAAGCTGAGCGGCCTCAAGAGAGTGGGTAAGGCGCGTTCGGTGAAAGTCGTTGACCGTGGTGCCATGGATCTGGGTTTTCGCTTGTAAGCGACGGAAAGCAGCAGAGTGAAGCACGCGCGCACGGTCACGCTGATACGGGCTGCGGTGGTCATCCCGTCTTATTTTATGTTCATCGTCATTTCGATGCTGCCATTCTTGTTCGAGTACAAAGGGTGGTTCGAGTTGAGAATTCAAAATAGCACCTATCAAATTGATTTTATTTAGCTAATTAAAAACAACTTATACCCAGCTAGCTTATCTCGTCTAGTGATAATTCAAAGCTCGGTGCGAATGTGGTGAGAAAGTAGTCCATTTCTGGGCTTTTGCGTTGTTCGAGTGTCTCTTCCAATCGGCGCTTGGCTTGCTCGTATTCATGATTGCCCGCACTGAGCTCTTCCAAGCATTTCAGGTACGCACAGATAGTATCTGCCTGCTTGACGATGCTTTGCTCTTCTTTACTCGCAGTACCAGATATTAAGAAGGGGGCGAAGTCGTCTCTGAACTCTTCTGGCAACATCGAAAGCAGTCTTTGTTCTGCAGCGGCTTCTATCTTCTTATACTCTTGTGCAATATCCGGGTTGTAGTATTTAACAGGCGTTGGCAAATCACCCGTCAGTACCTCACTGGTGTCGTGGTACATGCCAAGCAGAGCAATGTGCTCGGGGTTAAGCTGACCATCAAACTTCTTGTTTTTGATCAGTGCCAAGGCGTGTGCCACGAAAGCAACCTGTAGGCTATGTTCTGAAATGTTCTCGCTTGATACCGAACGCATCAGGGGCCAGCGTTGAATTAGCTTCATGCGTGCGAGATGGGCAAAGAAATGGCTCTGTTTCATAAATGTCCTTATAGTACCAATCGTAGTAAATAACTGGTCATCCTAGCTTGTTAAAAAACTCGATAACTATGTTAGAATTTTTGATTGTAGAATAACTACTTATCGAAGCTGCTTGTCGAAAATAGCTGCCTTGTTCTCAAGCTTTTTCCCTACGCTATTTCTGAACACTTACTTACTGTGATTGGTATAAACAATACTCCACTCGTATCTTGTGTTTGCACAGGGATACGAGACAGCGGATACAAAAAAGGCTCCTAAACAGGAGCCTTTTAAGCATAGAAGTGAATGAATACAAGTTAAAGTCTTTTAAAACAGCAAATTGTAGCCATCTTTCTTTGTGCTCATTAACCTTCGATGAGGTCGTCTTGGCTGTAAGTCTGTAAGAAGCGCTCTAAACGACCAATTGCGATTTCTAGATCTTCGATGTGCGGCAGAGTCACGATACGGAAGTGATCCGGTTTCGGCCAATTGAAGCCCGTACCTTGAACCAATAGCACCTTCTCTTGCTTAAGGAAGTCGAGTACAAACTTCTGATCGTCTTTGATGTTGTACATGTTGGTGTCGATTTTAGGGAACAGGTACATTGCACCTTTCGGTTTCACACAAGAAACGCCAGGGATCTTGTTGATCAGTTCCCATGCACGGTCACGCTGTTCAAGCAGTCGACCGCCTGGAAGAATCAGCTCATTGATACTCTGATAGCCACCGAGTGCGGTTTGGATAGCGTGTTGCATCGGAACGTTGGCACACAAACGCATTGAGGCCAGCATTTCTAGTCCTTCAACGTAGCCTTTCGCTAGGTGTTTAGGGCCTGTTAAGAACATCCAACCACCACGGAAACCACATACACGGTAAGCTTTAGATAGGCCGTTGAACGTGACCATTAATACGTCTTCAGCAAGCGTTGCCACTGAAGTGTGTACCGCACCGTCGTAAAGTACTTTGTCGTAGATTTCATCGGCGAAGATGATCAAACCGTGCTCACGAGCAATCTCAACCACTTGTAATAGGAAATCACGGCTGTATACCGCGCCTGTTGGGTTGTTCGGGTTGATAAGAACGATGCCGCGCGTCTTTGGTGAGATCTTCGCGCGCATGTCGTCTAAATCTGGATACCAATCAGCATCTTCATCACACATGTAGTGAACCGGTGTACCACCAGAAAGCGCAACAGACGCTGTCCATAGTGGGTAATCCGGAGCGGGAACTAAGATTTCATCACCGTTATCCAGTAGCGCTTGCATAGACATAACGATAAGCTCTGATGCGCCGTTACCAATGTAAACGTCTTCTACATCAAGGTTACGTAGGCCTTTTTTCTGGTAGTGCTGAACAACCGCTTTGCGGGCTGAATAGATGCCTTTTGAGTCGCAGTAACCTTGAGATGTCGGTAGGTTACGGATTACGTCAACAAGGATTTCATCAGGGGCGTCAAAACCAAATGGGGCGGGGTTACCAATATTAAGCTTCAGTATTTTATGCCCTTCTTCTTCCATGCGCTTAGCATGTTTGAGTACAGGCCCCCTGATTTCGTAGCATACGCTGTTGAGTTTTGACGACATCCCGATATTTTGCATTGCCGATTTCCTGAAATTAATTTAAATACTTTATTAAAGTACCGCAAAATGGCGTTTGATAGAATAAAAATCTGATGAATGTCGCATTTCAGTATCACGTTTAGGCTTTTTGTTGTCACTCTTTTCTAAATTTTAATTAATCGCTTTCTTGGTTATTGGCTAAGATGAATAAAGGGGCGGGATCGCTTAAAATCACAGGAATGTTGAAAAGATATAGTACATTCTTGATCTAAGTGGGTACTGCCCATAAAGTATCAAACTAATATAATAATAATTTAGATGTGAACGAGGTCGATTTGTCACATTTCCAGCAAACTATCTCCGCTTTGATTGAGCGAGTACAAAATGCCCAAGCAAGCGAAGTTCGTTGTGTTGAAGTTCTAACGCAAAAACCATCGTTTGCATTTATAGAATGGCTTCATGCTCAACCGCTCTTTCCTAAGTTCTACTGGCAGTCACGCGACACTCGTGAAGAGGTTGTTGCGCTCGGACAGTTACATACGTTTTCAGATCCTGCACCCGCGTACGCTATTCTTGGTGAAGACCAACGAATCTGGGGTGGACGCTCGTTTGATGGGCACACCGCAAAGAACCGTCGCTGCATGGAGTCGTTTTTCTTCCTTCCTCAGGTTGAATTGATCCGCTTTGACAATACTTGGTCGCTGGCGGTTAATTTGTCCCCTGATCGCGTTTCTTCTATTAATGCTTTGAATAAGCTTTCTGTAGAAGCCGCGATATTGGCGCCTTTGTCTGCCCATATTGAACAGATCAATCACGTTCCAGAAAGAGAGCAGTGGGGCAACCTTGTCGATAAAGTGCTGCAAGGCATTAGCGATGAAGAGTACAAAAAAGTCGTTTTAGCACGTAAAACCACACTGCAACTCGATGCGCCTATCTGCGCAGCTCAATTACTTAAAGCCAGCTATCTGCAAAATCACCACAGTTTCCACTTTATGTTGGTGCTGGATTCTAAACACAGTTTCATTGGCTCGACACCAGAGCGCTTATATAGCCGACATGGTATGGAGCTTGATACCGAGGCGCTTGCTGGAACCATTGGTCGCGGAGAGAACGCTACTGAGGATATGGAACTGGCCAACTGGCTTTCTCAAGACAGCAAAAACCTCAATGAGAACCAGTATGTGGTCGACGACATCATTGAGCGTCTCACTCCTCATTCTCAAACGGTCCATGTTGAAAAGGATGCGCGTCTAGTGCGCTTGCGTAAGGTGCAGCATTTGAAGCGCAATATCCATGCTCAGCTCAACAATGGCGTTAATGGTGTGCAGTTGCTTGCTGCCTTACAGCCAACTGCTGCGGTGGCGGGTTTACCTCGTAAAGAGGCGATGGATTTCATTCTTGAACACGAACCGTTTGCACGAGGTTGGTATGCAGGCTCTGTAGGCTATATCAGTCATCAGCGAGCGGAATTCTGCGTGGCGATTCGAAGCGCCTTGATTGTAAACGATCAAGTACAACTGTTTTCTGGCGCGGGGATCGTGCCGGGATCGGTTGCCGAACATGAATGGCAAGAGCTGAACAAGAAGATGTCTACTCTGCTTAGCTTAATTTCAGATCACCCTCCATTGGGTGTCGCGTCATGAATCACGACCAAGCCGTATTAAATAGAGTTTGGTGTCACACGTTACTTGAAGAGCTTGCACGCAATGGCGTTGAACATGTTTGTGTTGCTCCGGGCTCTCGCTCAACGCCGCTAACTCTCGAAGCTGAAGCCAACTCCAAGTTAACCTTACATACGCACTTTGATGAGCGCGGGCTTGGCTTCTTGGCTTTAGGTTTAGCTAAAGCGAGCAACAAACCCGTTGCGGTGGTTGTTACCTCTGGAACTGCCGTAGCTAACCTTCTACCAGCGACCGCTGAATCTGGATTAACGCGAGAAAAGCTAATCTTGTTGACCTCCGATCGACCGATTGATTTAGTCGACTGTGGTGCCAATCAAGCGATTCAGCAGCAGGGTATCTTTTCGTCTCACGTTGAAACGGCACTAAACCTTCCAAGTCCAACGACACAAGTTTCTTTGAATTGGCTTTTGACGTCGGTTGATAACGCACTGGCGAAACAGCGCAGCGTCGGTGGGGCTATTCATATCAACTGTCCGTTCCCAGAGCCGCTCTATTCTAAGAGTAGTGCTGAGATGTATGCGGATTATACAAAGAGCGTGGCAGCTTGGAGAACTTCAACCTGCCTTTACTCGAACACTTATTTGCCCAGTCATTTAATCGCTCAGCCTGTCTCAGCAAGTGATTATGTCGCTCGTAAAGGCGCAGTGATTATTGGTTCTATCGAGAATGAAGCCGCAATTAAAGCCAAGCAGTTTGCTTCGGCTTTGGGCTGGCCAATTTTCTGTGATCCTCAATCGGGCGTGAGCAGTGATTGGAAGCATTATGATCTGTGGTTACAGAGTGACTCAGTCAAAGAGCAACTCAACCAGTGTGATTTCATTCTTCAGTTTGGTGAGCGCATTGTTTCTAAGCGATTAAACCAATGGGTTAAGTCACAAGCGGCTTGGTTCGATTGCACGCAATATGTCGTGGTTTCACCTGATGCGCACCGTATAAATCAAGACCATCTGCCTCAAACTCATATTGTTGCCAATATTGAGTCATGGATAACCGATCAACACCTGCCAACGTTGTTGTGCAAACACTCGGGTTGGGCGACGCCTTTAATCGAGGTGGCTAATATCGTTCAGCAACTCGCACTCGCACAAATATCTAATAATGACCAACTGACAGAGTTGAGTGTTGCAGTTGACTTGTCGTCTAGACTTAAAGACAGAGAGTTGTTTGTGGGAAACAGCTTGATGGTAAGGCTGGTGGATATGCTGTCTTCAATATCTGCGAATCGGGTTTACAGCAATCGTGGTGCATCGGGCATTGATGGCTTGGTGGCGACGGCTGCGGGTGTAGTGAAAGCCAACCAGAACCCCTTATTGATGTTGATTGGCGATACTTCTTTGCTTTACGATCTCAACTCACTGGCTCTGCTGACTCATAATTTAACGCCGATGGTTATTGTTGTGACCAACAATGATGGTGGTGCGATCTTTGATTTATTGCCGGTGCCAGAGCAGCAGAAACAGTCACTTTATCAAATGCCTCATGGTTTCAGTTTTGAACACGCTGCTGCGCAATTCCAGTTGGGATACGCTGCGCCAGAAACCTTGAATTGCTATCAAACCATTATCGAACAACATTTCGAACAGGGTCAGGGTACCTTGCTCGTGGAAGTTAAGACGCCTCCCGAACAAGCGTCTACTTTGCTGAAACAATTCAGTTCAATGCTCACCGAGGCATTAGCCTAAGGACTTTACATGCTTTACTCCGATTATTACCCAGCTGTACAAGATTCTTCTGACAAACCTTTGCTTGTTTTCTTACATGGTTTACTCGGAAGCGGGGATGATTGGAGTGCATGTCATCCATTCCTCGAGGATTTTCCTCTCCTTTGCATAGATTTACCCGGACACGGACAAAGTCGCTTTATCGATCCGGTAGGGTTTGATCATTGCTGTAAGAAAATTGTCCAGTGCATCACATCCCAACTGGCTCTCAACGATCTTCCTGCCGATTATCCTATCGTGGTGATTGGGTATTCTATGGGCGGAAGGCTTGCCATGTATGGGGTGACAAGCCCTTGCTTTGAGGCACTCAACCTAGAGAAAGTCATCATTGAAGGTGGCAACTTTGGCTTGGAATGTGATGAAGAAAGAGCACAAAGGTTAGTACACGATACGCAATGGGCTGTTCGCTTTGCACAGCAGTCGATTGAAGATGTTTTAGACGATTGGTATCAACAAAGCGTCTTTTCTTCACTAAATCATGAGCAAAGACAAACTTTGGTCATAAAGCGTAGTGGTAACCTTGGAGTATCCGTAGCAAATATGTTGTTATCTACTTCGTTAGCTAAGCAACCGGATTTACGTGCCACATTGAAATCTCATGAGCATTTATTGCATTATGTATGTGGAGAAAAAGATCGTAAATTCATGGAGCTAGCTGAGAATAGTGGCTTTGAATATAGTCAGGTGGATTACGCGGGTCATAATGTTCATTTTGAGCAACCAGAGATGTTTTCAAATCTGATCATCCAATGTATCGCCAGTCGTTGATGAACTGACTGAGCGAACCTCTCGTATCAAGCGCTATAGAAAGCAGAGCAACACCGTCGCGACTCTACGCTAGTCGCGCTCTCTAATAGAACAATGGGAATCATCATGGCTAAAACAGTAGGCATCACAGAAGAAGAACTTTACGCAGCCGTTAACTGGCGCGATGAAAGCAGTCAATATGAAGATATTCAATACCACAAGTCTGATGACGGTATTGCGAAAATCACGATTGCTCGCCCTCAAGTGCACAATGCGTTCCGTCCACAAACCGTAAAAGAGATGATCAATGCACTGGCTGATGCTCGTTATGACGAGAAAGTTGGCGTAATCATTTTGACTGGTCTTGGTGAGAAGGCGTTCTGTTCTGGTGGTGACCAAAGTATCCGTGGTGACTACGGCGGTTACCAAGATGACTCAGGTACGCACCACTTGAATGTACTTGATTTCCAACGTCAAATTCGTACTTGTCCAAAACCAGTTATCGCAGCGGTATCGGGTTGGGCAGTCGGTGGCGGTCATGTACTTCACATGATGGCAGACCTTACTATTGCAGCTGAAAACGCGCAGTTCGGTCAGACGGGTCCTAAAGTGGGTTCTTTCGATGGCGGTTGGGGTGCTTCTTACATGGCTCGTATCGTTGGTCAAAAGAAAGCACGTGAAATCTGGTTCTTGTGCCGCTTCTACGATGCACAAGAAGCACTGGACATGGGCCTTGTAAACACCGTTGTTCCTGTTGCTGACCTAGAAAAAGAGACAGTTCGTTGGTGTCGTGAAGTGCTTCAACACAGCCCAATGGCACTGCGTTGCTTGAAAGCGGCACTGAACGCTGACTGTGATGGTCAAGCAGGCTTACAAGAGTTGGCTGGTAACGCAACCATGATGTTCTACATGACAGAGGAAGGCCAAGAAGGCCGCAACGCATTCAACGAGAAACGTCGACCGGACTTCGACAAGTTCCCGCGTAATCCATAGTCTTTCTCCTCTTCAAAATGAGTCGCTAATAGCGGCTCGTTTTGTTTTGATGTTCCCCGTTTTTTAGGAAACTTTATGAACTCAGTGAATTCTCAGCGTCACGCTAAACTTTACCGTTATCAATTACCTATGGATAGTGGTGTGGTTCTTCGTGACAATAAGTTGAACGAACGTGTTGGCTATATCATCCAACTTGAGTGTGATGGTAAAACTGGTTTTGGCGAAGTTGCGCCTTTGCCCGGTTTTAGCCAAGAAGATGCCGAACAAGCTGGCATTCAGCTTCAACACGAATTAGAGCTTTGGAGCCACAATAAGCCTCAAACGCCTTTCGACGAGCTGTATCCTTCTGTCGCGTTTGGCTTTTCAATGGCGATGATGGAATTGCGAGGCGATCTTAACGCTCAAGGTAACTACCAAGCGGCGCCTTTGTGTACAGGCGATCCAGATGAACTGATTCCTGTATTGAATGAGATGGTAGGCGAGAAGGTCGCGAAAGTGAAAGTCGGCCTCTACGAAGCGATTCGCGATGGCATGTTGGTTAGCTTATTCCTTGAGTCGATCCCTGATTTGACTCTAAGACTTGATGCCAACCGTGCGTGGAAGCCAGAGAAAGCGAAGCAATTCATTAAATACATTTCGCCGTCAATGCGCCAGCGTATAAGCTTTATCGAAGAGCCTTGCCAAAAGCCAGAAGACAGTTTGGCCTTTGCCATTGACCATGGTGTGGCGATTGCGTGGGACGAGACACTGCAAGAAGCGGTGCGCAGCCCGGAATTTGATCTTAGCGACCTTACTGGTGTTAAAGCAGTCGTGATCAAGCCAACTCTTATTGGTTCTGTCGAGCGTTGCGTGGCAATCATTGAGCGAGCACAGAAGCTTGGAATGAAACCTGTATTGAGCTCAAGCATTGAGTCGAGCCTAGGTCTGACTCAGATTGCTCGTCTGGCGCAGCAATATTTGCCAAATGAAGTGCCGGGGTTGGATACGATTGGCTTGTTCAAGCAGCAGCTAGAGGTTTCTTGGCCGGGCTGTCAGTTGCCTGTCTCTACGCTTGAAAAGCAACAATTGATTTGGTCTTCTTAGACCGAGCTATTTGAATGGCTATTTAGTTAGCTTAACAAGTTCTTAATCTATTTTTGGTTATCATATGATGCGCCCACAATCTAATCATCCCCCGCTCTGGGTAAAGTGGGCGCAGCAAAACCCACTTCAACCAGCGTTAGTGACCACTCACCGCACTTATACTTGGCAGCAAGTGTTTGTGTTGGTTAGTGAGTACCAACAACAGCTATCTCATCAAGGCCTATCTGAAGGTGATGTACTGACGATTGTTGGTAAGAATCAAGCTGAAGTGATCCCTGTTTATCTTGCCGCACTCAATTTGGGTGTGGTTTGTGCGTTTACGATGCCTCAGCCTAGTTTACGCCTGAAGCAAAAGCTCGATTCCTTATATCAAGCAGATCAACAGAGCTACCTTTGGCTCTTGGGCAATAGCGGAATAGAGCAATCAGAGACTGCCGGTTTGAATACTCAGTTGGTGACCTTGCCTTGCCTAAGTGAACTGAAGTTTGATGGTGATGATGAGCAGATAACGACACCTCAAGAATCCAATTTCAATCCGCAAAATCTAGCGAGCATCGTATTCACTTCAGGTTCTACCGGAAACCCAAAAGCGGTCGCTCATACACTTGAGCAGCACCTATGCTCTGCGTCAGGGCTGCTTGAGGTGTTTCGTTATCAACAAGGTGACATGTGGTTACTGAGTTTACCTATGTACCATGTGTCGGGGCTGGCGATAGTTCATCGTTGGTTGGCGGCTGGTGGTTGCATCAAAATAGGCACAGGTCAGCTTGAAACCGATATAGAAGAATGCAGTCATGCTTCATTGGTCTCTACTCAACTACATCGATTGTTAAAGAGTAAGCAAGCACTTACTTTAACGCATGTACTTTTGGGTGGTAGTCATATACCAGAAGCACTTGGGCTCGAAGCTCAACAAATGGGCATCGAAACATGGCTTGGATACGGCATGACTGAAGCGGCTTCAACCGTGACCGCGAAGCCCGTTGATGCCGGCAGCACCGCCGGTTTTGTCCTTAACCATCGCCAGCTAAAAATTGAAGAACAACGTATCTTTATTGGTGGCGAGACGCTCGCGTCCGGGTATTACTATCAAGGTAACTTAACGCCATTAGTTGATAAGAGCGGTTGGTTTGATAGCAAAGATCTTGGTGAGTGGCTTGGCGAACAAGTGTCGATTATTGGCCGTGCCGACAACCAGTTTATTTCTGGTGGTGAGAACATTCATTGCGAAGAAATTGAGCGAGTACTTAACCAGCTGCCCGAAGTTAAGCAAGCCTTTATTGTGCCCATAGAAGACAGCGAATTTGGTTTTAGACCAGTAGCTATTGTGGACTGTGATGAAGTTCTAACCAAAGAATGGTTTGCAGAGCAGCTACAAGGAAGCCTAGAGCGATTTAAGTTCCCTATTGAGTATTACCGCATGCCTCAACAAGAACAGTTAGGTATTAAGGTATCGAGAGCGGGATTAGCGCAGTGGTTGTTGCAACACCGGCGCTCTAACTAATTGAGTCGGAGGTTTTTTGTTCACTTGGCCTGCAGTTAGTTAATTTAGCAATTAGATAGTTCAAAACAGAATTTATTATCTTTATAACCATCCATCATAATAAGCCATATAAATAACGGATTATAGAATAAGGTCTTATTATGAAAATTGCCCTCACCATTGCGGTTTTACTGCAGATAGGCCAAGCAATCATCTCGTCAGGGTTGACTCGTTCGTTGGCTGAGCTCACCGCATTTGTGTTGGTTGTGGTACTTGTTTTAATGAAAAGAGAGAGCAAGAAGAGTGATAAGCCCCTGTTTGATTCGTGATTGTTACAACAAAGAATACCCTTACCACAAACGATAAAGGCAAAGCCCATTGGAGCTTTGCCTTTTTGTTTTGTTGCTCGCTAACTTGAGTGTCTAGTTCACCGAACAAACATCTAAAGCGTTTCTATGCGGGCTAAGCGAGAGTTAACCACGCCAATGAACCCGTTGAGATCATGACCCACATTGTAATACCAAACATCAGTGGTTTCGGCCCTGCCGCTTTTAACTTCTCAACTGAAATACCACAGCCAATTAAGAACAAACACACGACCAGTGCTCGCTTAGACACATCAAAGATTCCTTGATAGACCATCTCAAATTGTGGCAGTAAGTCACTCACCGCGATAGCGGCGCAATAGAAGAAAATGAAGTAGGGAACCGTAATCTTCTTTTGATCGTTCTTGAAGATCATCGCACTAATTAAAGCGATTGGGATGATCCAAAGTGCGCGAGCGAGCTTCAATGTTGTCGCTGTCGTCAGTGCTTCTTCGCCATACGCTGAAGCTGCACCTACTACAGAAGACGTATCGTGAATCGCTATCGCTGCCCAAGTACCAAATGTTTGTTGGCTGAGCTCAAGCGCGTGACCAATCATCGGGAATAAGAATAGAGCAACCGAGTTCAACACGAATACGGTGGCTAATGCCAAGCCAATCTGTTCATCGTCTGCTTTGATCGCGGGTGCCACTGCTGCTATCGCGCTACCACCACAAATCGCGGTACCAGAAGATATAAGATAGCCCGTAGTGCGGTCTAGCCCCATTTGTTTCGCCAAGAACCAACCAATGACTAATGTACCGATAATCGTCGTTACAATGAGCCCAATACCATCGCCTGTTACTGCTAATGCTTTTTCAAACTGAATACCAAAACCCAAGCCAACAATAGAGTAGGCCAGTAGCTTTTTGGTAAGCTTGCCGACTTCCAAGTGTTCAGGGACTAATCCTAAACTAGCAAGCAGGAAACCGATAACCAGGGCTGTCGGTGAGCTAACCCAAGGCGTTAAGCAAAACAGTGCAGCAAGATAAAATGGAACGGACTTTTTTAGGTTCATTGTATTTAGAGTCTTGTTTTGTTGTGGCGTTATTGTGATGAGACCACTATACGTTCAATAAAATGATAAGTAAGTCTAAATGAATTGAACAAACGTTAAGGAAAACTTAACGCTTGTTCAACTGATATGAATAAAGGGCTGGTTAACTAGCGTAATGATCCGCGAAGGTCAGAGACTGACTGTCGAAGCGTTTCACAAGAGGCTTGTTTAGGTGAAATCGGCTCGCCAGCTTCTATCTCTAGCTTAGTCCAGAAGCGAGTGGGTAACCCTTTGCAGGCACGGCCTTTGTAACGACTAAAGTAGCTACCCCATAATCCTTTAAGAGCCATAGGAATCACTGGGACAGGGGAACGTTTGATGATCAGCTCCATACCACGCATGAACTCAGCCATTTCGCCATCAGAGGTGAGCTTTCCTTCTGGGAAAATACACACGATGTGACCTTCATGCAGGGCACGCTCTACTTCTTTGAAAGCGTTTCGAATCGAGTTGCGGTTGGTCGCGGAGATTGGAATCACCCCAGCTCTTTTCAAGAAGCGTCGAATTGGCGGCAACTTGGTGTAATCCTCTTCCATCACAAAACGGATCAAGCGAGGGCAAACCGCACTCAGCAGCAGTGCATCCATATAACTCACATGGTTGCAGACAATCAACGCACCGCCCTTTTCTGGCAGGTGATGTAAGTTCTTATGTTTAACTCTGTACATGGTGTGAGTGACCACCCACGTAAAGAAGCGGAAAGCGTAGATAGGCACCTGATAAAATAGGTACAGCATCACCAAAGTGTTGCCCACTGCGAGCAAGATAAACAGCTGCGGAATTGAAAGCTCTAGAACACTAAGGCAAACAATACCTAATACCGCACTTCCCACCATGAACAGTGAGTTGTAGATATTGAGCCCGGCAATCACTTGGGCACGCTCGTCGGGCTTGGCACGTAACTGCATCAGTGAATACAGAGGAACAATAAAGACACCGCCAGAGATACCCAGAAGCAGAAGGTAAGCAAACAGTGGCCACAGCTCTGAGTAGGTTACGAATTGATGGAAAGAACTAAAGTCAGGCAAAGACTCCGGGATGGATATCGCCATCAGAAGACCGAAGATCGAGATACCTAAGCTGCCCATTGGCACGATGCCGATTTCAATTCGGTGATTAGATAACTTATCACAAGCTAAAGAGCCGATTGCAATGCCTACCGAGAATAGTGCCAGTAAAAAGGCGACGGAGCTTTCAGTGCCGTTTAGATGCAGTTTAGTGAAGTTGGGAAACTGAGTTAGGTAAGCCGCACCAAGGAACCAGAACCAGCTGATAGACATCAGAGCTTGAAAGGTCGGGCGATCTTTTTTTGCAATCGCCAGTGTCGCGCGGGTCAGTTTTACAGGTTGCCACTTTACTTTAAGGTCTGGTGCATTACTTGGCGCTTGTGGGATAAACCAGCTTGATACATAGCCAAGCACGGCGAACGAAACAATACACACCGCAGCAATGAGCTTTGCGCCTTCTTCAGATGCAATGATGCCTGCGCCGAGAGTACCAATCAGGATCGCTAAGAATGTACCTGTCTCGACGAGAGCGTTACCAGATACCAGTTCTTTTGTTTCTAATTGTTGTGGAAGCAGGGCGTATTTCACCGGGCCAAAGAAAGCACTCTGCGTTCCCATAAGGAACAGGAGCAGAAGTAATATTCCGTAGCTTTCGTAGATGAATCCGATCGCACCCAGTGACATGATCACTACTTCGAGGAGCTTAACTTTACGGATAAACCACGATTTTTCGTATTTGTCGGCCAGTACACCAGCCAAAGCTGAAAATAGGAAGAAGGGCAGAATAAAAAGGCCAGCGGCCAAATTAATGAATAGATTGCTGGAAATAGGCAGCGTGTCTACGCTTGCGAAAGCAACAAACAGTAACAGGACATTTTTGAATATGTTGTCGTTAAAGGCTCCTAGAAATTGGGTAATAAAGTAGGGTAGGAACCTTTTTTGCGTTAACAGCGAAGATTGGCTGCTGTTGTTCATTGTCTTTCCTTGGATGATTACCAGTTGGTTAAGTAGTTTGAGACTAGGTTATTGATCAGCTCTTTACCATCAATAGGCTCAGAGGCGAAAAATTTATCATCAACGCTAAGTAGAGTAATTCCGTGTACTCCAGACCATAATACACGGCTGGCTTTAACGACTTCGCTTTTCGTATGTTCAGGAGCAATCGCTACTAGCAACTGTTCTAGCATGCCTGTCATTCTATCGATGCGGTTCGATTGCCATTCAGGAAGGTTTTCACCGTTCATGTTGTGCTCAAAGATAAGCTGCCAACGGTGAGGGTGTCTCTGTGCAAAATCGTGGTAGCAGTAGGCAAGGTTGAATAGAGCTTGTTGAGGGTTGCTCGATTGTTCAACAGTTGCAGCGGATTCTGACGCCAGTTCATCTAATGTTTGAGCGACCACATGCAAAAGCAGTAGGTTGTAATTACCAAATACATTTACTAAGGTACTTGGAACGTAACCAATCATATTGGCGATTTTACGTAGACTTAGCTCGTGATAAGAGTGCTCTTCTAAGAAGTCGGTTACCGTTTTTAAGGTTAATTGCACTAATTGTTCGCGAGTATGATCGTTTCGTCTTGCCATGGGTACTTTCTATTAAATGAACATCGTTCAATATTTTAATGCTGCCCCAGAGTGCCGTCAATCCCTTCGCTAGTTTAGTAATCAATTAATAGCCGCAATATTATGATACATGTGTAAACACGGTGAATATTTCATTGTTCTTTGTTAACGAGTATGATTAAGGTGTCGAAAGATAAAAAACCTATAAAGGATAATAATGAAACGATTTTTCTCACTAGTCGCGATCCTGTTGGTAACAGTCGCGGTGACGCCAATCGCGGAAGCGAAAAAGTTTGGTGGTGGTAAGTCATTTGGCAAAAGCTTTAAAACGGCTCCAGCACCAAAACAACAAAACACGAATTCGATCCGTCAAGATCAAACAGGTAAGAACACAGCAGCTAACTCTAGCAAGAAAGGCCTTATGGGCGGTCTGCTAGGTGGTTTACTTGCTGGTGGTCTTTTAGCTGCATTCTTTGGTGGCGCATTTGAAGGTATCCAGTTCATGGATATTCTGATTATGGGTCTGATTGCTTTCCTAGCGTTTAAATTCCTACGCGGAATGTTGGGCGCGAAGCAGGGCTCAATGAATCAGCAGAATGCACGTGGCCAACAGCCAGCATTCGGCGGCATGGGTCAGAACAAGTTTGAACAACCTAAGCAACAACCAAATGTTCATAACTTCGAGCAAACACAACCTCAATCACAAGGCGCTGCTGGTGGTTTCGGTTTTGGTGCACAAAGCGATGTTCCACATAACTACCCACCGGGCTTTGATCAAGCGGCATTCATCAATGGTTCTCGTGAGCACTACCGTACACTGCAAGGTGCATGGAATCACAACGAGCTAAACACGATTGAAGAATACGTATCTCCAAGCCTATTTGAAGACCTAAAAGCTGAGCGTAATAAGCTAGACGGTGATCAGCACACAGACGTAATGTACGTTGATGCTGAAATCGTTCGCGCAGACCACGATGGTAGCAAAGCACAGCTAAGCCTTCAGTTTAGCGGTCGTTACCGTGACACAGCGGATGGCGTTGAAGAAGATATCACTGATATCTGGCATCTAGAGCGTGACCTAACAACTAACAATGCACCATGGTTAATTGTTGGTATTCAAGGTTAATTCCAGGATTTAACTCAACATCAATAGGATGTAGTTATTCGGAATAACACCAAATAATAGAAAGCCCCTGCTGAGAAATCAGCAGGGGCTTTTTTGCGTCTAATGATATGTATCTTAGTTAAAGATTGGATTAACCTGAGACTAACTAACTAACTGATTTTATTTGGATGTAATGAGTAATGACAAAGTTCTTTGAACCCGTATTGGAGCCTGAGGTTACTTTGCAGCAGAAACAGATAATTGCGAACGAATGCGAAGAACATATATCGACCCATTGTTTAGGCTGCGCTGCTTATCTGGCTTGTGAGCGTCATGCAGAAGTATGGGATCACTGATGTTTGAATGGGCTAGATCGCTTAGTTATTTGTAGGAGCGGGTTAGTGTTTAGGAAGTTGAGGGTTGTTTTAGAAGACACGTTTAGTAAGAGATAAAGCTCAGAAACGAAAAAAGCCAACTCAATGAGTTGGCTTTTCGATTTTCCAATTAAGGAGAATATGGTGGAGGGAGACGGATTCGAACCATCGAAGGCAGTGCCGGCAGATTTACAGTCTGCTCCCTTTGGCCACTCGGGAACCCCTCCAGGGTGTGTCTTACTTTTCACAAAGTAAGCCTAAATTGATGTTTTCCCATAAGCCCATCAATCAGGTTGTTCTCTTAACTCT